>JAYQQG010000001.1:0-86994 GCA_038145765.1 Verrucomicrobiales bacterium
CCGGCAGCCTTTGTACATCAATCCGTGATCCCCCAACGCCTCGCCATGGTCGCTGGTGAAAATAATTACCGTATTGTCTCGCTGCCCGGTCTCCTCTAAGGCCTGCAGGATGCGCGCAAACTGGTCATCAATCTGCGCAATCATCGCATAGTAGCGCGCCTGGGCTGCATGGGCGCCATGCTCCTCGGGTGTGCGAATCTCATCCTGGAAATCACAATCGGCCAGCTTCGCCTGCGCCGCCAGATCACTCTCGCGGAAATGCGGCCCCGGCATGGCGGCCGGATCAAACTGCTCGGCATACGAGCGCGGCGGAATAAACGGTGGATGCGGATCTTAAATATTCACGTTCAACATCCACGGCCCGGTATGCGGTTGCCGGATAAATTCGATCGACCGTTCCGAGCCCCAGGTGGTTTGATGCAGCTCCGTCGGCACGCGGTCATCGCTTTCGCGCAGTGCATTCAAGTCCCCCCCCTGCGCGCGCACCCAATCGGCATAGTCGTGCCCCTCTTCCCAGTCATCGCGCGGGGCGTGACTGAATTTCCAGTAGCTGAACCCGTCGTCTATCCGCGGCTCCGTGCGCTTGCCCGAGCTTTGCAGATGAAATTTCCCGATCAGCCCACATTCATAGCCAGCGTCGGCCATGAGCTTGCTGATCACCGGCGGCCAGTTGGGGAACGTGTCATTGCCGTTGCGCGTATTGTGAACCCGGCTGGGGTACAGGCCTGACATAAAACTCGAACGGCTCGGCGTACAAATCGGGCTTTGGCAATACGCATGCGTGAAGGCCACCCCTTCGCGCACCAGTTGATCCACCACCGGCGTGCGCACATGCGGATTCCCCAAAGCCCCAATGGTATCGAAGCGTTGTTGGTCGGTGCAGTACCAGAGAATATTCGGCCGTTCGCTCATGGGCCGGCGACCTTACGAGGATGCCGCCGATGCGGAAATGTTATTCTTCCGCAGCAACAACAAGGCCGCTCCCACCAGCATCAACAACGACAAGGGCCGGGTGATCAACGGCGCATAACTCCCACCACTTGCCATCAAGCCCGCGCACAGTTTTTCCTCCGCCACCGGCGCCAGCACAAAGCCAATCACAAACGCCGCCAAGGGCAGCCTAGCCTGTTCCATCCGCCAGCCAATCACACCAAAGATCAGCATGACGAGCACGTCCACCATCTGGCCGTTTAAGGCGTATGCCCCCCAGATACAACAGATGGAAACCCCCGGCATGAGCACTTTTTGTGGCAAGGCCGAAAGCCGCGCAATCCAGCGGGCCCCAGCCAGCATGAGGCCGAACATCATCACATTCGCTACCAGCACGGTACCAATGATTGCGTGCACGGCTTCTGGGTTTTGCTTAAAGAGCAACGGACCAGGCTGCAGGCCATGGACAATTAAAGCCCCCAACAACACCGCCCCAATCACGCTGCCCGGCACGCCAAGCGCAATGAGTGGGATCAGCGCGCCACCCACCGTGGCATTGTTTGCCGCCTCGGAAGCCACGATGCCTTCCTCGCTGCCCTTGCCAAATTGTTCCGGTGTCTTCGAGGCACGCTTTGCCGTCATATACGCCGCCAGCGAACCCACGTTGGCTCCCACACCGGGCAAGACGCCGATCAATGTGCCGATGCCCGAGGAGCGCAGCAAATTATTGAACTGAACCTTCCAAGTAGCCCAATCCACCCAGGCCCGATCCTCACCTTTCGCCCGACTCACCTCCCCCGGTTCCCCCGTCAGATCACCCAGGATTTTTCCAATGGCAAACAGGCCAATCAACACGGGGATCAAACGAAACCCGTCGTTCATGGCCGTCATGCCCAAGGTCCAACGAAGTTCACCGGTGGCCGGATGCATTCCTGGCATCGCCGCGAGGACGCCAAGCCCCCCCGCCAACAGCCCGCGCGCACGTGTGGATTCCCCCATGCCCGCCAGCAACGCCAGGGCCAGGATGACCAGTGAGAAATATTCGAATGGCCCCAGTTTCGTGGACCACTCGGCCATGGGTTCGGACAGTTGCCATAACGCCATCCACGAGATCAATCCACCCACCAATGATGCGCCGATGCCCAAACCCAATGCGCGGCCCGGCTGGCCGCCCCGCGCCATGGGATAGCCATCCAGCGTCGTCATGACCGCCGCTGGCGTGCCCGGCATTCGCAGCAAGGTGGCGCTGATCAAACCGCCACTCACCGCTCCCACATACATGGCCACCAACAAGACCAACGCCGAAACCGGTTCCATCGAAAAGGTCAATGGCAAGGCCAACGCGATTAGCATCGTCCCGGTGAGGCCTGGTACGGCGCCGACTGTGATCCCAAGAGACACCCCCAACAAAGCCAGGCCTAATACAATCGGTGAGGTAAAAATTTCGACCATCGTTAACGGATCTCTCCTTCCCGCCAGACCCACACCCCACACACGATTACAACACCCAGCGCCAGCCAATGCAACGGAGGCAACGAATCCAGTGGTTTAATTTTCAGCCCCGCCAAATCTTCACTGCGAGAACGGATCACCGCCCGCAACGCTTCGCCCGAGTGAAATACTGGCTCATAATGTTGTTGCGCCAATCGTTCTTTGACCTGCGAGGTATTCATGGTTCGCCGCAGCAAGTCCTCCAAATATGCCACCCGCTCCGGAGGGGTTCCCTTGGGCGCCCACCAAAACTGCATCAGACTGTGGACCGCATCAACATCCTGTTCCTTTGCCGTCGGTAAATCCGGCAACGCTGCTTCCCGTTCCTCGCCCAACACGGCCAACGCGCGGATACCCGATCCCTTGAACTGCTCATACTCCGCCACCGAAAACCCGGTCACATCAATGTGGCCGCCCTTGAGCTGATTAAACCGCTTTGCGCCCCCACCGGTTTGCGTGAACCGAAACCGGGCTCCGTCCTTGCCGTTTTGCAGAAACAACGCCGAATAATGATTCGGGGCCCCGAGATTGGTGCCATAAACCAGTTGCGGCGGGCGGCGAACGGCAACGGACATTAACTCACTCAACGAGCTGTAAGGCGAGCTTTCGGCCACGGCCACCACCACGCCGCTGCGGCCGGTCGCCGCGACCGGCTCAAAATCCGCCGGCCCCCAATCGGCATTGCCATAGTGCTGCGCGGTGTAAATGCCGTCATGCAGGCAGAGGATCGTGTACCCATCCGGCTCAGCCCCCAACGCTGTCCGACTGCCAATGGTGCCGCCTGCACCGTCAACATTCTTCACCACGAACGGTTGCGGCGACAAATCATGGTCCCGGATCGCCTTCTGAAAAATACGCACAAACGTATCACTGCCTCCTCCCGCCCCAAACGGCACGATAACGGTGATGGGTTTATCTGGAAAACCCGAGGCTAAACTCAAAAACCCACTACCCCAGAGAATCATCATTGCAATGACCCTAATGTTGACCCTGTATCTCATTTGTGCCGAAACCGAGAGTGTCCCCGCTACCGACCTTCGGTCAATCGCTTCTTCACGGCGGCATGCCTCGGGTCCTCGGCGAGGTTGGTCCATTCGTGGGGATCGGTTTGCAGGTCGTAAAGCTCCTCCTCGCCATTGGCGTAGCGGAGGTAACGCCAGCGGGTGGTCCGGTGGGAGACGTTGCCCTGGTCGAAGGTGGTGGTCAGCACGCGGCCGGTTACCTTGGCAGGGTCACGCAACAAAGGCAGGAGGGATTGGCCGTCGAGGTGTTTGGGGGCAGGCACAATGCAGGCCACGGCGAGTGTGGGAAACAGGTCGATGAGGCCGACCGGTTGGGCGCAGCGCGAGCCGCCGGGGGCGAACTGCTTGGCCAAGCGTTTGGGTGGCACGATCATGAGCGGCACGCGGGTGGATCGTTCCCAGCCGGTCCATTTGCCCCAGTGCTCCTTTTCGCCGAGGTGCCAGCCGTGGTCGCTCCAGAGCACGATCCACGTGTTGGCTGCCGCGCCGCTTTGGTCGAGTGCATCGAGCAGGCGACCGATCTCGTGGTCCACGTAGGTGGTGCAGGCCAAGTACGCCTCCACCGCCGCGCGCCATTGTTTGTGCTTCAGAACGGTGGCGTGACTCCCGGCGGTGACCGCCTCGACGGCCCACTTTCGCCCAGCGGGGCCGAGGTCCTGCAGGTCGTCCTTGCGGACCGGCGGCAACTTGCCGAGATCGTTTTGAAGCGCTCAAAATATTTCCGGGGGGCAAAGAGCGGGATGTGCGGGCGGTAATAGCCCACGCCGAGGAAGAACGGTTTCTTTTTGCCGAGACCGCGCTTCAGCCGGTCGATGGCCCACGTGGTGATTTGCGTGTCGCCGAAATCACTGTCCGGCACGTCGAATCCGCCCCAGTCAAAGGATTCGCCGGCCACCGAGTTGGGCTTCCGGTCCGAGGGCATCCGGTTAATGGGCAGCACGACCGTGCGCCCACGGCTATCCTTGAGCACATGGCGCGGGTTGTCCGTCCCCTTGCTGGGCAACTCGGCCTGGGTGTAGGGCACGGCCTTTTGGGAAACGGACTCCAGCGTTGATTGACGCCGTGATATTCCTCGAACAATTCCGCGACTGTACCGTGCAACATTTTGCCGGTGCCGAGCGTTTGATAGCCCGCCTCACGAAAGGCGTGCGTCAGCAGCTTCGCCTTGGGCGCCGCCTTTTCAATTCGCGCGCTGTTGTTCGACCACACGCCCGTCCGCGCCGGCATCAGCCCGCTGAACACCGCCGCCCGCGAAGGGTTGCACGCCGGCGCCGCGCAGTGCGCGTTGGTGAACAACACGCCGCGCTTGGCCAAGCGATCCATATTCGGCGTCAACGCCTGAGGATGCCCTCCAAGGCAGCCAATCCAGTCATTCAAATCATCAACTGCGATGAATAAGACATTTGGTTTAGCTGCCAAACCGGGAAAAACGATCAGCACCAGTGATATAAGGAGAATACGTTGAATCATCACCGGTTTATTGAGTTAAGATTCCCAGCTGCAGGTAAGGCATTTTCCGGATCGTCTACCGACGGCTTTTGGGGAGTTCCAGGCGTTCCCCGGAAAAAACGTTGCCGGTGGGTTTGGCCGGGAGGGTGGATTTCCAATCGGCAATTTGTTGGAGGAGTCCCTGGACCACGGCCGGCTTTTGTTGGGCGAGATCATTTTTCTCGAGAGGATCAGTGGCGAGATCGTACAGTTCGGCGTAACTGGAATCGCGGTTGGTCATAAGCTTCCAGTTTTGGTGAACAATAGCGTAAGAAACCCAGTGGTACGGTCGGGCCTTTTGGATAGGCCAGCTAGACTGCATCTTCCAAAATAATGGTTTGGACCGAAGGTGTTGACCTTTACCTTGGAGTGCCTTCACTTGGCTGAGACCATCAGGACGATAGCCTTTAGGGAACTTCGCACCAGCCAGCTCACAGAAAGTGGGGAGGAGATCCACGGCGGAGAAAATTGATTGAGCGTCCACCTTGCCGGCCGCGATTTTGCCAGGCCAACGAGCGATGAAGGGCACACCAATACCGCCCTCGAACAAGGCTGCCTTATAGCCTTTGCGATCGCCCGTGATGCCTTTGGCCGCACCGATGCCATAACCGGCCCCGGTGGCGGTGTCGTGCATCAGCGTCAGTTCAGTGACGCGGCTGGCTCGAGCGGGTCCGTTGTCCGAGCTGAAGATGACGAGGGTGTTATCGGTCAGCTTCAAGCGGTCCAAAGCATCCAACACCTCGCCAATGCGGTCATCGGCGTGGGACAGGACGGAGGCGTAGATGTTGTCCGGCTCTTCAAGGTCGCGGAAACGCCAACGGTATTTGGGGACAGTGTGAAAGGGCGTGTGCGGTTCGTGAATCCAAAGGTTGATGAAGAATGGCTTTTGTTCACGGTGACTTTTCTCAATGAACCGGATCGCATGCTGGGCGTCTTCGTGGACAGGCATTTGTTCACCTGCGCAGTTGAAGGCGCCGTAGGCATCGTAGCCGTAGGCACTCGGGAGCGGAGAATCGGGAATCATGTTGTTGGCGAGGTGCCATTTACCGAAGTGAGCGGTTCGATAACCGGCCTGTTGCAGCATACGCGGCAGAAGCGGCGCCTTTGTACTGAGCCAATCCGGCATGTTGCGCTTGGCGTTGCTGGGCACCCAGGCGAAATGGCCATCGATGTTGTAGCGGGCGGGGAAATGACCGGTCATCACGGCCGTACGACTGGGCGAACACACGCCGCTTGCGACTGAGAAGCGGTAAAAGTCCGTTCCCTCTCTGGCCAAGCGATCGATGTTGGGGGTCTTGACGTAAGGATGGCCGTGACAGCTCAGGTCACCCCAGCCCCAGTCATCAGCAAAGATAAAGACAATGTTGGGCTGTTCCGCCGCAGGCGCGTTCACGCTGACCAGCGCAAAAAGAAAACCGGAAAGAAGACGAGACAAACGACGTTTCATGATGGCTTATTTATAGGGGAATTAGGCTCGGAGCAATTCCCAGAGAGTGCCGGCCTCGAGGATGCGCATCCGGTAAAGGAAACTGCAGCAAGAATACTAGCCGCTACGAGTTGAGTTCCGTTCATTAGAGGAAGTAAGTCTGGCAACTAATTGATTGCAGATTACTCACCGATCCAAGTCCTTGTATTGTGCTGACCGGCTTTCAGTTCCTGCAGGCGGCGTTTCAGGTATTCGCCGGAAAGTTTGCGGGCCTTTTCGCGGTCGGCGCCATCGTAGTCCCAGAATTCCTGCACGACCTTTTCGGCGGCAGGATAGTGGCTACCGTCGTCGCCGACAGTCTTGCGCAGGGCGGCGAGTTGTTTTTTGAGACGGTCGCGCATCTTGGCGTAGGCGGGGTCGTCGTAGAGGTTTTTGAGTTCAGCGGGGTCTTTTTTCAGGTCGTACAACTCCCAGGCGGGCGGGGTTTGGTAGCCGCCGTCGTAGTTGCAGCCGTAGTAGTAGACGAGCTTGTGGGTCTTGGTGCGGATGGCCATCACGCCGGGGTTGTCATGGTGGGCCATATGCATCCAGTAACGATAGTAGGCGGCCTGCTTCCAGCCCTTGGGTTCCTGACCGGTTTCGCAAATGCTCTTAAAGGAACGACCTTGCATGGAGGCCGGCGCAGGAATGCCGGCAAAGTCGAGCATCAGAGCGGGGAAGTCGACGTTCTCCACGATGGCGTCGGAGCGCGTGCCGGCCTTGATCGCCTTGGGATAGCGCACGATGAAGGGCATGCGCATGGAGGGGTCGTAGGCCCAGCGCTTGTCCTGATAGTCGTTTTCGCCGAGCCAAAAGCCTTGGTCGCCGGTGTAAATAATGATGGTGTTGTCGTAGAGACCTTCTGCCTTGAGGTAATCAAAGAGACGCTTGAGGTTGTCGTCCACGCCCTTCACGCAGCGTAGGTATTTACGGAGGTATGCCTGATAGGCGAGATGAGTTGTCTCGCGCTCAGAAAGTTTGGCCACATCGTAGTCCGCGGGGAGTTCTTCAGGGAAACGTTCCTTAAGGTCGACGGCGTAAGAACGGCGCGGGTTGCGTTTGCCGATGGAGGTGCCGATGTGCGGCAGGAGTTCATCGCGGTAGCCGCGCGTGGCGATGGATCCGAAGGTGTCCGGCACATCGTAGAGCGTCGGTGGCTCAGGAATCTTCACATCGGCGAGATACTTCTGGTAGCGCGGCGCGTTCTCGAAATAATCATGCGGAGCCTTGAACTGGTGGCAGATGAAGAACGGCTTGCCCTTGTCGTACTTGGTCTTGAACCAGTGCAGGGTGGAATCGGTGATGGCGTCGGAGGAATGTTCGCCTTTGTGTGTGACGACATTCTTCGGCCAAGGTTTTTCGCCCTGCACACGAAACTCGGTGTCGAAATACTTCCCCTGCCCCGGGAGCACCTTGTAGTAGTCGAAATTCGGCTCCACTTTCAGGTGCCACTTGCCGATCATCGCTGTCTGGTAGCCTGCCTTCCGGAACAGAATGGGCAGGGTTTGTTTCGCCGGGAGAATACGCCCGGTCAGATCGGTCACGCCATTGATGTGCGGGTACTGCCCCGTGATGATGCTCGCCCGGCTCGGCGTGCAAATTGAGTTCGAACAAAAAACATTGTCGAACACCATCCCTTCCGCTGCCAATTGATCCAAAGTAGGCGTCGGGTTGAGAGGCTTCAACACCGTGGCATACGCCCCCACCGCCTGCGCCGTGTGGTCATCGGACATGATGAAGAGTACGTTGGGGCGCTCCTTAGCAAGGATGGTTAAGGAAATGCAACTGAGCAGGCAAACAATAAGGCGATTCATTTTCATGAGGTGCAAAAAGAGAACTTAATTCGTCCATTCGCTCAGGTCAATGAGTAGACGAAGCATACAGACTAATTGACTCAACTCGATCTGCCCTACAGCATCACCGGAATAATGAATACTATGAGTCGATTGATTGCCGTACCCCTGTCCTTAATGCTGGCAGTGGGGCCTGTTTGGGGCGCCACGGCGGCTTTTTGCGGAAAAGTGACGGCGGTCAGACCCGCGACCGCCAAACAGAAAAATACGCTCACTCATTTCACGGTGAAGATTGATTACTACGACTACATCAGTCGTGGAAAGTTTGGGCGCCAATCGAAGGTCGGTGAATCGATTGACCAACAGGTACTCAAGCTCGGCTCGGTCTGCATCATCAACGGGCGCATGGTGAACGCCGCAACTTTTTCCAAAGCGATCCGGCCGGGGTTGTGGGGTTATTTTTATGAGACCACCTGGCTCGATCTCCAAACCACGCCGGACTTCCAATGGGGTGAAGTGGTGGCAGTGGGCAAGGACACTTTTACGCTGCGTATCCATCGCACCCACAAATCCATCCACCTTGAGACCAATCCGCCAGTGGAAGTGAAAGTGCCTTTTGACGCGAGTGTTTCGTTTCGCCTGGAAGACAAACCCACTGATGCCGCGACTGCCTTGCGACCGGGAAACTGGGTGCAGATCCATGAGCCACGCTCCCAAATGATTGCCTTGTGGAATGCAGACACCGCCTATGATCCCGCCGAACAACAACCGGTGGAGCAAGGCAAGCGCGGGCTTGCTAATGATCTCAGTTGCCGGGCCGTGCTGGGCAACGTGGAAACCAAGACACCCGATCAAGTTCTGGATCTCTCTGCGCAGGTGACTTGCGACCGATGGCTCAAGGGTAAGAAGGAGACCCTTACATTAAATGCCAAAAAGACCTCCTTCATTCTCGATGGCAAACTTGCCCCGCCTAAGATTGCCGCCAAGGCCGGTCGTCAAGCCGTGCTTTGCCATTACCGCTCGGAAAAAGTGCCACACAAAATACTCGTTCGCTCCAAGGACGACACCGTTCGCGGCACCATCATCGCCATGAATGAATCTACCCTGCGCATCGCGGGCCCCGATGGTGGCACGCAAATCACCATCGATCAGGACACACAATTTCAATTGGATGGACTGCCCACAAATTGGAAAGCGGTGGCCAAAAAAGGTGGAGACGTGGTCATTTATCCCAAACGCGGGCGCACAATCATCGCCTTTGCGCCGTAGCCGCCTTCACTCCCCAAAGCAAATCAACTCCTTCAACGTGCGGGCGTAGAGTTGGCCGTTGACGTAGGTGAGCGAGGCGAGGCTCCAAGTTTGGCCGGCGGGGCCGAGGTCGCTGACGGAGACGAGCGCTTGTTCGTTCAGTCGCGGGGCAGTCCAGTCGACGACGTAGACCGTGCCGGCCATCGTGGGCCAGTAGATGTGTTTACCAACAACGATCGGCGGGGCGGCGGTGACGTGGCCCCAGCCGCTGCCGGCGTTGCGCTTATCCTGGGTGGCGCGGAAGCCGTTGGCGGTTTTCATGTCGTTGGGCAGGTGCTGGGTCCAGAGCGTTTCGTCTGGCTGACCTTTTTTTCGGACGATTTGCGCGGGCACTTGCAGGTACTCGACCTTGCCGGTGGAAAGCTGAACGCGGCCAATCAAAAAACCGCTGAAGGCGCGGAAGTAGTGGTAGTCGCCGACGATGAGGTTGGTGAAGTAGGTGAAGGATTTCTTGGCCTTGGGTCCCCGGGGGAGGGTTTGGTTTTCGAGCGTGACGTATTCGCCGTTCTGCCAACGGGTGAGGGTGACGCCTTCGACGAGGGATTGCGCGCCGTGCGGTTTGCCGGTGGCGAGGTCGAGGGCGCCGTGTTGGTCGTTGGCGAAGTAGTAGGCGGCGTTCTTCTTGAAGGTGGTGTTCTGGTGGCAGGGGAATTTTTCGATGGCGGCGTCCCAGATGGCCTTGCCGTTGGCGGCGTCGATGAGCGACAGGCCGTAGGGTTCCTCGGGCGGTTGGTGTCCGCCACCGCGGCCGGTGAGGATGGCGGCGCGGCCGTCGGGCAGTTTGCCGAGCATGGAGAGGGCGTGCACGCTGGTGCCGGGCCAGGCCTGCCATGCAAGCTTGCCGGTGGCAAGGTCGTAGGCGCGGAGGTGCGTCCAGTATTTCTTGTCGCGGCCCAACGGCTTGGAGCCGGCCTTGGTGGTGGCGGCCACGGGCAGGTCGTAGGTCGGCGCGTGCAGAAGGATGACCTTGCCGGCGTGCAGGAGCGGCTCGTGGGCCCGGGCGTGGTGCCGGCCGAAGGGCGTCCAAGTGTGCGACCACTGCTCATTGCCGTTGTAGTCGAAACATTTGATCGTGCCGCCTACGTTGGTGAAGACCACGCGCTTGCCGTCGGCCACGGGTGAATAGGCCGTGTTGTCGTTGAACAAGCTGGAGAGATCGGTTTCGCGCGTGCCGGGAATGGTGCGGCGCCACAGTTCCTTTCCAGTTTTGGCGTCGAAGCACATCCCGAGGATGGCGGCGCCGGTCTCGGTGTCCTGCGTGATGGGTTCGTGCGAGGTGACAAAGATGCGGCCGCCGGAAACGATGGCCGCGCTCTGGCCGGTGTTCGGCAACGGCGCGCGCCACTTCACGTTTTTGCCCGTGGCGCCGCTGAAGTCCGTGGGCGCCTCGCCCTGGGCGATGAAGTTGCCGTCCGGCCCGGCGGCTTGCGGCCAGTCGGCACCGGTTGCAGGGGGCTGTTTCACAACGGGTGTCAGCACGATGTTGCGGTAGCTGACGGAGGTGTGGTCGCCTTGGAGGTAGAGCGGGCCGGGGATGGTTTCGTCGGCGTGCAGGGCGCCGTTGGTGCATCCGGGAAGGGGCTGGTTGTCGATGACCTTCCGGCCGTTGAGAATGACGGTGACGTGCCTGTCAACGAGGGTGATGTCGTACGTGTTCCATTCGCCGCCGAGCTTGCCGGCGTTGGCGGTGGGCAGGATGCGGCCGAAGATGGCACCGACACCTTGGATGCCCTGCATGCGGCTGTCGCGATCCAGGACCTGCGCCTCGTACACGCCGCGCAGGTAAATGCCACTGTTGCCGCCGGGCGGCACCTTGAACTCCAGCTTGAGGTTGAAGTCCATGAACTCCTGCTCCGTGCGCAGGTTGCCGAAGCGCGAGTACGGCGAGAAATCGAGCTTCTCGGTGACGTTGACCAACTCGCCGTCAATGGCCTTCCAGCCGTTCACCTGCTTGGGGTGGGTGAGCTTCCAGCCGTCGAGGTTGCGGCCGTTGAAGAGTTGAATGGGCTTCCCGAATCGCACCTGGCTCAGGTCCGGCTTGGGCGGCAGCGGCGGCATACGTTTGCCGGAGAATTCCACCCGTTCAAACACGCCCCCGCTGATCCGCCGGTGCATCACCAGCTTGAGGACATCGCCGACCACCGTCGCCGAAAAACGCACCGCCATACGGTCGCCCGTGGGCGGGCCGCCAACGTACTCCGGTTTGCCCACGCGTATCTTGCGCGTGAACGCCAGCGTGCAGGCCTTCAACGTGATGTCCGATAGCTGTCGCCCGCCACCCACGGCCCAGTACTCCCCTTTCATTTTCCCGTTTGACTCAAGGAGCGTCAGCCAACCGGCCGTGCCGTCAGGTTGTTTCAGGGCCCAGTTGCCGAGAAACGGGTTCGTAGCCGTGGTAGATTTCTTCCGGCTCAACGGGTTCTCGTACCAGACTACGTTATTGCTGGTGTGGCCGGCGATGAGGACGTCGAGGTCGCCGTCGGCGTCCATGTCGATGGCGCGGGTGTCGTAGGAACCTTGCTTGTGGTCGATGACGTGCTTGGTGAAGCGACCCTTGCCGTCGTTCTCGTACCAGGCTGCGACGTCCACGGGGTCTTTGCTGCAGGTGACGGCGTCGATGTCGCCGTCGTTGTCCAGGTCGGCGAGGTCAAGCGAATGCGGGACGAGAATCTTCGGGTCCACTTCGATAAGCTTGAAGTCCGGCCCCTTGAACCAGAGGATGCCCTGGCCGTGGCCGCGCGTGGCGAAGTAGTCGACGTGCCCGTCACCGTCGAGGTCAGCCGGCATGATGTTCGTAGCGCCGGGTTGGTTGTCGGCGAGGAGATGCTTTTTCCATGGGAGCTTGCCGTCCTTGGGTTGCTCCCACCAGGCGAACCATTGGCCGCCGGGAAACTTGTCGCCGCCCTTGGCCGCGCAACTGATATCTGGCAGACCGTCACCGTTGACGTCGCCGAAGCCGGTGTAGTGCGAGCCTCCGGGAGCATCGCCTTTGGCAAACACGTGCCGAATCCAATTTTTGGCCGTGCGCGGATTCTTCGGCACCTCCAGCCAAGTCAGGGAATTGGGAATGGCCGTCTGCTTGGCGGTGCGTCCGGAGTTGGCAATGAGGTCGGGCTTGCCGTTGCGGTTAACGTCGCCGGTGATGAGGCAGTGCGTGCCGAGAATTTCGTCGTCCACCGTGCGATACGGCCACGGGCCGGACAGCGGCTTGTCCGGACATTCCAACCAAAAAACCGTGTTGTTGGAACCGACGAAATCCTGGTCGCCGTCACCATCCACGTCCATCAGGCAACTGTGAATGCAGGCCGCGCGCGGTTTGTTGCGGGAAAGGCCGGGGCGGAATTCGTGCAAAGTGTGCGGCTTCCAATCCGGCGCAGTGAACAGCATCACCTTGCCATCCAGCGAGGCGATCACATCGGGTTTGCCGTCCCCATTCCAATCCGCCGCGACGGCAGAGTTGATCATGCCGCGTTTTGCCTCGACCACGACGTGTTTCTTCCACTCGGCCTGGGCAATGGCCGGGAAAATAAGCAGCAACCGGAGGAACGAGCCGAAGGAACTCACGCGATCAATTCCTTGATCACCTGCCCGCCGAATTGGCTGAGCTGTTTGTAACGGCCGGCGTGGAAGTAGGTGAGCTTGTTGTCGTCGAGCCCGAGCAAATGCAGGAGCGTGACGTGGAGATCGCGGATGGGATGGGCGACGTCGACGGCCTTGGCGCCGATCTCGTCGGTGGCGCCGACGATGGCGCCTTTCTTCACGCCGCCGCCGGCGAGGAGCATGGTCATGGCGTCGGCGTTGTGGCCGCGGCCGAGGGAATAGACACCGCCACGCTTGTTGTTATCCGGCGTGCGGCCAAATTCGCCAGTCCAAATGACGAGCGTGTCTTCCAGCATGCCGCGTTCCTTGAGGTCCTTGATGAGCGCGGTCATCGGTTGATCGACCGAACGGATCCGCGAGGCATGCCCGCGCTCGAGGTAATCGTGACTATCCCAGCCGCCGGAGAAAATCTGCACAAACCGCACGCCCTTCTCCACGAGCCGCCGGGCCATCAGGCATTGCCGGCCGAATTCAGTCGTTTCGTTGCGGTCCATGCCGTAAGACTTGCGGACGTGCTCCGGCTCGCCTTTCAGGTCGATGACGCCCGGCACCTCGGCCTGCATGCGGAAGGCGAGTTCGTAGCTCGCCATGCGCGTGGCGAGATCCTTGTGGCTGGGATGCTTGGCGGCGTGGCGTTGATTGAGAAAGGCGAGTTCGTCTAGGGCCGCCCGCTGATGATCACGCGTCTTGTGGGCCGGTGCGTGCAGATCGAGGATGGGCGAACCGGTTGGACGCAGGCGCGTGCCCTGAAAGTGTCCCGGCAAAAAGCCGTTGGACCAGTTGCGCGATCCACCCTGCGGCAGCGCCAGCTCGGTCATCACCACGTAGCCGGGCAGATTTTGGTTCACCGAACCGAGCCCGTAATTGACCCACGCACCCAAGGCCGGATCGGCGCCCAACCGGCTGCCGGTGTTCATGTGAAACAACGCTTCGGGATGGTTCAGCGATTCTGCCGTGCAGCCGCGGTAGTTGCACAACTCATCGGCCACCTCCGGCAGATGCTGCCATTGATCACTCATCTCCAGCCCCGCCTGCCCCACCTTGCGCGACTTAAACGGGCTGCCCACATAAAACTTAAACCCCGTCTCCAGCCCGCGCGTGCTTTTGCTCTCCGTCTTGTGCAACGCATTGAGCTTGGGCTTCGGATCAAACGTATCCATGTGCCCCGGCCCGCCTTCCATGAACAGCATAATGACATTTTTCGCCTTGGGCGCGTGCATCGGCTTTTTGGGTGCGAGTGGACCTCCGGTCTCTTTGGCCAGCAGGTCGGTCATGGCCAAGGCACCCAGCGAGGAACCCAAGCCATACAAAAAATCTCGGCGTTGCAGGGACGGAATATTCATCAGTAGACGTAAACGAATTCGTTCGAATTAAACAATAGCAGACAAAGATCCGCCAGCGCGCGGGTGTTCGCGCTCACATCGGCCGGTTTTTTGTCGCGAACATAATTTTCGAACACCGGCAGAATCTCCTCGTACTCAAAGGGTTGGCCGGTGAGTTCCTCGACGAGGGAGCGCGTGATGGCGGTCGGGTACTTGACCGGCGCGGGCTCGTGCTTGGCGTGATAAGCGCGCATCTTGGTGACGTATTGCTTGAGGCGCTCCCACTCAACCTTGTCGGGCACGCGGCCGTAGGCGAGTTGCACGGCGCGCTTCACCTGCAGGTGCAGCGTGTCGAATTCCTTTTCCGCCCGGAGCGCCAGCGCAATGGCGCGGTCGCTCATCACGCTGCTGTTGAGCAGGGTGAAGGCCTGTGGTGTGACGGTCTCGGCCACGCGCGCTTCACAGGAGTCGTTGGGGTTGGGCTGGTTGAATGTCTCGAGGAACGGATTGGCCTGGCCGCGCACGCGGTAGGCGTAGATGGTGCGTCGGTTGCGCTCGGCCGGCGTACGCGAAGGCTGGTAGGCAGGCGAAAGCGAAAACTGAATCATGCGCGGCTGGAGGGCGACTTCCATGTTGATCTCCGGCATCACCGGCAGGCCGCCGAGCGCGGGGTTCAATTCGCCGGTGGCTTTGAGCAGGCTGTCGCGCAGTTCCTCGGCGGAGAGACGGCGCGGAGCGCGGAAGGCAAAGAGATGGTTGTTCGGATCGGCCACGGCCAGCTTGGCCGCCTGCGGGTGCGTGCCGGATTGACGGTAAGTGGCCGATAGCATGATGAGCCGGTGCAGGCGTTTGAATTTCCAGCCGTGCTCGACGAAATCCGCCGCCAGCCAGTCGAGCAATTCCGGATGCGTCGGTTTGCCGCCCTTGGCGCCGAAGTTGTTCGGGTTGGCCGCCAATGGCTGGCCGAAGTGCTGTTGCCACACGCGGTTGACGATGGAACGTGCCGTGATGGGATTGGCCGGGTTCGCAATCCAGTTGGCCAAGGCCAAGCGCCGACCATCCAGGGCGTCCGGAATCTGAAATGCGTCCGCTTGCTCCGCGCCGGCCACCGGCACACCGAGGGCGCTCAACACGCCGGGGGTCACCTTGGCTCCGGGCGCTTCGAGCGCGCCGCCGCCGAGGATGCGGCTGTCCGGTCGCCACTTGTTGTTGGCGCGCGCGTTCATGCGCAGCTTGCGCGCGTTCAAAAAGTTCGGCACCGGCCCGTTGTAAACGGACTGCGCCAGCGGCTGGTAACGCTCCAGCCGACGTTGCCAAATCCACTCGTCCTGCCGGCGCACCTTTTTGCGGCCCTGCTCCTCGGGCGACAATCCCACGTGCCGCGGCGGCTTTTCCTCGTCGGGCAAATTCTGCCGCGCCTTTTCGTCGAGATACTTCGTGCCGGCCTTCGCATACCATTCGCGCGCGGCGCTCTCCTGCTTGTTGTAGAGCGCATTGTGCTTGTCGGTGGCGAACGAAAGCAAATGCTGCGTGGCCGCCTGGCCTCCCTTGAAGCCGGCCCGGTTTTCCGCCTCGAAAAACGGCGCCGGGCGCTCGGCCAATTGCGTGGGCTCGAACACCGCATACATGCGATAGTAATCGCGCGTGGGCAGTGGATCGAATTTGTGATCGTGACACTTGAAACAGCGCATCGTGGTGCTGAGAAACGTCTCGCCCACGGCGTTCACCACATCGTCCAGATAAATCTGCCGCGCCTGCGGCTTCTTCACCATCGCCGGATCCCACGGGCCCATGCGAAGGAACGAACTGGCCACCAGTTGCTCCGCCTCACGATCGTTATATTGCTTGCCGTTCTGGCGCGCGGATTGAAATTTGTCCCAGTCAGCGATGCGACGGCGCAACGACGCATCGGCCAGCTCGTCGCCGGCGATTTGTTCGCGGATGAACTCGTCGTAGGGTTTGTCAGCATTGAAGGCGCGGATGACGTAGTCGCGGTAGCGCCACATGTTGGAGCGCTCGTAGTCGTTGGAGTAGCCGCCGGTATCCGCGTAGCGCGCCACGTCGAGCCAATGCTGCCCCCAGCGCTCGCCATAATGCGGACTGGCCAGCAGCCGGTCGATCAGCGCCGCCCACGCCTTGGCCGGATCCTTGTCCCAAGCCTGCCGGAATTGAAAAATTTCAAACGGCGTCGGCGGCAGGCCGGTGAGGTCGTAATACGCCCGCTTCACCAACGTCCGAAAGTCCGACTGCGGCGCCGGCGCAAACCCCGCCGCCTTGAGCTTGCGGTCGATGAACGCATCCACCGGGTTCGCCGCGCCCTGCGGCACCTTCGGTTTCACCACCGGCTGAAACGCCCACACATCCTTCGGCTTGTAGCGGCGGTAGGTCCAGTCCTCCGATGTCCCGCCGCTGGTCTTTACCAGCACGCCCTCGGCCGTCACCGGCTTGGCGCGTTCCTCGGCGATATAAGCCGCCTGCGTCTTTGCATCCGGCCACGGTGCGCCCAACGCGATCCACCGCTTGAGCGACGCCAACTGGCCGTCCGTCAACCGGTCATTCTCCTTGGGCGGCATCGCCGACCAGTCCTCCTCATGCTCCCGCATCGCCGCCAGGTACAAAGGACTGGCCAACGGCTTGCCCGGCACCAGCGAGGCTTCCTCACTCTCTCCGCCCTTGAGCATCGCCGCCCGCGAGGACAAATCCAATTCCCCCTTCAGCTTCTTCCCCGCCTCGCCATGGCACGCCAGACATTTTGCATTGAGAATTCCCCGCACCTTCAACGCAAACAACCGCTCGCCTTCACGGTTTTGCGCATGGGCAAAATCCGTAAGGCTCAATGCTGCCACTAGCCAAAAATGTCGCAGAAATTTCATTCGTTAACTGCCCCTCAAGTGTTTCCTGATCCATGAGGGATTACGCCGGCAATCCACCACGGCGCGTATGCGCACGGTGTTGTCGTCTACTGTGTAAAAGATGGCAAACGAAAAACCCTTCGAAAGTGCCCGGTGAAAATGCCGGTAAGGCTTGGAGAGTGTGCCGTCCAGTTCTTTGAGTGCCTCAATGTCCGAATATAGATTCGTGAGAAAACATTCGCCGAGCCCCGCCTCCATGTCCTCGTAAAAATGAAACCCCCCGATCAAGTCATCGCGGGCGCCATCGAGGATTTGCAGCCTCATTGCGTGGCCTTGGTGATCTGCTCCTTAGCTACTTCCCAGTCCAAAAACTCCGCCTTGCCCTCGGCGATTCATCGCTCGCGTTCATCCAGCAAATCCTTTTGCCACTGCGGCACTTCCAGCTCGTCTTCCCGTTGTGCAATGCCGTCCCAAAGCGTCTCCATCACCTCAAGCTTGTCACGCAGTGGCATCGCCTGAATTTCGGCCTCAGTAATCACGCCACCAACCTACCCCAAATTGCCTCGCTTGAAAACTACTTCAGCACCTTCAACTGCAAATCCTTGAAATGCACGATCATGCCGGGGTCGTGGAGTTGGAGTTGGATCATGCCGTTCTTGAGGCACTTGGCCTGGGGCAGGTGCTCGGTGAATTCGCTCGAGAGCTTGCCGTTAATGAACAGCTTGAAATTGTTGCCCTTGGCGATGATGTGCACGGTGTTCCAGTCGCCCTTGCGAATGTCCGCCGCGGTGAGGGCATTCTTAATGGGCGTGATGGTCGGCTTATCATCCTCGGCAATCAACAGCCGGTCGCCACGAAAACACCGATGCTCGCGCCGGCCGGGGGTGTGGAAGTCCCAGCGCCCATGACGTTTTTGCCGATGCCGAGATGGCCGAGATCCGCGTGGTAACTCTGGAAATCGCGCCGGCGCGTTTTGTCCGGGATGGACCGGATATTCACCCCGCTGTTGCCCTTGCCGGGAAAGCGGTAGCTGAACTTCATCTCCAGATCGGCCACATTCTTATTGGCGGCGAAAGTGAGATAGCCGCGCCCCTTGTCGCCATTGCCCACGATCATGCCGTCCTTCACCGTCCAAGCCCCCGCCGTCCGCGCCGGCGTGGCCTCCCAGCCCTTGAGGGTCTTGCCGTCAAACATCGACACAAACCCATCCTTCCCTGCCGCCGGCGCCGTGGTGAAGGTGAGAACGAGAAGCAGATTCGCAAAAATTATTTTCATGGCGGTAAAGTTCGCCGCCAATTCAACGGGCGTGAAGCGGTTTACGCAATCAATTCCTTGATCACCTCGCCGCCCGTTTGGCTGAGCTGCTTGAAGCGGCCGCCGTGGAAGTAGGTGAGTTTGTTGTCGTCGAGACCGAGTAGGCGCAGGAGGGTGATGTGAAAGTCGCGGATGGGGTGGACGATCTCGGAGGCGGTTTCCCCGATCTCGTCGGTGGCGCCAATGGTGTGGCCTTTGTTCACACCGCCGCCGGCGAGCAAGATGGGCATGGCGTTTTTATTGTGATCGCGCCCAGGGCGTTCGCCGCCGCCGCGCCGGCCGTTGTCCGGGGTGCGGCCGAATTCGCCGCACCACACGACGAGGGTGTCGTCGAGCATGCCGCGTTGTTTGAGGTCCTTTAACAGGGCGGCGATGGGGCGGTCGACGGAGCGGATGCGTTCGCCGTGAGATTTGGCGAGGTAATCATGCGAATCCCAGCCGGCGGTGTAGGCCTGCACAAAGCGCACGCCGCGCTCGAGCAGGCGCCGCGCGAGCAGCAGGCGTCGGCCGAATTCCTTGGTGCGATCGTCGTTGAGCCCGTACGTCTCGCGGGTGGTTTCCTTTTCCCGACCGAGGTCAAGAATGCCCGGCACCTTCATCTGCATGCGGTAGGCCAGCTCATAGCTGTCCATGCGCGCGGCCAACTCGGCATGGCCCGGGCGCTTGGCGGCGTGTTGCTTATTTAATTGCGCGAGGAGGTCGAGGTTACTGCGTTGTTGCTCGCGTGTGACGCCCTTGGGCGGGTGCAGATCGAGAATGGGCGATCCTTTCGCGCGCAGCGTGGTGCCCTGATAGTGCGGCGGCAAAAAGCCATTGGACCAGTTGGCCGCGCCGCCCTGCGGATAAGCCACCTCGGGCAGAACCACGAATCCGGGCAAATCCTGATTCTCCGAGCCGAGCCCGTACGTGACCCACGACCCAATCGCCGGATCGCCGCCGAAGCGGTTGCCGGTGTTCATGTGATAATTGGCGGTGGGATGATTGATCGATTCCGCCTGACAACCGCGATACACGCACAGCTCATCGGCCATCCCGGCGAGGTGTTCCCAGTGCTCGCAGAGATCCATGCCGCTCTGCCCCGCTTTGCGAAACTTGAACGGGCTCTGCACGTAATACCGTTCGCCGGATCCCATGGCGGAGAGAAACTTGCTCGAGCGCTTGAATTTCTGCAGATGCATTTCGCGCAACTTGGGCTTGGGATCGAAGGTATCGATGTGGCTCGGCCCGCCGGCCATATAGAGAAAAATGCACCGCTTCGCCTTGACCGCCGGAAAGTGCGCCACCTTGGGCGCCAACGGCCCCTTTGCCTCCTCCGCCCGCAACATCGAATGAAACGCCAAGGCCCCCAGGCCACCGTTGACTCCATAAATAAATTCGCGTCGATTCATGACTAATACACGTAGACAAATTCGTTCGAGTTAAACAAAACCAAACACAACTCCGCCAGGGCCCGCGTTGGAGGTTTCACATCCCATGGCTTCAGGTCGGGCACAAAGTCATCACTGGAATAGATATCGAGATCCTCGACCCACCAAAAGTCGAGGCCGGTCATTTCCTCGACCATTTGGCGGATGACATATTTGGGCGGCTCCACCTTCACCGGTGCAGTGACGCGGTGATGCGCCAGTGCCTTGGCGATGTGGGCGTCGCAGGCTTTTAGTTCAGCCGAGGTGGGTTGACGTTGAAAGACGAGCTGAAAGGCTCGGATGATTTGCCGATCCAAATTTCCCGGCCGCTCCTTTTCCAGTCGCGCCGCAAAGGCGAGTGCGCGGGCGTGGTGGATGGGGCTGTTCATCAGCGTGAAAGCTTGCGGGGCGATGGTGGCGGTGTCGCGGCGTTCACAGGAGACATCGGGGCCGGGTTTATTGAAGACCTCGAGCATCGGATCCGCAAGCGTGCGGATGCGCTCCGCGTAGAGAGTGCGGCGATGGCGTTGGGCCGGCTTGGGGTCCGCCTGATACGCCGGGCCCACCGAGCCCATAATGTGGCGCGGCTGCATGGCGACTTCCTCGTTGATCTCCGGATGCGCCGGGATACCGCCGATGGCGCGATTGAGTTCGCCCGAAACCGCCAGCATGGTGTCGCGCAATTCTTCGGCAGTCAGGCGGCGCGGATCAAAGACGGCATAGCTGGTGCGGTTCGGATCCAGCCGGATCAAGGCGTTCCAATCCGGATGCGCCGCCGCACGCTGATAAGCCGCCGAGGTGAGGATGCGCCGGTGCAGTTTCTTGAACGACCAACCGTCCTCAACAAACGTCGCCGCCAGCCAGTCGAGCAATTCCGGGTGCGTCGGTCGCTTGCCCGTGCCGCCAAAGTTATTCGGGTTACCGGCAATCGCCTGGCCGAAGTGCCATTGCCACACGCGATTCACTATCACGCGCGCCGTCAGCGGGTTGTCCCGGCTGGCAATCCACTGCGCCAGCTCGGTGCGGCGTCCGCTCTGATCCGCCGTCACCGACGCGCCCTTTTCGGAGCCGGCGAACAGGCTCAACACGCCCGGGCTCACCGCCGCCTGCGGTGACTCAATCGAGCCGCCTTTCAAAATGTGGATGCGATCATTCGCGCCGTTGGCCACGGAGAATGCCAGCGCGTTGCTGCGCTTGAGCTGATAGTTGAGCTGCTGCCGCCGCTTGTTGTTCACCTTGCCCTGCCCGATGCGCTCGGAATCCTTATCAAATTCTTTCACCGGCCGATCGGCCTCGGGCAGCGTGGTGATGCTGCGGATCGCCTTTGCTTTTTGTAGGCGTTGATAACGCTCGCGATCGGCTTTGAGGCCGGTGAGGTTTTCGTTTTGTTGCCACGGCAATTTCCGCTCCTGAAAACTCAACGAACCGAACACCGCCTGCATCCTGTAAAAATCCTTGGTCGGAATCGGATCAAACTTGTGGTCGTGACATTTCGCGCAGCGCAGCTCATTGGCGAGGAACGTGACGCCGACGGAGTTGACCACGTCATCCAGATACTGCTGCCGCGTGACCGCCGCCACACTCATTGCCGTGTGCTCCCAAGGGCCCATGCGCAGGAAGCCGGTCGCGAGCACGTGATCGGCGTCGTTGGGCTTGAGTTCATCACCAGCGATTTGCTCGCGCACAAACTGGTCGTACGGCTTGTCGGCATTAAACGCGCGCACCACGTAATCGCGATACCGCCACGCGTGCGGCCGCGGGTAGTCGTTGGAAAATCCGGCCGAATCCGCGTACCGCACCACATCCAGCCAATGCCGCGCCATCTGCTCGCCGTAATGCGGGCTGGCCAACAGCCGATCGATCAACGCCGCCCAAGCCGCGTCCGGATCTTTCTTCCACGCCGCGACAAATTCAAACGTCTCCTTCGGAGTCGGCGGCAAGCCGGTGAGGCCGTAGGTCACCCGCCGAATCAACGCCACCGCTCCCGCACGCGGCGCAACTTTCAGCCCCTTTGGTAAACGCGCACCGATAAACGCATCAATGGGATGCCCCTTCCCCGGCACCGCCGATTTTTTCACGGGCTGATACGCCCACAATTTCTCAGGATCGTACTTGCGATTCGTCCACCCAGCATCCAAACCGCCACTGGTTTTTACCAAGACACCATCGGTCTCGCCCCATGGATTGGGTTGCGTCAGGATCGCGGCGATGCGCTTGGCATCCGGCCATGGCGCACCGGCGGCA
The DNA here is from genome assembly GCA_038145765.1 of Verrucomicrobiales bacterium. Classification (GTDB taxonomy): domain Bacteria; phylum Verrucomicrobiota; class Verrucomicrobiia; order Limisphaerales; family UBA1100; genus UBA1100. Next base: position 22,236 of record JAYQQG010000001.1, read on the forward strand.
ATCCACTGTTTGACATAACCGACCTGTTCGGCACTGAGTTTGTCATTAGCCTTGGGCGGCATGGCGGACCAATCATCTTCATGTTCGCGGGTTACCGCCAGATACAGCGGACTGGCCAACGGCTTGCCCGGCACCAGCGCTGACTCTTCACTCTCGCCCCCGGCCAATAATCCCGCGCGGGTGCGCATATCCAACTCGCCCTTTAGTTTTTCCGGATCATCCCCGTGACAGGTCAGGCATTTCACCTTGAAGAGCGGCTGGATCTTGCGGGCAAACAACACATCCGCCGGCACGTTTTCAGACTGAGCCAACGAACTCAGGCAAAACAGAAAACACATGCTGAGTAAGATGATCACTGTTTTCATACCGATCCGTAAGCTTATCAGCTGCTATGCGGAGATTCAACCCACGGGCCACCGTGTAAAAATCGTTCCACGCTGGACACCCCTGCACGCGGGCGTATCATTTGGGGAGCACGTTATGTTTGATTTCTTGGGCGAACAGGAGGCGTCGATTTGTGGCGGAAGCCATTTGAAGCGGCGGGAGTTTCTGCAGGTCGGGGCGCTGGGCGCGGTGGGCTTGTCGCTGCCGCAGGTGCTGGCGGCCAAGGAGGCGGGCGCGGTACGGGCGGGCCATGAGGACAAGGCCTGCATTATGATCTTCAACCTCGGCGCCCCGAGCCACGTGGATTTGTGGGACATGAAACCGGAGGCCGCCGCCGAATATCGCGGGCCGTTCAAGCCGATCCGGACCAAGACTGACGCGTTTGAGGTATCCGAAATCCTGCCGATGCACGCCAAGGTGGCGGATAAATTTTCGCTGGTGCGCTCGGTGCATCATGGCGGCGCGGCGGTCCACGATGCGGGCTGGCAAATCATGCAGACGGGCCGGCGGTTTACCGGCGGAGTGCAGACACCGCATGCGGGCGCGGTGGCGAGTCATCTGCTCGGGCGGAAGAGCGATCTGCCCCCATTCGTGGTGTTGCCGGAGTTGATGGGGCGCGGCGGCGGTAATCTACCCAACGGTCAGGCGGGCGGTTTTCTCGGCAAGGCGCATGATCCGTTTGCACTGAATGCGGATCCTTCTAAAAAGGATTTCAAAGTGCCGGATTTGCTGCCGCCGGATCAAATCGGCGCGGCGCGACTGGAGCGCCGGCGGAACATGCGCGAGATCGTCGATGGCGCAGTAAAGAGTTTTGAGGCCAGCGAGGATGCGCGTCTGCTCAACGACACGTTCCACTCGGCCTTCCGGATGATGACCAGTGAACAGGCGCGCGCAGCGTTTGATCTCTCCAAGGAAAAGCAGTCGGTGCGCGAGCGTTACGGCATGAACCGCTTCGGCCAATGTTGCCTTTTGGCGCGGCGATTGGTGGAGAATGGCGTACGCTTCGTGACGCTGAACAGTTTCCTCACGGTGTTCAGCCAGTTGTCGTGGGACATTCACGGATCCAAGCCATTCATGTCCATCAAGCAAATGGCGGAGATCATTGCCCCAATGTACGATCAAGGCTACAGCGCGTTGATCGAGGATCTTCACGAACGTGGCTTATTGGACAACACGCTGGTGACCACGCTGGCGGAGTTTGGCCGCACGCCAAAGATGAACCCGGCGGGCGGCCGCGATCATTGGCCGCAATGTTTCACCTGCAGCTTCGCCGGCGGCGGCGTGAAGGGCGGCCGCGCGGTGGGCAAGAGCGATCCGGTGGGCGGTTTCCCGGCTGAACGCCCGGTGAGCCCCGGCGATGTGGTAGCGACCGTGTTCCACAGCCTCGGCCTGAATCACGAAGCCACCCTGCCCGGCCCCGCCGGCCGGCCGTTCCCGCTGGTGGATTTCGGCGCTGAACCGATTAAGGAGTTGTTCTGATGCGTACCCTGCTTTGTTTGATGGTGTTGACCTGCAGCCTGTCGGCAGCCGATCGGGCACTCAGTTTTCGGCATGATGTATTGCCGGTGTTATCCAAAGCTGGTTGCAATGGCGGCGGTTGCCACGGTGCGCTGGCCGGCAAGGGCGGGTTTCGCCTGAGCCTTAATGCCTACGATCCGGCTACGGATCATTACAACATCACGCGCGAACTGCGTGGGCGCCGGGTGGAGTTCAATGACCCAGCGCGCAGTTTGTTTCTTATCAAACCCACCGCCGCCGTGCGCCACAAGGGCGGCAAAGTGTTGCATGAGGATTCGGAGGATTACCAAATTCTGCTGAAGTGGATTAAACAGGGGGCACCGGCGCCCAGCGACCAAGACGCCAAACTCACACGGCTGGAGCTGACGCCCGGCAACGCGCGCGTGAAGAAAGGCGACACCCCGCAGCTTAAAGTCACTGCTCATTTTTCCGACGGCGCCGAACGTGATGTGACGGCTTGGGCCAAGTTCGACTCCACCGATGCCTCGGTGGCCATCGTCAATGAAAAGACCGGTCGAGCGGAAATCGTCGGCTTCGGACAAGGCGCCATTACGGCGTGGTATTCCGGCCAGATCGCCATGGCGCGGCTCATCTCACCGTGGCCGCATCAGATTCCCAACGCCGCTTTTGCCGCCGGCCCCAAGGCAAACCTTGTCGACCGCCATGTGCTGTCGCAATTACGCGAGCTGAATCTCAAGCCATCACCGGCCGCAACGGACAGCGAATTTATCCGGCGCGCTTATCTCGACACCATCGGCGTGCTGCCCAAACCGGCCGAGGTGCGCGCCTTTCTCGCCGATCGCGCGGCCGACAAGCGCAGCAAGCTCATTGACCAGCTGCTCGCACGGCCGGAGTTTGTCGATTACTGGACTTATCGCTGGGCCGATTTGTTTTTGATCAGCGGCAAAAAGCTCCGCCCCAACGCGCTCAAGGCCTACTACACCTGGCTGCGCGGCGAGATTGCCAAGAACACGCCATGGGACCAGCTAGTGAGGCAGGTGGTCAACGCGCGCGGTGACAGTTTTGAAAACGGTGCCACCAATTTTTACGCGGTCCATCAGGAACCCGAGACCATGGCCGAAAATGTCAGTCAGGCGTTCATGAGTCTCTCGATCAACTGCGCGAAATGTCACAACCATCCCCTGGAGAAATGGACCAACGACCAGTATTACGCCTTTGCCAATCTCTTTGCCCGTGTGCGCGTGAAGGGTTGGGGCGGCGATGCGCGCAATGGTGACGGTCGCCGCACACTGTTCATTGCTCCCCGCGGCGATCTCCTGCAACCGCGCACTGGCAAACCCCAACCACCCGCGCCGCTCGACAGCCCGGCCATTACCGAGGGAGCTGATCGCCGGGCGGTGTTGGCCGATTGGCTGACGGCACCGGATAACCCCTACTTCACCCGCTCCATCGCCAACCGCGTATGGGCGAACTTTTTCGGGCAAGGCATTGTGGATCCGGTGGATGACCTGCGCGTGTCCAACCCCGCCAGCAACGAGCCGCTACTCAACGGTCTGGCCGCGCATCTGGTGAAAAACAAGTACGACCTCAAGGCGCTCATGCGGTTGATCCTCACGAGCGACACCTACGCCCGCAGTAGTGCGCCTCTGCCGGAAAACATCGGCGACACCCGCTACCACGCGCGTTTTTACCCGCGCCGGCTGATGGCCGAAGTCTTGCAGGACGCCATCACCACCGTCACACAGGTCAGCCCCAAGTACGCCAACATCACGCTGTCCGATGGCAGCACGGCGAAGACGGATTTTTACAAGGACGGCACGCGCGCCCTGCAGCTATTTGACTCGGCGGTCACCTCCTATTTCCTGAAAACCTTCGGCCGCAATGAACGCGAGATCACCTGCGAATGCGAACGCTCCAACAAACCGAGCATGGTACAGGTGCTGCACCTTTCCAACGGCAAGACGCTCAATGAAAACCTGCGCGCCGACCAAAGCTCGGTCACCCCGCTGGTAACCAAGCCCAACGCCACGCTCATTGAAGAGGCCTATCTGCTCTGCCTCGCCCGCCCGCCCAGTGCGGAGGAAATCCAACGCCTCGAAGCCGTCTTCAAGGCCACGCCCGCGACTGAACGCCGCGCCGTGGTTGAAGACCTCTTTTGGGCCCTCATGACCAGCCGCGAATTTCTCTTTCAACACTGATGAAACGCCTGCTCCCCACCCTGCTCTTTTGCTCCGTGGCAACCGCCATGGCCGCGCCGGATTTCCATAAAGACGTTGCGCCCATCCTGCGCGAGTATTGTGCCGGCTGTCATAACGACGATGAACTGGAGGGCGAATTTTCCGTGGAGACGTTTAAGAGCCTCATGACCGGCGGCGATAGCGGCAAGGTCATCGCGCCCGGCAACCCCAAAGGCTCCGTGCTCCTCGAGCTGTTAACCGGTGCCAAGAAACCTTTCATGCCACCGCGCAAGGAACCGCAGCCATCCCCGGCACAGATTGAAATGCTCAAGGCATGGATTACCGCCGGAGCACCCGGCCCCGAGGTCGACCGCTCCATCCTCGCCACTCTTCACGTGCCCGGAGCCAAGCCGGCCGCGCTGAGGCGCCAACCCATCACCGCGATGGCGGTTTCCCGAGGCGGCGTGCGCGCGGTGGGCACCTTTGGCAAGATCACCGTCGGCAAACGCGCCTTCACCGGCCATGCGGGTAAGGTCAACGCGCTCACTTTTTCAGCAGACGGAAACTTTCTGTTGGCCGCTTCGGGCGTCACCGGCCTGCGTGGCGAAGCGGTGCTGTGGAACCTCAAGACCGGCCGCCGCCAGCACACGTTCAGCGAGGGCCATCGCGATACCCTGTACGGTGCGGCACTATCGCCCGACGGCACGATTGCCGCCACCGCCGGTTATGATCGACGTATTCAGTTGTGGAGCACCCGCACCGGCAAAGCGCTGCGCATGCTCGAAGGGCACAACGGCCCGGTCCATGGCATTGCTTTTAGTCCGGACGGCACCGTGCTCGCCAGTGCCGGCGGTGATTCGGCGGTGAAACTCTGGCACGTGGCCAGCGGTCAGCGCCTCGACACCTTTGGCCAACCCACCGGCGAACAGTTTATCACCGCTTTCACGCCGGACAGCCAATACGTGGTGGCTGCCGGTGCCGACAAACAAATCCGCCTTTGGCGTTGGATCAGCAAGACCAAGCCGGCCATCAACCCCCTCGCGCGGGTGCGGTTTGCGCATGAGGATGAGATCACCGACCTTACCCTCAGCCGCGATGGCCGTTTCCTGGCTTCCGCTTCCGCCGATCGCACGGTGAAGGTGTGGGCCCTGCCGGCACTCGAGTTGGTCTCGCAGTTTGACAACCAGCCGGACATCGTCTCCGCGCTGGCATTCGATCGTACCGGCAACACGCTGCACCTCGCGCGGCTCAACGGCACCACCGCCACCGAGCGCATCCGCAAAACCGCTGATACACTCAACGTGGCCGCCGCCCGCAGCCCACGCGCCATCGCAGAGGCTGAGAGCACCGAAACAACCGAGCAGGAGCCCAACAATACACCCGCGCAAGCCCGCGCGATTGCCCTGCCCGCCAAAGTAACCGGACACATTCATGCGGATGGCGGCAGCGATACGGACCTCTACCGGTTCACCGCCAAGGCCGGCGAGCAATGGGTGCTGGAGATCAATGCCGCCCGCAGCAAGTCGCCGCTCGATTCCAAACTCGAGGTGCTCACCGCCGACGGTCAGCCCATTGAGCGTGTGCGCCTGCAGGCCGTGCGCGATTCCTGGCTCACCTTTCGCGGAAAGGATTCCAATACCTCCGGCGATTTCCGTTTGTTCAAATGGGACGAAATGAGCCTCGACCAGTACCTTTACGTCAACGGCGAGGTGGTCAAGCTCTGGCATTATCCGCGTGGCCCTGACAGCGGCTACATCGTTTACCCCGGCACCGGCAACCGCCACACCTACTTCGACACCACGCCGCTGGCGCATCCGCTTGGTCAACCGGCCTATATTGTCCAACCCCGCGCCCCCGGCACGCCCGCCGCCGCCAACGGGCTGCCGATGTTTCCCGTTTATTTTGAAAATGATGATGAAAGCCGCCGGCGTTGGGGCAAGGATTCCCAGCTCACTTTCACCGCACCAGCCGACGGCGATTACCTCGTGCGCGTGTCCGACGTGCGCGGTTTTGCCGGCAAGGAATTCAAATACACCCTCACCGTGCGCCCGCGCCAGCCGAACTTTACCGTGACTCTCGGTGGCATCAGCGGCGGCGGCGTGCCCAAAGGCAGCGGCCGCGAATTCAGCGTCAGCGCCCAGCGCCTCGACGGCTACGAAGGCCCCATCCGCGTGGACCTCACCAGTGCGCCGAAGGGTTTCACCCTCACCACTCCGCTCATAATCCAAGCCGGCCAAACCCGCGCCTTCGGTGCGGTCTACGCAAATGCCGATGCGCCCATGCCCGCCAAGGGAACGGAATTGGCCAAGGTCACCGCCAGCGCCACGATCAGCGGCAAGACCATTACTCATCCGGTCAATGATCTCACCAACCTCAAGCCCTTGGCTCCCGCCAAACTAAAGGTGACCGTGCTCACCGCCAACGGGCGCGCACCTGAGCCGGGCAAGCCCCTCGAACTCACCATTGCCCCCGGCCAGACCATCGCCGCCCGCGTCCGCATCGAGCGCAATGGCATCAAGGAACGCGTCAGCTTCGGCGGCCACGAATCCGGCCGCAATCTTCCCTACGGAACGTACGTGGATAACATCGGCCTGAACGGTCTACTCATCGTGGAAGGTGCCAGCGAACGCGAATTCTACATCACCGCCGACGCCGTCACCGCCGAGACCACCCGTCGTTTCCATCTGAAAGCCGCCCCCGAAGGCGGCATCCTCTCCCCGCCCGTGCTGTTGCATGTGAAGAAGAAATAACAGAACGGCGAAGGATATCTCGTCCGATTCCAAAGTTTCAAAAACTTCGATCTGACCAAACTACTCTAACATCGCGGCAATCTTGGGCCGAGACGTCTGAATACGCTGGTAATCCAGTGGTTGCCCCATGGGCTTGAAAATCGCGTTGTTGAGAATGTCGTAGATAAACCGGACGTCTTCAAAATCCCCCGCCACCGACGCATATGCGGTGGTGCCCCCGGCATTTTTCACATTCTTATCCGCACCGGCCTTGAGCAGTGCCTCGACCACTTCGACATGGCACAAAAACGCCGCTGTCGACAGGGCCGTGTTGCCGTCACCATTGACCAGATCGAGATTCACTTTGGCCGCGATCAACGCCTGAACCACTTCGGTTTGGCCGAAGAGAGCCGCCAGCATCAAGGGCGTATTTTTTTTTGCATCACCCGGTGCACTCTGATTGAGATCAGTACCCCCATCTATGTGTGCCCGCACGGCTTCCAAGTTTCCTTTAATCGAAGCCTCAAACAGGTTCGCAGCAGATACGTTATTCTCCGGTTGAGGTTCCAACGGTGCCGTCGATTTAATCTGCGGCGAAGAGGATTCCGAATCGGGTTCAGGTGATTCCGGTTTTTTCCCGCAGCCGACCAGCATCAGGGCCGCCACCGGGATAAGGACAAAATAATTCATCGAGATCTGTTTACGCAACTTAACGGTTTGATCGAAGATTATTCCTGAAAATCATACACCACCACTTTGTCCACCAGCGGCAATAGCACATCCTGCTTGGCCTGTTGGTGGATGGGGTGATCCAAATATTCCTGCAACCGCGGGACATCAGGTACAACCACCAGAATGGCAACATCAAAACTGTCATCCACAATCGCCCGGTCGCTGGCAATCACCTCACCCACTCGCACCTCCAGCACGCCGGGAATGGAGCGAAACGTCTTGCTGACCTCCATAATCTGCGCGCGATGGCCCGAGTTGCCCGGCTCTTTGAGCCAGCATAGCACCACATGTTGAATGGCTTGTTCTGGCTCGGTCTGCGGGATGGACGCGCAGCCCAATGGCAATAACAGCAGAATGGCAGCGAAGAATTTCATTTTACAATATGCACACGATGCGAAAACACCTTGCCATTGAACGGGTTGGGCGAATTGTAGTTACCTGCGGCCGATTGGTCATCAAACCCAATCGACAGATCATCTTTCGGCTGCACAGGAATCAGCCCGGGCGATTCCATCTGCGCCCGTGCACCGCCAACCTCGAGGGACATGACTTCTGCGTTTAGATTGGCCACCACCTTCAACGCGCCTTTCACCGGCCCCTTGATCTGCACACGGGCTACCTGACCATTCACCCGCACATCGAACGCTATCTTTTCGTTTAACCAATGAATTGCGTAGCCGTGCTCCCTGCCACCCTGTGCCAGCACGACGCCCTGCGGTTTGGCGAGAGCCGTCAACTGCATCTCCGTTTCGATGCGTAACGATTTGCCAGCGATTTTCGGTGAAGGCGAAATCAGCTCGCCGGACCGACGACCGCCGCGGGCCACCGGTTCCGGATATGCCGCCAGCTTGGCCGCCAAGATCTTCAACAGGGCCGGCTGTTGCGCGGCGATGTTTTCCGTCTCCACCGCGCCCTTGGCGTAGTCGTACAGTTCATACTCCGCCGCCGACACCGGTTCACCGACGTTGCGCCATTCGACGAGGCGATAGCGGTCGGTACGGATGGCGCGGCCGAGGCGGCGGCGCGGATAGCAGTGGTAGGCGTGGTCGCGCACGCGGGCCTTGGGATTGTTCAAAACCGGTACGAGGCTTTTGCCGTCGATAGCCTGTGGACCTTTCGGCGCAGGGAGACCGGCCAACTCCGCGAGTGTGGGATAGAGATCCACCGTCTCGGTCAATTGCCGCGTGGCACTGCCGGGCTTGGCCACGCCGGGGGCCACCACGAGAATGGGGATGCGGTTGGCTTGTTCATAATTCGTGTGTTTGGTCCAGATGCTGAGATCGCCCAAATGCCAGCCGTGGTCGCCCCATAGGACGACGATGGTGTTGTCCTGCAGCCCCAGCCGTTTAAGTGCCGCCGTCACGCGGCCGATTTGGGCATCCACATAGGCCGTGCTGGCGTAGTAGCCGTGGATCAATTCGCGCGTGAGCGCCTCGCCCACCTGACCATCCACCGGTACGGGCGTGTAGGCCGAAATTTCCCCGGCACGTTTCAGTGCCACTGCCGGCGCATCTTTTGGAAACGATTTGATCTTCGGCATCGGCAACTTGGCGGGATCGAACAGGTCCCAATATTTTTTGGGAGCGGAAAACGGCAGATGCGGTCGCACGAAACCGGCGGTGATGAAGAACGGTGTGCCGTCCTTGGTGCGCCGTTCCTTGGCCGCCTCCAATCGGCGAATGGTCTCCGCAGCCACGCGGCCATCGGCGTAGTCATCATCCTTTGCCACCGGCGCCTCAAACGCCGCCCCGCGCGGCAGCAACCGAATGGCTCCAAGCTTTTGATTGGTAAACAGCGCCTCCTCCCGCGTGAGCTTGCCTTCGTCCGTGCTTTTCGGGTCGAGATACTCGATCACCTTGTCGTGAAAATGCGGAATGCTGAACGACTTCGGATCGCCCAAATTGCCGTGCCCGATGTGAAACACTTTGCCCAAAGACTCCGTACGATACCCGTGCTTCGCAAAATGCTGCGGCATCGTCACCGCATTCGGCAGCACCTGCCGCAGTTGGCTGCCCAGTCCGTACAACCCGGTGGAGGTCGAGTGCGCCCCCAGCATCAGCGTGAATCGCGACGGCGCGCACACGGCCTGATTGCAGTAGGCCAAATCAAACCGCATCCCGCGCGCCGCCAGCGCATCCATCGCCGGCGTGATCGCGTGCCGGTCGCCATAACATCCCATCGCCGGTTTCAGGTCATCCACCAACAACAACAGCACATTAGGTTTCTCCGCCGCTATCAAAGGCATCACCCCAAGCAGCAACGCCAAAACAAAACTCCAATTCATTTTCAAATCCGTGTTCATCCGTGTAATCCGTGTCCCTTACTTCAATACCCGCACCGTGATCGCCCCCAGCCGCCATTGGCCGGCGGCTTCCACGCCGAGATGCGGTTTACTGTCCAGCCGCAGCACCTCGCCTTGGCGCAGCACCCCGAGATCGCTCATCACCCCGTGCTGTGTCTTGGCGTCGTTATCGCCGTCCACACAATAAATCGCCAACGGCGCCCCCTTGCCCACCTGATAAAATCCGCCGCATACGCCGTTGCCCGCGACAATCGCCACCGACTCCACAATCACATCGCGGTCAAACATCACCCGCAACGCCTGTCCGGCGTCCACCTGCAACACCTGTCCGCCGCCCAGTCCCAAGCCGCGGAAGTTGCACGAAAACTTGCCGGCATGCTCACCGGCAATCGTCATGCGAAGGCCCGTTCCTTCATCCGTCACCGTCTTGCCGCGGGCCGGGGCCAGATGAAACGTCTTGGCCAAGGCACTGGCCGCGCCCTCCTCCGAGCGCCAGTCGAACACCGCCCGCACCGGAGCTGTATCCGCCAAACGCGTGGCCACGCGGCGATAACGCAACGCCGTCAAACTCAGTTTGCGGATCAGGTGTTGATGCTTGGGAACCGCGATCAGGTTGCGTTGCTCTTGGGGATCCGCCGCCAGGTCGAAGAGCTCCACCGGCTGCGCCTTGCCTTCGCGCAACAGGCTGGCGTCAAAAAACAGCTTCCAGTTTTCCACCCGCATCGCCGCAGCAGCCGGGTCGGCCTTGGCTTCCTTGTGATCGTTGAAAAACAATGGCGAACGATTGCGCAGCGTCTTCCCTCGCAGGGCCGAAAGCACATTCAAACTGTCCTCCGCGCCTTTCTCGCCCTTGGCCAAATCCGGCAGCGTGGCCCCGGCCAAGGCGGCGAAGGTGGCGTACATATCAGTGAGCCCGATGATCGAGGCATTCGATTGCCCCGGTGTGGCGGCATCACCATCGCCCACGCCACCGGCCGGCCACGCGGCGATGAACGGCACGCGATGGCCGCCCTCGAAGCAACTGCCCTTGTTGCTGCGAAACGGCCCAGTGGCGATGTTGCTGTTTTTTTCCGCGCCATTGTCGCTGGTGAAAATAACGAGTGTGTTGCCCAGCAGCTTTTGCCCGGGCCGCCGCGGATCGGGCGTGGTTGACAGCCAATCAATCAACCGGCCCAGGGCCACGTCGTTTTCATAAATGTAATCGTGTCGGGCATCCATCGGCGCACCGGCCTTGGTGCGCGCAGCCCCGGCGACAGCCTGGCCGCCGATCGCCTTGTCCGGCGTGTACGGGCCGTGGTTGGAATTGGCCGGGTAATACAGGAAGAAGGGCTTCTGGCGGGAGGTGGCGGCGCGCACGTGCGCGTTCAAAAACTCCAGCGCATGATCCGAGTGCCGGCTGCCGAGTTTCGTGAGCACATAGGCGTTGACGCCCTCGGCCACCAGTTGTTTACCATCCTTCATGGCGCCGATGGCAATTCGCCCGTGGAGATGGCCCGGGCCAATGGTTTGCGTTGGCCGGTTGCGCTTGGCGGCGTTCCGATGGTTTGGGTCCGGCCCGGAAGTGCCGTGCGAACGCGAGGTGTACCGGGCGAAATCAAAACCGTGATCCAACGGCGTGGTATGCAGCGGCTGCCTGAGATCGGCATCACTCCAGCCGGCGGCCGGTTTGCCGTTGCTTTGCCGGTAGCGCAGGCCCACGTGCCATTTGCCGACAAGACCGGTGCGATAGCCGGCATCACGCAACATGCTGGCCAAGGTCGGCCGATCCGCCTCGATCAGGGGATCGCCCTGCGCGCCGAAGAGCACCCACCATTTCATTCGGCTGCGCCACGGGTAACGCCCGGTAAGCAACCCGTACCGTGTGGGCGTGCAGCGGCTGGATGGCGTGTGCGCGTCGGTGAAGCGCACCCCCATCCGCGCCAACCGCTCCATCTGCGGCGTGTGCAGTTGCACCGCGTCGGTGTTGCCCGTGAAATCCTGATACGCACTCGTGTCCCCCATGCCCATATCATCGGCCATGAAGAAAATGATGTTGGGCTTGGGCAGATTTTCCGCCGCGTGCAGCGACAGCACACCGAGACACAAACTGAACAGGAAACGGGTCACGCCCCGAAGACTGCCCGAAACTTAAAGCGGAGGCAACTCCACGCCGATTTGTTCAAAGATGCCACGGGGTGCACCACCGGGGATGGGATCGGGCCGAATTTCGGTCAGGCCATCCGAACCGATCCGGTAAAAGAAATGGTGCGGGGGAATGGTGACGATTTTACCGGTAGCCGGTACGGCATCGAATCCGGGAAATGCCAACGTGCCGGTGTGTGTGCCGCCCTGCCGCCAGAGGACGGCCCAGGATCCATCATCTCGTTGTGCCGGCGCATCATGCCCGTAATGCCAATCGGGAAAGCCGCGGTATAACGCAGCCAGAAATTCCAAAATTGCAGGCTTGGCCATGGTCTTGGCCGGGGTGACGAATTGAATTTCCCCCGTCAGAGATTCACCAATCGCAGCCACATCGTGTGCCTTGAGACCGGCCATGTATTGCGCCAAGGCGGCCGGGACCGGTGCACTCATAACTCAGCGACCAGTTTCTTCGGAGCATTGAGCCGGAAACTCTCTTCAATCCACCGGCGCAGCAGAGCCTTGGGTGGAGATTTCTTGAGCGGCATCTCGACATCCACCCAGCCGGACGAGCCGATGCTGTAAAACTCCGGCTCGGCTTGCGCGCGCTGTTGCGCCTCGGGCAGATTGTCGGCGAGCTTGAGCTTCAGCTTGTACTCCGTGTCGTCGGCCCAAAGGAACAGGAAGTTTTTGTTGCGCGCCTTGTAGGCGTCCTTGTCGCACACGGTACCGACACTCACCTCGGGGAAGGATTCAGCAATTTGGCGAATGCCAACAATGGTGCGGTGCTCGCTCATTTTAATTTAACCTTCGAGGCATTTGGCGTGCCTAGTGCTGCCGGCACCTCGCCGGCAGAACCGAAGACCAACGTCAACCAAAGGCCTGCCGGCGAGGCGCCGACAGCACGATTGGGGCACGGTTCTCTCATTTGGCCGTTTTCACCTTTGGCATTTTGGCGTCCATCTCGCGGCGCCAATCGTGCAGCATTTTCAGCAACTTTTTGGTGATCTCCGGTTTGGCCTTGGACAAGTCGTTCTGTTCGCCCAGATCCTTTTCCAGATCGAACAACTGCACGCTGCCGTTTTCGAAATACTCGAGCAACTTGTATTGGCCCAAACGGATGGCGCCGCCGGGGCTTTGGTAGCCGTGATTGCTGTAGTGGGGAAAGTGCCAGTAGATCGCGCCACGCTCATGCGGCCGGCCCTTGAGCGCGGGCACAAAACTTTTGCCGTCCACATGTTGCTTGGGCAGCTTCGGGCGACCGATCATCTCGAGGAGCGTGGGATAAAAATCCGTGCCGGTCACCAACGCGTGTGAAAGGCTGTTGGCCTGGGTCTGCCCGGGCCAATGGACAATCAGCGGCACGCGAATGCCGCCCTCATAATTCCAGCCCTTGGCCCCGCGCAGCGGGAGGTTGGAGGAGGCAAACCGGCTGTCGAGGGTCTTCCGGGGATGATGGATGCCGCGATACTGGTTGGAGGCGGACATCCCGCCGTTGTCTGCGGTGAAGATGACGATGGTATTTTCAGCGAGGCCGAGCTCTTTGAGCTTGGCACGGATCCGACCGAGGCTTTCGTCGGTGGCCTCCAGCATGCCGGCAAATTCCACGTTGTCCTGCAACTGTTTCACCCACCACACGCGCTTATCCTGATGCAGTTGCAACCGGTCATCCTTTGCGAGCGCCTTGAGCTCGGCGGCGGTCAGCGACGGTCCGTCCGGATTGGGTTCCAGAATATATTCCGGCCCCTTGGGCTTCGGCATGGCGGCGAGTTTTTTGCGGTACTTCGCCACGAGATCTTTGCGACCCTGGATTGGATCGTGCACAGCGAAGTGCTCGAGGTGTACAAAGAACGGCCGATCCTTGTTGCGCTCAATGAAATCCAGCGCGGCATCGGTGAGTTTGTCCGTGTAATAATCGCCCGGCTTGGCCGGCAATGTCCTGGTGTATTGTGGCGAGAAGGGATGAAAATAGGACCGCACCCAACCGGTGATCGCCTCGTCGAAGCCGTACTTTTTCGGGTCGGTACGCAGGTGCGCCTTGCCGTAATTGGCCGTGGCGTAGCCGTGTTTCTTGAGCGTTTCCGCCAGCGTGATTTCCTGATCCGGTAGAAACATCAGCTTCTTCGCGCTGTGCAGCTTTTCAAAATCCCGTTCCGGCCGGCCGCCGAGCCATTCGGTGAGGTCCGTGCGCGCCGGATATTTGCCGGTCAAGATACTCGCCCGGCTCGGCGAACACACATGACAGGTCGAGTAGGCATTATCAAACCGCATCCCGTCCTTGGCCAACTGATCAATGTGCGGCGTCTCATGAAACGTGCTGCCGTAACAACCCACATCACTCCAGCCGAGATCGTCGACAAGAAAAAAGATGATGTTGGGCGGCTTGGCGTGGAGGCCGAGCGCGAGGAAGAAGAAAGCAAAAGTGAAAATCGTTTGTTTCATTTAAACAACTATTATTTTGGAGGACGCCCTTTGTGCTGCCGGCGCCCCGCCGGCAGGCCATTGATGGACGTCGGCTTTGGGTTCTGCCGGCGAGGCGCCGGCAGCACTTGAGCCTCAATCCAAATTCTGCAGCATCTGCTCCTTGGTCGGCGTCTTGGAAGGCACGCCGTCCTTGGGAATTTTTACTTTGGCCGTCCAAAGGATCGCGTTGAGCATCAGTTTGCGATTGTCGTCATTCTGCCAATTCATGTGCACGTGGCCGCCGGTGAAGCCAAAGCCGCGGCCGCCATCGGCGCGGTCGTAGGCCCATGCCACATGCTGCGTTTCGCCATTGGCCACGGCCTTGCGCACGGTGGGGTTGCCACTGCGGGCGCCATCACGCCGACGCAGTGTTGAGGCCGGCGGCACATCGGTGAGGATCGGCGTCACACCCTTGAGATCCTTCACAAAGCGCATGTGATAATACCATTCGTCATTCACGCTGAACGGTTTCACGCCATTCCAAATCTCGTGTTTCTGCGCCTTAAACTTCGGCACCCAGTGCGGATTCACGCTCCAGAACAAATCACAAAATCCGCCCATCCACTCGAGAAACTTGTTCCCCGGCTCGCCCTTCACCGCCTCGGTCGCCCAATGAATCATCACCACTCCCTTGCCCTTTTTCATCAGCGCATCAAATTCCTTGAGCTTCGGGTTCAGCACATGGCCGCCGTGCCCCGTGCAAAAAATCACAATCGTGGACGCATCATCCAGCACCGACGCATCCTTCGGATACCCCACATCCTTCACCACCACCGCCTCCACCGGCAGCCCGGACTCATTCAGCGCCTTGGCCAGCAGCATATTCCCCGCCCGATGCTCATGCGACAACCGCCCATGGCTCGGCTTGCCGGAGATAAACACCACCTTGGCCTTGTCAGCCGCTTCAATCGCTGCGCCGGTCAGCAGGCCGGTCAGCACACAGAGGTTCAGAATCAGTTTTTTCATAATTAATCCACCTTCCACGGCCACGGTTTCACACGGGCGCGCACAGCCCATTTTTCCCATTTCTCGGCGAGGACCTTCACCTTGTCCGGATGTTTCTTGGCGAGATCGTTTTGTTCGCTGCGATCGATCTCCATGTCGTAGAGCTGCCACGGGTGTAGCTTGGCAATGCGGCCGGAATCACTGTAGCGCACGAGCTTCCATTTGCCGTCGCGCACGGCGCCGTTGAGGTGATGATCGAAATACAGAGCATCCTTCCGCACCAGTTCGCTGCCGCGGAAAGCCGGCAACAGGCTCACGCCTTCCACCGGCTGAATGTCGTGCTCGCCAAACTTGCGCGGATGCTTAACACCCGCCGCATCCAGGCAGGTGGACATCAGATCGATGAGATGCCCGGGCTGGTGCTCGATCCGGCCGTTGTTCTTTGCGTCGATGCCCTTGGGCCACGACACAATGAACGGTGAGGAAATGCCGCCCTCATGCGCGAAGTGTTTGTATTCGCGAAAAGGCGTGTTCGACACATTCGCCCAGCCACGACCCACGCCGGTAAAGGTATCCTCCGGCCCGGCCATCGCGTCGGGGCCGTTTTTCACCGGCCGCCCATCGCGCGTCTGCATCGGCGGCCAAATCTTCGTTTGGAAACCGTCCTTGCCCAGCGGCTTGTAATCCGTGCGGTATGGCTTTTGGCTGTACCGACCGAAGCCCTCGGCACAGGCGCCGTTATCCTGCAGGTACATGATCAGGGTGTTGTCCAGCGTGCCTTGCCGCTCAAACTCCGCCACGATCCGGCCGATGCCGCGGTCCATGTTGTCAACCATTGCCGCGTACACTTCCATGTTGCGGATATCCCATTCCTTATGCGGCGCCTTCTCCCAATCATCCGACTGCCGCGAGAGCTTGAGGTCTTTGCGGATCAACCCCAGCTCCTTCAATCGCGCGAACCGCTTGGCGCGAATCTCCTGAAAACCGCCATCGTACACGCCCTTGTACCGCGCGATATCCTCCGGCAACGCATGCATCGGCCAATGCGCCGTGGTGTAGGACACATAGAGAAACACCGGTTTGTCCGGCGTCTCTTTCGCGTGCTCCTTCAGAAACGTCACCGCGTTATCACTAATCGCGTCGGTGTAATAATACGTCTTCGGCTGATACACCGTATCGTTCTCCGGTGTGATGAACTGGTTACCGCGGCATAACGTCGCCGGATCAAAAAAACTGCCCGCACCAATGATCGTGCCATAAAATTTCTCGAAGCCCCGCTGCAACGGCCAGTTATCCTTCGGCCCCTGCGGCCGCGTGTGCTTGGTCACGTGCCATTTGCCGCTCATGTAGCGCCGATAACCGCCGGTGCCCAGCGCCTCGGCAATCGTCACCACATCGCGCCCCAATTCGCCGCGATACCCCGGCAGCTTGTTGTCGCCGGTCATCAAACCGATCCCCGCCTGATGCTGATACATCCCCGTCAGCAACGACGCCCGCGTCGGGCAGCAGCGTGAGGTGTTGTAAAACTGCGTGAACCGAAGCCCCTTCGCTGCCAGCTTATCCAGCACCGGCGTCTTGATCTCACTGCCGTAACAACCGATATCCGAAAACCCCATGTCATCGGCCATGATGATCACGATGTTGGGCTGCTTGGCTGCATGAGAAAAGATCGCCAAGCAAAGCGATGCCGCGAAAATAAAAAGGTCTCGCATGCGCAAAGTCTCCCGCCGAAGGTGGAATTGGTCAAGGCCGAGCCCCGCTGGATTATAGTAAATCCTGCAACCGGCCAAACAGTCGGTTCACTTCGGCGCGGGTTTCGGAGTCCATTTCCCAGTTGTACGGGCGGCGCCGGTGTTCGGTAGTGAACAGGCCGCGTTTCTTGAGAAGATGTTTTTCGACGACCAAAAACCCATCGAGCCCCGCCTGCATTTGCAGGGCAGTCAGGGCGCAGATCGGGAAATGCACCTCGTAAGCCCGAGCCTCTTCGCCGGCTTGTAGGGCGCGCCAGATTTCCACGATGCCGTCGAGCAGATCCATGCCGGGCATGGTGCCCGTGATGCCGCGGCGAAAGCTGTCGATGAGCACGATACCGCCGCTGCCCTCAAAGATGCACGCCTCGCCGCCGGTGGCATCGCGCAACGCCGAAAGATTCGGCCCCAACGGCGCCGCCTCGGGCTTGAAGAGAATTTTGTCGGGCCCAAATCGCTCAAGCAATTTCACATGCACCTCCAGCGGAATGGCTTGCCCCACGTAAGCGGAGGCGTCCTGCACGATGACCGGAAGGTCGGAGGCCTCGGCGAGCGCGGTGAAATAATCGAGCACACTCTCGGCGGACAAACTCGTGAGTGTGGGCGGGATGGCCATCAGCGCGTGGTTGCCGGCGGCGGCGGCTTCCTTGGCCCATGCCACCGCCTGACCGGTGCTTTCGGCGCCGCAACTGGAAAAGACCGGTCCGCGGTCCTCAACGATCTCCGGAATGAGATGTGCCAATTGCGTCCGTTCGGCCGTGGTGAGCCGAAGAATTTCACTGACCATCCCCGTGCCGCAACCATTGGCGCCGGTGTCGAACGCCCAATCCAGCTGCCGCCGCAGACTCGTCTTGTCGATGGCGTCCGCATCCGTGAACGGCGTGTGCACGATGGGCAACACGCCCGCGAGTGTTTTGGATTCGCTCATTACCAATCGCCCACGCTGCCGTCGCGATGAAACACCCGCTGTGGCAATTCCGGCTGGAACGGGTGCTTCTTCATTTCAGCCTCGTTCAATTCAATGCCGAGGCCGGGCTTTACGTTCGGGCGCACGAGGCGGCCCTTTTTCTCCACGGTAAACCCTTCGGTCACGATGTCATCGCGCCACGGCACATCGCCATGGACGGTTTCGCAAATGATATAGCTTGGCTGGCTGAAGCCGAACTCCAGAGACGCCGCGGTGCTCACCGGCCCTTGCGGATTGTGCGGCGCGAGCGAGATGCGGTGCGCTTCGCAGAGCGCAGCCACGCGCCGCGCCTCGCTGAAGCCGCCCGCGTGCGTGAGGTCCACTTGACACACCTCGCAAGCGCGCGCGTTGAAGAGATCGCGGAAATCAGCCAGCCGCGTGACGCGTTCGCCGGTGGCCACGGGCGTAGTGAGGGCGGCATTGATCGCGGCCATGCCATCGATGCTCTCGGGCCAGCAGGGTTCCTCAAAGAAAAATAAACCGTACGGCTCCAAAGCCTTGCCGAATTGCAGACCCATCGCCGGCGACGGACGCGCGTGGCAATCGACCATAATGTCGATGTCCGGCCCGACCGCCTCGCGCATTGCCGCCACACAAGTCTCGGCGGCGCGGATGGGTTGCTGCCCCTCAAGCGGTTGCGTGGATGGCACCGCCATGCTCTTAAATGCTGTGAACCCCTCGGCCACCGTGGCCGCGGCGAGGTCTGCAAACTGTTTGGCGTTGTCCACCGGTGTTTCGTAAAACGTCTCCATATCGCCGCCGCCGAGATGGCTGTAGGTGCGGATCGTGTCACGCACCGGCCCACCCCACAGCCGATGACAGGGCACGCCGTGCGTTTTACCGGCAATATCCCACAAGGCAATGTCGATGGCGGAGATGGCGGTGGACGTAACAATGTCGTCGCCATGCCAAAAATGTTGGCGATGCATCATCTGCCACAGGTGCTCGATGCGCCCGGGATCCGCGCCGATAAGCAGCTCGCTCACATCCTCCACCGCGCCCGCCACCGCTCGGGTGCGCCATTCGAGCGTGCCCTCGCCCCAACCCCAAAGGCCCGGCTCATCGGTGAGCACCTTGACAAAAAGCCAGTTGCGCATGCGCGCATTACAGATGTGGGTTTCGATGGCAGTGATTTTCATTTTAATTTTCCAACGCCCAATCCCCAATGACCAAGGAATGACCAATCTTCAATGACCAAAAACATTTCCCTTTAGAGAAATTGGATTTTACTTGGAGCGTGGTCATTGGTCCTTGGTCATTCCATCAATAATTTTGGCAGTTTCTTCAATCACCCTCTCCAACCCTCCCTCCGCCACCACCGCGATGCTCTCCTGATAAATTCCTTTTCCGTACAATTCACGCGGCGGCAGGTAGCTCGCACCCCAATGACTGGCGATGGTGGCCACGATGATCGGCGTGTCGGGAAATCGCTCGCGCAAAGCCGTCTGTAACACGCTGTAAAATTCGCCCTGCAAAATAACCCACACCGCGCCGCCGATTTTCAAAACGACCGATTCAATGGGAAACGCATCACCCGGCGGCAGTTGTTTCAGCCGATGCAACATCCGCCGTTTGCGCTCGGCCATGGCACGGGCATCCGGGCTGTCCTTGGCTTCCCATTCAGCCAGCTCGGCCTGCACCTGATCCACCGTCGGTGTGCCGGGGCGGATGGGCAGCGGAATTTCGCGGCGATCCAATTGCCAATCAGCATTGGCCTGCGACGCTTCTCCGGGCAGTGGCTCATGACGCCAATCGCCCAGCGTGGCCCCGGACACCACCGGCCCACGATAGACAAAACGCGTTTCCGGTGCGGGCAAAGATTCCAATGCGCTGAGCGCCGCGTGGCCTAGTTGCCGGCCATTGCGATCGGCCACCGCCACATCGCCGACAAAACCCTCCACCGGCCCCAGCTCGCCGCTGGCGCCCTGCAGGAACAAGCACGGTGCGCCCGTGGCATTCTCAATCGTCTCTCGCATCGCGCCGGGATAATCCGGACTGATCAACGTGTTTTCCCAAGCCAACGTGGTGGGGTGACAGGCGTAATTGACCAACGTAGCCAGCAAGGCGCCGTCGGTATCTTGGACACGCGCAACGAGCACCGTGTCATCGGCCGGGGTATTCGGATGAAAACCACAGATCCACGTCTCGTTTTCCGGATCCCAAAAATCTCGATGCGCCGCCAGATCGCAACGGCCGGTGCCGTAGATCATGGTGGCCGGCTGCATCTGTTCGCGCGCCTCAATCGTCAATCGGGTGACCGTTTGGCCCAGCTGCTCCAGATACGGCGCGATGTGTTCGCCGCCGGGCAGATCGCTGCGCTCCAGCCCCATCAAGCCCGCAGCATGCGTGTGGGAAAAGACGACGAACAATTCCTCACGTGGAATTTCCACCCCGACACAAACCGCATCGAGCAAATCATCCATCTCACGCCGGCCCATCACGCAATGATCGAGCGCGATGATGAATTGCCGTTCATTCCCCTCCAACGGTGCCAGCACAGTGACTGTTGCCCGCAGTGGACGATGCACTCCCGTGGCGTGATCCTGCGTGGCCGCACCCCACATGCGATAGTAAATCTCCACCGGTGGCGTGATGTCGCCATGGGCCATGCCAAACTGGCAGCGGCTTTGCGGAGTATTAACGTGCGTTTGCATCGGGAATCTGGTCGAAGACAGTACCGTCCGGGCGCAGCCGCCACCAGCAGAATGCGGACGCGAGATAAAGCGCGCCAAAGAGTATGAGCACCTGATCCCAGTTCCCCGTGACCTTGATGATGGCACCGACCACAATGGGAAACAGCAATGCACCGAGGTTGCCGAACATGTTCATGGTGGAAAACAACGTGGCCACGTGTTTGCCACCCATATCGATGGTAATGGTGTAACCCGCCGGCCCGGCCGTGCCGATAAAGAAGGCGCCGATGCCGATGAGCGTGATGGCCACCTTCGGGTCTTTTACAAAATAAGCCCCGGCCACCAGCGCGGTGCACATCAGCATGGACACAATGGACACGCCCTTGCGCGAGGCGGTGCGGCTGCCCGTACGGCGAAAGATGGCATCAACAATCCCACCGCCGACAAGGCTGCCGACCAACAACGGTATTTGTGTGACCACGGTCGACATACCGGCTTCCACGAGATCCAAATCGTAACGCTCAATTAAAAACGTGGGAAACCATGTCATGAAAAACATCTGGCCGGCCGCCCGAAAAAACTGCTGCCCGCAGATCCAGCGCGTGGCCGGGCTGCGCAACACATCCCACCAGGTGCGTCGCTCGCCGGCGTCGGCGGAAGGTTTGGCCTTCGATTCAGCGATCAGCTTGGCTTCGGCGGCATTGACGGACGGATGCTCCTCTGGCCGATCCCGGAACCACCACCAGAATCCGACAGCCCACAGGATGCCCGGCAAACTGAAGATCGCAAACATCCACTGCCAACCCCATTTCGCTGTAAGGTACGCACCGGCGCCGGTGCCAATTATGGTGCCCAGCGTCATGAAGCTGGCGAGGCTGCCGTTGACCAGCGCCCGTTCACGCTCGGGAATCCATTTGGCGAACGTGTTAGTGCTGGCGGGAAATAGGCCGGCCTGTCCCACACCGTTGAACAATCGCGCGGCCACCAGCAACCAGAGGTTGGCCACCCCCGCCATGGCCGCCGTGGCCATGGACCAAATCACTGAGAACACAGGCAAACTCGACCGCGCCCCACGACGGTCGGTGAAATGGCCGGATGGAATCTGCAGCAGCGCGTAGGAAATTTGGAACGCACCCATGACCAGCCCCATTTGGAACGCGTCCAAGCCGAGGTCCTCACGAATCCCTTTCTCAGCCACGCTAAGGCTGTTACGGCAGATGTATGCGATGGTCGCCGCACCGCCGAGCCAGAGCAGCACTTTGTAGCGGGTCCAGGTCGGTTTGGAACAGGGATGGGCAGGATGTTCAGGATTCATTTTCAAAACTCATCCTGCACATCGTGAGTATCCCTGTTAGTTCAAACGAGGATGTCCTTGATCACGTGGCCGAAATCCATCTCGAGGCGCTTGTGGGCGGGCACTTCCATGCGCTCGGGCTCGAGGCCGAGCTGGTGAAGGAGGGTGGCGTGCACATCGGTGACGTAGTGGGGATGTTCCTCGGTGTGAAAGCCGATCTCGTCGGTGGTGCCGTGGGTCACGCCGCCGCGGATGCCGCCGCCGGCCATCCACACGCTGAAGCCGTACGGATGATGATCGCGCCCGTTGGCCCCTTGCGAACCCGGGGTACGACCAAACTCGGTGGCAAAGACGACAAGCGTTTCGTCGAGCAGCCCCCGTGACTTGAGGTCTTTCAGCAAACCGGCCACGGGACGGTCGACCTGCATGGCAAGCTCGGAATGTTTGGCCTTGAGGTTGGAATGCTGATCCCACGCACCTGCCGCGCCGGCGCCGTGCATGATCTGGATAAACCGCACGCCGCGTTCCACAAACCGGCGGGCCGCCAGCAGTTGCTGGCCGAATGAGCGTGTTTGGTTTTGGTCGAACCCGTACAGCTTTTTGGTTGCCTCGGTTTCGGCATCAAAATTCACCACACCGGGCACACTGGTCTGCATGCGGTAGGCCAGCTCGTAGGACTTGATGCGCGCCTCAAGCCGGGCGTCGTTCGGATAACGTCCCTGACTCAGGCGATTGAGCCGGTTGACCAGCCCGAAGCCGAGCCGCTGCTCCTCAGCGGTGAGATCGCCCTCGGGCTTGGCGTAGTCGAGCGGATTGCGCGGATCGATCTTCAGCCGCACCTCATCGTAAGCCGGCCCGAGGTAATGGCCGTCGCTGCGGTCAAAGTAACGCGGGCCCATGCCGATGAACTGCGGGAGATTTTCGTTCAACGTGCCGAGGCCCCAATTCACCCACGCGCCGATGGTCGGCACACGCGGATCGAGCATGTGTCGGCCGGAATGAAACTGCACCTGCGCACCGTGATTATCATCGGTCGTCCACATCGATCGGATAACCGCGATATCATCAATGCAGCCGCCGATGTGCGGGAACCAATCGCTCACCTCGATGCCGCTTTGGCCGTATTTTTTGTAGCCAACCTGCAGCGGGTAGAGCTTGTTGCGCTGCTGGCCGTTCGCGTCATTCACCACCACCACACGCACCTTCTTCAGCCGGTCGCGATCCTGCACGTATTTGAACCGTGTCTCGCCAATTGATTTGCCCGCCAGCTGGTTGAGCATCGGCTTCGGATCAAAACTCTCCATGTGGCTCACGCCACCGCGCATGAAAAGCCAGATCACACTCTTCGCCTTGGGCGCAAAATGCACGAGACCATTCACGCCACTCTCGCCGCCGCGCAGCATCGAACCCAGCGCCAGACTGCCAAAGCCTAGCCCGGCGCGACCCAAGAATAATCTGCGGTTCAGGTCCATCATTTATCTGACTGAAACAAAGTCATTATGATTCAACAAGGCATGCACCAATCCGCGCCTCGCCCGTTGTGCCACATTCCCCTTCCCCGCCTTCTTCGCAACCGACTCCAATTCCTTCAACGTCGCCAAACATGCCCCCTTCTCCTCCGCATCCGGCTTACGCCCCAGCAACAGCAAAAACACCCGATCCACAAACGCCGCCTCTCCCTCTCCCCCCCTCTCCCTCTCTTCAATCCTCCCGGCCATTTCAATGGCGAGTTTGCTGTTAGAGAGCGCGAGGGCTTGTTGGGGAACGATGCTTTCGGTGCGGCGGTAACATTGCAGGTGATCGGCGTCGTTGAACATTTTCAACAGCTTATCCTGCTGATCGCGGGAGTGTTTGAAATACAGGCTGCGCCGGCGCACGGCATCGCCGGGGTTGAGCGACGGCCCGCCGAGTTGCGGATCGAGCACGCCCGCCAGGTGCAACAGACTGTCGCGCACCACCTGCGCCTCCATGCGGCGGGTGTTCATGCGCCAGTAGGAATGGTTGTTCGGATCAGCGGCAAGCGTTTTGGCGTCCGCGCCGGCGGTGGTGGTGCGGCGTTGATAGGTTCGTGAAGTGACAATGAGCCGATGCAGCCGGCGGAAGCTCCAGCCGTTGGCCATGAAATCCGCCGCAAGATGATCGAGCAACAGCTGCTGCGCGGGCGGCTTGGCGCGCAGGCCAAAGTCGTCCACCGTCTCCACCAGCGGCTCGCCAAAATGCCGCACCCAAACATGGTTCACCGCCACGCGGGCGGTCAGCGGATTCTTGGGCGACGTAATCCATTGCGCCAAGGCCGTGCGTCGGCCGGTGCTGGTGGCGGGATACACGGTCGGATACTGGCCTTCATTGTGCGCCGGCGTCTCAAGCGCCTTCTTGGCCGCCCGCAATGGCGTAAAACTGCCCTTGCCCTGATCGGCTTCCGTGAGCTTCTTGTAGCCATTGGCAATCTTCGTGCGGGCCGCGTTGACCTTCTTACCGTCCTTGGCAAACGCCTTCAGCTCGTATTCGCCCGCCGCCTTCAGGGCCAACGCCTCGGCGCGCGCGGCGGCTTGGGTGGCTTTCTGAAACGCGACCGTATCCCCACGCGCATTCTCGGCGGCGAACATCGCCTCCAACGAAGCCACCTTGGCGGCGGCGGCGGCGAGCTTGGCTTCGCTGATTTCCACCGAACTGGTAGGCTTCACTTCCGGCACGGCATTCTTGGCCTCGGCCAGTTTCATGGCGGCGGGCAGCGATTTGATTTGGATGTCATCAAACGCCACCGTCGCATCGAAGCCGGACAACTCCAGCCGCCCGCCGGTTTGGCGATCGGGCAGTTGGTAGGCGATTTGAAACTTGCTGTTGAGCCACACATTCACCAGCCGATCGCGCACGGCGAGGCGAAGCGTGTACGGCTTGCCGATCTCGATGGGCTGCGCCACAAGGCCGTCAGGCGGATAAGTGCTCGTGCCGCCGCGTGTGTATGCCACGTGCAGCTTCGGGCCAGGCGAGTGGGCGCTGGTGTACACGTAGTTCGCATACTTGCGGTCAGCCGAAACATCAAAGCGGAAGGTCACCGATCGATAAATGCTGCCACCGGTGTGCGTATAGCGGCAGGTCAACTCAAAATCGCGCGGCAATTTCTGGCGCAGCGCCAAGCGCTCGGCATCGCGCGTGGCCGTGGTTTGCTGGGCCGCGCCCTTCTCGAACTTCCAACCGTTGCCAATCACCTCCCACAACTGGTCGTTGCGTTTGGCGAAATCATCGTGAACGGCAAACGGTGGCGCGGGTTTGGGCGCCGTCGGTTTTGGCTTCGGCTTGGGTTTTTCTTTTGGCGCATTGGCGGCCAGTTTGCGCGCTTCATCCAATTCCTTTTGCGCCGCGACCACGGCGGCCTTGGCGGCGGCGAGATGGTCGTTGCGCACATAATCGCGCGCGGCCGGGGCGTAGGCGTACACGGGCAAGGGCACCGGCTTGATCGGCGGCGCAAAGCTGGCCAGCACCGCCGGCACACCCGGCTCCAGCGCGCGGTTGGTGTCGGGTGTCTTGGGATCGCCCCGCAAATGAAGGTGCGTCTTGATATCGAGATGATTGTCGAACACGCGCGGCAGGCCGTCTTTTTCAAAATCGGTCACGCCCGGCATTGGATCGAGGCGCACCTGATGCGGTTCAAAGATGGCGCGGAAGCGATAGTAGTCCTCGTGCGTGAGCGGATCGTATTTGTGATCGTGACACTTGGCGCAGTTGAGCGTGAGGCCGACGAACGCCTTGCCGGTGTGCTCAATGGTGGCGTCGAGCCAGGTGGTGCGGTTGAAGAGATAATAATTGCGCGCGAGAAAACCCGTGGCCCGCAGCGCATTGGGATCAGTCGGTGCCAGCTCATCCGCAGCGAGCATTTCCTGGATCATGCGATCGTAGCCCTTGTCGGCATTGAGCGATTCCACAATCCAATCGCGCCAATGCCAAATGTGCTTCTGGCTGTTGCGCAGTTGCGCGCCGAGCCCGTACCAGTCGGTGTAGCGCCAGATATCCATCCAGTGGCGCCCCCAGCGTTCGCCGTGATGCGGGCTCTTGAGGAGTTCATCGACAATCACCTCCCACGGACGCGTATCGGCCAATTGCGCGCGCGTGGGCGGCAGGCCGATGAGGTCGAGATACAATCGGCGCAAACGAATCGTACGCTCGGCAATGGGCTGCGCCTTGAGCCCGCGCCCCGAGCGGGCATCCTCAAGCAGGACATCGATGACATTGCCCGCATCGCCCGGCAGCTTGACGGGTTGCGGCACTTGAAACGCCCAATGCGCGCGTGGATCCGCCTCGGCGGTTTCATTTGCGGGCACCGGCGCCCCGGCGGCAATCCACTCGCGAATCGCCGCAATCTCCGCCGGCTTCAACGGTGCCCCCTCCGGCGGCATGCGCTCGTCCGCGTCCGCCGCCGTCAATCGCGCCAGCAACTCGCTTTCGCCCGGCTTGCCAACCGCCAACACATCCTCGCCCTTCGCCCCCTTGCGCAGATTCGCCGCCGAGTCCACCCGCAACCCCGCCTTCTGCTTCAAAGCCCCATGGCACGCATAACACCGCGCCTTAAGCACCGGCTTGATGTCACGCAGGTAATCAACGGCGGAAGCCGGAAAAGTTCCAACTCCCAGAACGGCGATGAACAACAGATGTTTCACGCGAGGCTGATTTTCCCATCATGCGCGTGGCTGGGCCACTAAAAAACGAAACCGAGACTGAACTTGAAGACATCGCCGTTGCCGTGATCGAGCACGCCTTGGCGGTCGTACAAATCGTGTTTCAATTCGAGGCGGAAATGGGCCGTGTCATTAATGTTCCAGTACAACGCCGGGCCGGAAGACAGAGTTTCGGAACCATCATCTTCGTAATGAAAATCGGTTTCCCACATGAGGGCCCCATTGGAACCCCAAGCGTTAAAGTTATAGCCGAGATCCAGCGAAGACCAGGATTCAAACGGTTCATTCCCGTGATACACCCAGCCGCTGGTGCTCACATGAAAATGGAACTTGGAGGTCTCGCTCTCGTAAGCCAGCCCCAGGCCGTTGCCCCATTCGTTATCATAGATTTCATATTCGTCCGTACCGGCAAACGGCATGCGCACCATTGGCTTGAAGGTCCAAGAACCGCTTCTCCCATCGAGGTTAAAATATTTTTTCAACGGCAACGCAAACGTCGCATCTCCGATACCGTTGTCGTGCTCCACACGCTTGCCGCCCAGCCCGTCGGGCATCTCACGTCGGGCATCGAGTACATACGGCAGCTTGGCGGTGAAGCGGATGGATTTGTCCCATGTGTACACACCCTGAAAATGCAGCAGATGCACATCCTCGGTAAACCCAGCATAAGCCTTCCGATCCTCCTCCAATAGGTCGCGTTCGAATCGGTACTCCTCGATGAATTGAAACCCCCAACCATCATCCCAGCGGGGCATCATGTTCATGATGGGTTCATCCGCCGTCAGGCGAGTCGCCAACAGAAGAACTGGCAACAGCGTGAATAATTTTCGAATCATTCGGCCACCTTGAGGAACGGATGCACCTTTAACTCATCCATTTCCAACGAAAACCATTCCACCGCCACATAACCGGCGTTATCGATCTGCTGATCGATCAATGCCCAATTCGGTTTCGCGTCCGCCTTCAGGGCCACAGTCAGCAACTGATGATTCACGTCCATGTCCACGCCACGTTTGAAACGGTTGCGGTCCACGAACTCCAACTTGCTCAGCTTCACACGGATGCCGATGGCGCAGGACGCTCACGTCATGCCTTTGACATACAGGAGGGCGACTTGTTCCTTGGCTTTTAGCTGGCCGGTCGCAACTTTGGCGCGCACCTCGCGACTGACTTCCGGTACGCCATCGGCCGCCAATCCAATCCCGGGTAGGCCCAAAACGCACACCACCATCCATATTCTCAACAGCATGAGTTGAGCATACACAAAATTGACCCACCCGCAAATTGATTTGCCCGAGTGCTACCTGTTCAAGTCATTATCGCGAATCGCCGCCAGCTTTGCTGCCATTTGTTTCCGGAAACGGGCGACGGTTTTGGCGTGGGCGGGTTTGCTGGCGAGGTTGGTGTATTGGCGCGGGTCGGTTTTGATGTGGTATAGCTCGGTACCGTTCTGGCCCTGCTCGCCGTAGTGGATGAAGGCCCAGTCGTCCTCGCGCAGCAGAAAGCCCTTGCGCATGGGCGCCACGGAAAAGGCGGCGGTGCGGACGGTGTGGGTGGGATCCTGCAGCATCGGGGAGATGTCCTTGCCCTGCAGGCGGGCTTGGGCGGGCAGTCCACACATCGCGGCGAGCGTGGGATAGAGATCCAGCAATTCCACCAGCGAATGGCACACGGTCGGCTTTTGGCCGGGCACACTGATGATGAGGGGCACCTGCGAGGATTCATCGAGCAAACTCACCTTGGCCCAGAAATCATGTTCGCCGAGATGAAAGCCATGGTCACTGGTGAAAATGACAATCGTGTTGTCCGCCTGGCCGGATTGTTTCAGCGCCGCCATCACCTTGCCCACTTGCGCATCCAAAAACGCCACCGACGCGTAATAGCCGCCGACCGCTTTCTTCTGTTTGCGGATGTCCATCTGCATGTTCACGCTGGTGCAGTAGTTGATGCCCGGCTTGGGGATGTCGTCCCAGTCGCCCTCGATCTTGGGCGGCAGTTTCATTTTGGAATAAGGCAGGAACGGTTCGTAATATTTTTTCGGCGCGACAAACGGCACATGCGGCCGCACGAATCCGACACCAAGAAAAAACGGTTTGTCCTGCTTGGCAAACTTTCCGATCAACTCCGCTGCTTTCACCGCCGTCTTGCCGTCCGAATGCACGAGATCATCGCCCTCGGCTTCCACCACCACAAAGGTATTGCCGCCCACCACCGGCCGTTTGCCATCGGCATTGCGCTGCAGCGTCTCGCCGTTGCCCGGCGCGCGCCATTCCGGACCCTTGCTGTTGTAGCGCTCGTGCCATGAGGCCGCGTCATCCGCGCCATGTCCGCCCTGCTCGATGCCGCCGGGCACGCCCATGTGATAAATTTTGCTTACGCGCGCGGCGTGATAGCCGTGGTTCATGAAATGCTGGCTCCACGTGGCGCGATCGCCGATCTGCGACCGCGGGCTCCGGTAGCCCAGCACGCCGGTCGCATGCGGATAATACCCGCTCATGAACGACGCCCGCGACGGCCCGCAGTAGGTGCCCTGACAATACGCCCGCGTAAACCGCGTACCCTGCGCCGCGATGGCATCGATATTCGGCGTCTTGCAAATTTTGTTTCCGTAACACGACAACGCCGTGGAGGTGAGGTCATCAGAGATGATGAACAGCACGTTGTATTTTTTCGCCGCCTGAACAGAGAACGTCCATGCGAACAGAAGAACAAAAATCAAATTAAACCGCATTCCGGAAAACTAGGAAGACCTTGTCCCGCAGTCAAGGGAGTCGGCCCTTTGCCGATTCAATCCACTCCCAAGAATGCCTCCAACCGTTCTTGGCTGGCGGAATGCAGAATGGTCAACACCTGCAATGGGCCGGCATCAATCAAGCGGTGAATGATGTAATGCCGACCGGACCGCCAATACAACAGCGCTGGTTCACCCATCCCCATCAATCGCGCACACGGTCGACCAGTCAACTCGCCACTCGCCAAACGTTCGATCGTCCGCTCAATTTCGGAAGTGTAATGATCTGCCTGCACCTCGCCCCACTCCGCCTCGGTGTAATGCCAAATCTCCACGAGATCGGCCACCGCCTGTGGCGTGAGCTGGTAACACGGATTCATTTGGCCGCTTTCACCGCGGCAATAATGTCCGACACCCTGCCTTCCACAAACTCACCCCGATCCGCCTGCGCCAGCCCATGCTGAATGCGCCCGCGCCACTCCGCTTCTTCGCCCGCCCCTTCGCGCTCCACCATCAAGCGCAAGGCCGCCCGCACCACTTCACTGGAGTTGCCATACAACCCCGTGCTCACTTTCTTTTTCACCAAATCCGCCAATTCCGGAGTCAGCGACACATTCATAGTCGGCATGACAAAAATGGTGAAATAATTGGCTAAACTTGTCAAATTTTGACAATCTTCACTCCTCCCCTTCAAAATAATCCTTCGACTCCGAGCCAATCAGCCGTTTGTCCGGTAGGGCGACGAGCCATTTGTTACTGTCGGGATAATGGCAATGCTCGCCGATGGGGTTGTCGGCCACGATGTAAAAGACGAGGTCGGCGTCGCTGTCGTTAATGATCTGGTGCGCCTCGCCAGGCTTGAAAATAAACGCGTCGCCTTCTTTCACCGGCGTGTTGCCAGCCTCATCGCGCACCGTGCCGCTGCCGCGGATCACGTGGTAAAACTCCCACTGCGCACTGTGCGAATGGTACGGGCACATCT
This sequence comes from Verrucomicrobiales bacterium, assembly GCA_038145765.1. GTDB lineage: Bacteria > Verrucomicrobiota > Verrucomicrobiia > Limisphaerales > UBA1100 > UBA1100. The sequence goes on from JAYQQG010000001.1 coordinate 52,593, forward strand.
TTTTGCCGGCGGGAATGGTGCAGATCTCCACGTCAAACGGATGCCGCTTTTCGAGATCGGTAGAATCCCCTTCCCGCCCGAGCGCGTGCGAGAGGTTGATGTCCCGCATCGCATACACGCCCTTGGGCGATTCGAATTGAGTCTGCTCAACTTCGCTGGTGTGGACCTTCTTCATTTGACCGGCCCGATCAGTTCCACAAAGTTGCCGTCCGGATCATGAAACACCGTGATGCGCAGTTGGCCGCCGAGCGAGGCGGGCGTTTGGCCGAGCAGTTTTACTTTGGCCTTTTTCAACCGCACCAACGCCGCGTCCATGTCTGCCACACGCAGGGTAAGGTAGCTCAGGCCGAGCGTGGAGTGGATGTATTTTTGGTCCGGTGCCACCCCGGGCCGCTGGGGAAACGACATGATCTTCAACCGCGTGGAATTCGGCGCATCGCCCAGCACGAACACCCGCACCTTGGCCGGTTGATTATCCGTGAGGCCGAACGCCTTCGCCTTTTCCGCCGGCGCCTCAAAGCCCTTCACCTCCTTGAGCCCCACCACCTCGGTGTAAAACCGGGCGGTCTTTTCAACGTCCTTGGCGACCATGCCGATATCCACCACGCCACTGGCGAACTTGGCCGGCTCGGCGGCGTTGAGGATGGAAAGAGACAAGACAGTAACGAGAATAGAAACGATGCGTGCTTGCATGCCGCAGCCTAGGCCGGTCGCGGGAGAAGTTCAATTTACTTTGCCAGCAGGTACGCCAGCAGCGCGGCGAAATCCTTCTCCAGCAGGGCCGCTCCGAGCGCGGCGGGCATGAGCGACTGCGCGGTTTGTGTGCGGCTCACGATGGCGGCCTTGGGCACGGTGGTTTCCTTGCCGGTCACATCGGCAAACACGATCGCCTGCCCGACCGCGCGGCGTTGCAGGGCCAGCAGGGTCCGGCCGTCTTTGAGCTTCACCGTGCTGTAACGGAAGGTTGGATCCACATTGCGATGTGGATCCAAAATATCCTCTGCCACCCGCTCCGCGCCGCGACTGCCCAAGCCATCCAGCTGCGGGCCGATATTGCCGCCCTGCCCGCCCTTGGCGTGGCACACGACGCAGGCGGCTTTGAACACCGCCGCACCGCGGATCGCATCACCGCCCTGTTCACGATAAAACGCCAGCCGTCCGGCGATCAATTTTGCTGTATCCGGCGAAGCGGCTTGAAGACCGCGCGTCAGGATCGCCACGCGCGGCAGCATGCCTTCGGGCAGACGCAATCCCACTTCATTATCCAACAACAACTGTGCCGGCACGCGCCCCTTTTCTGCAGCGTCCAGCAACGCCCGCGCGCCGTGGGCATGATCCGCGATTGCCCGGGCGAATCGCACCTGCTCTCCCGCGGGAGCCGCCGCCAACGCCGTGAGCACATCGGCATGCAATGCCCGAACCGACGCCGCTGCTGACACCAACGCTTCCCGCAACCCCAGCGATTCCCGCCGGTCTTTCAGCAACGCGGCCACCACCGGCGCCACGCGAATGGGATCCGCCAAGGCCACATAGGCGCGCGCCGCGTTTATGCGGGCCGCACCGCCGGCACGCCGGTTTAGCAGCACGGTGCGCAGTTGCGGATGCAGTCGGTTCAATTTCAAGTCGCCCGCCAAAGCTGCGCCCGTGGCTAGGCGACCGGAAATGGCGCGCGCCGTTTTCAATTCCAGTTCCGGCAAGGCCGGCTCGAACCGGCCAAAGGCCAACCACGCATAGGCACCCGCCGGGTCGCCGTCCACCGCCTCCAGTATCACCTCGCGTCCGCGTTCCTTTTCAAATTGCCAAACCACCCGCCGCGCCGTGTCATGCCGCGGCGGATGCACTTCACGCAACACCGCGCCCGTGCGGGCATCCAACAGGCGCACCCGGTTCAGGCGATTGTCCGGCTTGCCCGGATACCCGTGATGCCCGCACAGATAAAACGACAATTGCGCCGGCAACTTGAATGGCGCCGACTGCAACCGGCCGGTTAGTTTTTCTCCATGCGGATGGCTGGACATCAACCGCGCCTCCCGCCCGTCCTCGCAACGGCGCGTTTGCCAATCCCACGGATCCGCCGTCGCCTTGGGCAACGGCACGTTCACCCAAGGTGTCCGGCTTGCGGCATCGGCCAGCAAACGCGTGGCCAAGCGTCCGCCCCAATCAATCATGGGCGCTTCCACCGGCAGCCCGCGTTCGCGTAGGCCATCGCGCACGGACTGAAACAAGGCGGCTTGCTGTTCGAGATCCTCCGGCCATGTCTGTTCCACCAGAGCCGCCAGTCGTTCCGCTTGCCCGGATGGCGCGTGAGCAGCGATGTGTTTAATGGCGGCCTCACGATCCCCTTTCACCCGGCTCCAATGTTTCAACAGAAAATCCGCCGACGCCGCATTGCCTACGCCGAGAGCAATCTCGAGCACCAAATCCACCTCCGGCAGGGACAGCTTCGCCGCTTGCAACTGGGCAAACGCGTCTTTCGTTTGCAGATGATTCCGCAAGGCTATGCGCAGCGTGTGAACGAGATGATCGTCCGGCCCGCGTTGGCCGGTTACCTGCACGGAATCGATCACCGCCACCTGATGCAAGGCACCCAACACCGGCTGCAGTTGGGTGGCATGCGGACGGGCGCCCAGCGTCTCCGCTGCCACACGCCGAACCTGCGCGTTTTTGGCTTTTAACGAGTTGAGCAACCACTGTTTCTGCGTCGCACTCCAGTGGGGCCGGGCGGCCAGCAAGCGGGCTGCGTGAATTTGTTCCAGCTCCGTTCGGCCGCCGGCCAATTTTTGCCAATCGGAATCCGTCAACGCATTGAGCCGTTGCAAAGCCCACGCGGCAAACGGTGCCGCTGCCGGGTGGGCCAGTTGTTCGCGAAGCGCCTGTACGGCGGGTTGCCCCACGCGATCCGCCAAGTGATTCATCGCCAGTAAACGACCGGTGAGATTGCCTGTGCCCAAGGCCGCGGCGGTCTTGGCCGAGGAACTGAGATCCAGCGGAGCATGCGGTTTGCCGGGCGGCACGATGCGCCAGATGCGGCCGCGGGTGCGGTCGCGCCCGGGATGGTTCAGGTCCACCTCATAATGGCCGATGATGCGGTTGTAAAAATCAGCCACGTACAACGCGCCATCCGGCCCGAGCTGGAGGTCCACCGGGCGAAACCACGGGTCCGTGGTCTTGAGAAAATCCGCGGCCTCGCGCCCTTTCGGACTGCTGCCGTGATAGGCAATTTCATCGCGGTTGATCCGACTGGTCATCACGTTGCCCACGAGGATATTGCCGCGGTACTTGGCCGGCCACCGCGGGTCATCAATCAAAGTGATCCCGCAAATGGCCGTGGAACCGTGCGTGTGCGTAATCGTGGTCGGCGCAAAATCCAGTCCGTCGTGCGGTTTGCCAAAGCTCGGATAATATCCACCGCGAACGAGCTGATAAATCGGTGAACTATGACAGTCGGCCGTGTAAAAATATCCGCGTGCATCCAGATGCATGCCGAAGGGATTCACCTGCCCCCACGTGAACTGCTCCACGCGCGTGCCGTCCGGCCGAATGCGGTAGGTATTGCCAGACTGAAGCTCGATGTGGCTGCCATCACGCCCGCGCACCGTGGTGTGGTTGTTGAACCCGTGCGTGACGTGCAGCCAGCCATCGAATCCGCGGGTGAAGCTTGAGTGCATGCCGTGCGTGTCGCGTTCGAAGCCGAGGGGGCCGTAAAGCTTCTCGCGCCGATCCGCTCGTCCGTCGCCATCGGTGTCGCGCAGAAGCCAGATATTCGGGATGCTCCAGACGATCGCGCCATCGCGATACGGATACACGCCGGTCGGGATGTTTAGCCCGTCGGCAAACGTCGTCACCTTATCGGCGCGGCCGTCGCCATCGGTATCCTCCAGCACTTTGACCGAGTCGCGCCCCTTCGTGCCCGGTTTGGCGGGGAACGGATATTCCACCGTCGAGGTCACCCACAACCGCCCGCGCGCATCGAACGCCATATTCATCGGCTTGTTGATCTGCGGTTCGGCCGCAAACAACTCCACCCGAAACCCTTCCGGGACCGTAAACGTCTTCGCCTCTGCCGCCGGCGACAATGGATCCGTGGTCCGCACCCCCGCGGCAAATGGGTCCTCGGCAGCCGCGCCGCAGAAGGAAACGAGCATGAAAAGGAATCCGCACCGCATCCCCCATTATGCAGCGGCCAACTGAGACTGCCAATCCAATCCTTCGGCAAACATTGCACCCAGAGATCAATCCGTTAAACTAGGGGCCATGAAACCCGTTCCTGCACTCGCATGTCTGCTGGCACTCACCCTTGCTTTGCCGGCAGCAGACATGCGCGTGCAGTCTGGCGTGCTGGCGGTGTATGACTTCGGCTCGGCGGAAGGCGCGGTGGTCCGAGATCAATCAGGCGTGAAACCGGCGCTCGACCTGCGCATCGATCAACCGGCCAATGTGCGGCGCACCGCAGGCACCCTGGAAATTCATCGGGCCACCGGCATCCGCTCCACGCAACCGGCCACCAAGATCCTGAACGCCGTGCGCCGTTCCAATTCCATCACCCTGGAGGTGTGGTTTCGCCCCGCCAACCTCAAGCAGGAAGGACCGGCGCGGTTGATTACCATTTCCGGCGATACCTCCTCCCGCAACGTCACGTTGGGTCAGGAGAAAACGGCGCTGCAAGGCCGGCTGCGCACCACGCGCGCCACCAACAACGGCATGCCCGCCATTGAAACTGGCCGCGTGCTCAAGGCCGCCCTCACCCACGCCGTGTTCACCCGGGACTCCACCGGCAAGGCGCGCGTTTACCTAAATGGCCAGCTCGCCAAGGAGCAATCGTTGCCGGGCATGATCAGCAACTGGGACGCGCGCTATCGGCTCGCCTTGGGCAATGAATTTTCCGGCGACCGCCCGTGGCTCGGCACCCTGCATCTGGTCGCCGTATACGGCCGGAGCCTCAATGCCGCGGAAGTGACGCAAAATTATAAGGCCGGCGCGAACGGCAAAGTGGATCCCGCAGTGCAACTGGCCAAGGCCAATGCGCGCTTGTTCGAAACCAAAATCGCTCCGCTGCTGGCCAAGCATTGCCTCGAATGCCACGACCCCGCCACGGCCAAGGGCGAATTGGATCTCTCGCAAAAAGCCACGGCCTTTGCCGAGGCCGACCTGATTGTGCCCGGTCGATCGGCCAAGAGTCTCGTTTGGGAAAGTGTTTTTAAAAATGAAATGCCGAAGAAACGGCCTGCGTTGTCGGCCGCTGAAAAGGCGCTGCTCAAACAGTGGATCGATGGCGGCGCCAAGTGGACGCTTGCCCGCATCGATCCGGCCGTGTACGCGCATGGCCAACAGGCCGGCGTGAACTGGGTGCGGCGACTGACGCTGGCCGAATACATCGCCACCGTGCGCGCCGCCACCGGCGTGGACATCGCGGCCGACGCGCGTGCACTGTTGCCGGCGGACCTGCGGGCCGACGGTTTTTCCAACACCGCCTACAACCTGAATGTCGACCTCAAGCACATCAACGCCTACGCGCAACTGGCCGGGCGCATTGTGAAGCGCATGGAGGTGCGGCCGTTCGCGCGGCGCTTTGGCGGCAATGGCAGTTTTACGGACAACAACATGCGCAGATTTATCGAACGGCTTGGGCGCTGGATGCTGCGCGGGCCGCTGGAGGAGCGCGAGGTGGATCTTTACCGCGGCATCACCACCACCGTGGTGGCCAATGGCGGCAATTACGATGAGGCCGTGGCGCTGGTGATCGAGGCCATGCTGCAGTCGCCCCGCTTCATTTACCGAATGGAAAATCAACAGGCCGGCCGCGTCGGTCAGGCCGAGTTGGCGGTGCGTCTCAGCTACCTGATTTGGGGTGCACCGCCGGATCAGGCGTTATACGACGCCGCCGACCGCGGTCAATTGGCCAGCACGGATCAGCTGCGCACGCAAATTAACCGCATGCTTGAGGATCCGCGCGCGCCAACACGCTCGCTGCAGTTCGCTGCCGAATGGCTGAATCTCAATCACCTCGCCAACCTGCGCCCGGACAAAAAACATTTCCCCAACTGGCCCCCCGCACTGGCCGCCGACATGCGCGCGGAGACGGTGGCGTTTTTCAACGACATTGTCTGGAAACAAAACCGGCCGCTGTCTGACTTGTTAAACGCGCAGTTCACGCACCTCACACCGCAGCTGGCCAAGCATTACGGGCTGCCCGTGCCGGCGAACGCCGAAGGGATGGTGCGCTATGATCTGGCCAAGATCCCCGCACGCGGCGGCTTGCTCACGCACGGCAGCGTACTCACGCGCGGCGGCGATGACGCCTCGATGGTCACGCGCGGATTGTTTGTGATGCATGACCTGCTTCGCGGCGTGGTGAAGGATCCGCCGCCCTGCGTGGACACCACACCGGTGGCCAGCCAGCCCGGCCTGAGCCAGCGGCTCATCGCCGAGAAGCGCATTGCCAATGCCAATTGCGGCGGCTGCCACAGCAAGTTTGAACCGCTCGCCTTTGGGCTGGAACGCTTTGACGGGCTCGGTTCGTATTTTGAAAAGGACAACCACGGCAACCACCTGCGCGAGGACGGCCAGATCCTGTTTCCCGGCGCCGCCAAGCCCGTCGCCTATCGCACGTCGGCCGAGTTGATGGACCATCTTGCCGCCAGCGATCGCGTGCGACAGAGCATCACGTGGAAGCTCACGCAATTTGCGCTCGGCCGGCCATTGGGCGCACGCGATGCCCGCGCCGTGGAAACCATCCATCAGGCCGGCTGGCAAAACGCCGGGACTTATGCCAATCTCATCACGGGCATCGCGCTGAGTGAATTGTTCCAGTCACAACCGCCGGAGACGAACGAATGAAGACCCACCTCAACCGCCGCGCCCTGCTCCAGGGGCTGGGAACTGTCAGCATTGGTTTGCCGTTGCTGGAGGAAATGATCACCGCCAACGCGCTCGGCGCCGCGCCGGCCAAGGTGCCCGTGCGCGCGTTCAACGTGTTCTTCGGCCTCGGCATTCCCGCACCGCTGCAAAATGAGGGCTTCGACGACGTGTTTGAGCCGCTGCAGCCGCTCAGCAAAAAGCTGCTGATCATGCGCAATGTCGATCACGTGCGCTGCGATGTGCGCGGCATCAACGCCCACTTTGACGGCGCCACCGCGTCCTTCACCGCCCAACCCGCCGGCGGCGAAGCCAAGGCCGGCGGGCCGTCCATCGACCAGATGGTCCGCCACGCGCATCATCCCAAGGGCCTGCCGACGGGCATGGTGCCCACGCTGGTGGCCGGCACATTTTTCCGCCGCAGCCGCGTGGGGCGGTATCACCACAGCTACACGCTCGACGGCACGGTTGCCGCGCGCATGCAGGAAAAACCGCGCGACCTCTTCGACCGCGTGTTCGGTACGCTGGCCAATGCCAATGATGCCGATGCCCGCACGCAACGCCTCAAGCGCAGCGTGCTGGATTCGGTCGTCGATCAATACCGCTTTTACACCGGCCCCAATTCACCGCTCGGCACGGCGTCCAAGGGGCGCGTGAAGGATCATCTCGATCGCATTCGCGAATTCGAGCAACGCGCCTTTGCCCTGCCCCACAAGAACGGCCAAGGCCCCGCCCTGCCGCCGCGCTCGGTGATCCCGCACGGCGGCCCGGCCGATCCCGGCGGCGAAGGCATCGACATTACGCTCGAGGAACTCACCACCGAATGGCGGCTGCTCGCCGATCTCTACGCGCTGGCTATTGAGATGGATCGCGTGCGGTTTGGCTCGCTCACCTTTCTCGCCGCCGGCGAACGCATCCGGTTGACCGGCAAGTACGAGTACAACGGCCGCACACGATATGAGTTTAATGATGCCGCCGAGCATCGCCGCAGCGGTTCCGGCGGTTGCAGCCACGAGTGGTGGCATCAGTTTAACGAGAAACGTAACAACAAACAGCTGCGCGCCCATGTGCACATGAAGATGAACGAGATCGCCTACTTCATGAAACGGCTTGACGCCACCAAGGAAGCCAACGGCCGCACCATTCTGGAGAATTCGCTCCTAACCATTTCCACCGAGTCCGGCGACGGCCGTCACAACGACGTGAGACGCGAGCTATCGGGCGTGTTCCACGCCGTCACCGGCGCCAACGGCCGCTTCCAGACCGGCCAAATCATGGACGTCAAAGCCGAAGGCCTCGACGTCTACAACACCATGCTCACCGCCATGGGCTCCAAGCAACACCTCGGCCCCGAGAAGCGCGAACACCGCGCAGTGGATAAAATTCGGGCATAAAAAAACTGCCGGCGAATACGCCGGCAGCGCGATTGTTTTGATCGGTGGCTAATTCCCCTCGCCGCCACCGCCCATTTGCTGGGCGAGATAATTCTCCAAACCAGTCAGCTTGATAAGGTCCAGCTGCGCCTCGGCCCAGTCGATGCTTTGCTCGGACTCGACGACCATGCGCTCCATCAACTCGCGGCTCGCATTGTCTTTCACACTGGAACACAGCGCAACACCCTCATTGTAGGTCGCGGCGCCCTTGGTCTCCAGCGCCATGCCGATCTCGATCATTTCCTGCGGCGTCTTGCCCACGTTGATCACGTCGTAACGCGAGATCGCCGGCACCCCATCCAGAAACAGGATGCGGTCAATCACCTCATCAGCGTGTTTCATTTCCTCGATGGACTCCTTGTAATAGTAGCTGGCCAATTTGTTCAGGCCCCAGTTGCTGAGCATCTTGGAGTGGATGAAATAGGTGTTGATCGCCGTCAACTCAATGGTCAACCCCGCGTTCAACGCTTCGATAACTTGTTCGTTTCCTTTCATATTAAAATCCTTTCGTCGTAAAGTGACTATAAGCACACGCAACACACACCGTTAACCTAACACATTTAGGAGCGTTGAAAAAAACGTTTTGTTTGCTAACGAGACTCAGTCCCAGCATCGCCCTTACGCCGCCTGACAATGACAAAGCGTCTTGATGTGGCCGCAACCCGGGCAAAAGGCGCAGGGTCCGCACTCGGCGGGGAGTCCGGCGATCAGCCGCTGGATGCGGCACTGGCAACTGCCGCAACCACTGCCGGCGCAGGTCAAACGCGTGACCTCGCTAATGGTCTCCGCATCACCGTCATTGATGGCCGTGAGAATGGTGGATGCCTTGACCTGATAGCAGTCGCAAATCAGCGTGTCCGCCGACTGCGTCCGCACCTGCTCGGGCATGTCCAAAGTTTTAGCCATTGCGTGAAAGCGCACCCTTCTTCGGCCAAAAAAGCCCCGGGCGCAAGCTATTTTTGAGACTGAGTCACATTAGCAGTTATTCACAAAACCACTGTTTTTTAGGGTTTTTTAAGCCTACGGACTAGCGCCGCTCGTTCATGTGAATTTTTTTGAAGGCTTCTTCGAGGTGCTTGGCGATGGCGGGCTCCGCCTCGGCAAAATTTTTGCGCTCGTCGCCGTGTGTCTTGATGTTAGCGAGGAAATAAGGCTTTTGGAATGGGCCCCCGCGCGGTTGTTGTCGGCCGCCGGAGCCGTTGCCGAGGACGAGTTTCCAGTCGCCGTCGCGGATGGCGAACATGCCGCTGGCGGAATGATGAATCACCGGCGGCCGTGAGTATCCCTTGGCTTTGCCAAGCAGAAGCGGCAGGAAACTGTAGCTGTCGGCCGCTGCGCCCTTCGGGATTTTCGCCCCGGCAATTGCGGCCACGGTGGCGAAGAGATCGGTGTGCGTAATCACTTGCGCGCTCTGACTGCCGGCCTTCACCTTGCCCGGCCAGCGCGCGAAGAACGGCACGTGATGGCCACCCTCCCAGATGTCCGCCTTGGTGCCGCGCCACGGGCCGTTGGCGGTGTGATTCTTGGAATGGTACTGCTGCTTGGTCGATGTCTTCACGTGATCATTCTCATCGTCCACCCGATACATGAACGACCCGTTGTCGCTGGTGAAAATGACGAGTGTGTTATCCGCCAGCTTGGTTTCATCCAGCGCCTTGAGCACCTGACCGACGGTGTCGTCAACATTCATCACAAAATCGCCGTACGGTCCGAGTCCCGTCTTGCCGACGAAGCGCGGGTGGGGCGTCACCGGCTTGTGCGGGCCGGTGAGCGGCATGTAGAGAAAGAACGGCTGGTCGCCCTTGGCCATGCGTTTGAGGAAGGCGGCTGTGCGTTCGCCGAGTACATCGAGGCCCTCCTCGAATTTCAAATCCTCCGCGCGCGGACCCTGCCGCACGAAGCCGGGAAACTTGATGCCCGGTTGCTGCACCAGTTTGGCCGGCACGAAGCGGTCGTTTTCAATCCACACATACGGCGCCATATCGAGCGAGGCGCTCACGCCGAAGTATTCGTGAAAGCCGCGCGTGATCGGGCTGTCGGCGATCGGCTTGGTGAAATCCACATTACCGTCGCCGTCCCAACGATCCTGTTTCGGTTTGCCGCCTTCGAGCCGGGTCATGTTCATGCCCAGATGCCATTTGCCAATCGCTGCGGTGTGATAGCCCGCCTTCTGCATCACGCCGCCCACGGTCGGCCGATTCTTCTCAATCAACGGCGCGCTGTACCCGCCGAGCACGCCGCGTTTGAGCGGCGAACGCCAGCAGTAACGACCGGTGATCACGCCATAGCGCGTGGGGGTGCACACGCCGGAAGGACTGTGCGCGTCGGTAAACGTCATGCCTTCCTTCGCCAACCTGTTGAGATGCGGCGTGGGAATTTTGGATTTCGGATTCAACGCCTGCACATCGCCGTAGCCCATGTCATCGGCGAGGATGAAAATGATGTTGGGCTTGGCGGCATGCAGGGAAACAGAGAAAAACAGCAGAGCTAAAAACAGATGGCGCATGTGGAGATAGAATAGGAACAAGAATGAATTATCAATGACCAATTCCCAATGACCAAGGAATGACTCAATATCCAACACTCATTTGGGTTTGGGCATTCCTTGGAACTTGGGCCTTGAGGATTGGTCATTGGCCAAACCGGCTTGTCCCCGTCATTCCGGCGCGGCATACTTTCCGTTGTGAGATTACTCACTGCATCACTGCTGCTCGCGTTTGGCCTATGGGCGGAGCCGCTGCATTGGGCGCTGAAACCCATTGAGCCGCCGCTTGTGCCGGCGGCGAATGTGCCGCACCCGATCGACTCCTTCATCCTGATGAAACGGCAGGAGGCCAAGCTCACGCCTTCGCCCGAGGCCGATCGGCGCACGCTAATCCGGCGGCTGCATTTTGACCTGCACGGACTACCGCCCGCGCCAGAGGCCGTCGAGGCCTTTGTGCGCGATCCCGATCCCAAGGCGTACGAAAAGCTTGTTGACCGCCTGCTGGCCTCAAAGCACTTCGGCGAACGCTTCGCCCGCCATTGGCTGGACATCGCTCATTACGCGGACACGCACGGCTTCGAACGCGACAAGCTCCGGCCCGATGCGTGGCCCTACCGCGACTACGTCATCCGTGCCTTTAATGCCGACAAGCCGTACGACCGCTTTCTGCAGGAGCAAATCGCCGGCGATGTGTTGTGGCCGGATGATCCCGATGCGGTGATCGCTACCGGCTTTCTCGCAGCCGGCCCGTGGGATTTTGTCGGGCAGGTGGAAACCAGGAGCCCCATCCTGCGCCGCAGCGCCCGCGCGCTGGATTTGGATGACATGATGACGCAGGTGATGACCGCCACCACCGCCATGACCGTCAACTGCGCCCGTTGCCATGACCACAAGCTTGATGAAATTCCGCAGGAGGATTACTACCGCCTCACCGCCGTGTTCGCCGGGCTGAAGCGCGGCTCGCGCAACGTCAGCGATGCCGCGCTTGCGCAGCACAACACACGGAAAAAGGCGCTTGAGGACAAGCTGAACGAGGCGCAATTCGCCATTGGCGAGCTGGAAGGACGCGGCATTGACCTGGCTGATGTGGTCGGCGGCGGCAACGGCTTCGGCACCGGCCGCAAAGGCATCGGGCTGGACGCGCGCACCGGCAAGGTGCAGGAGCGCAAGTTTGGCAATCTCGGCAACGTGAAGCCGGGCAACTACGCGAAGAGCACCTATGATTTTGTGGACGGCGTGTTCGTGCCGGCCAAGGGCGAAACCCCCATCAGCTCCACCGGCCTCAAAGCCACCGGATTGCCCGCCAATGGCGGCATGGCGTGGGACATGATCCGCAATGGACCCGTTGCCAGCCAGCACTCCACCGTATGGGGCGGCGTGGATTACACCAAGGCCGGTCACACGATGCTCGGCCTGCACGCCAATGCCGGCATCACGTTCGACCTCGCCGCCATCCGCAAGGCCTCCGGCATGGACGAGCTGCGCTTCAGCACCGTGGTGGGCTACGGCGGAGTGACCGTGCAACCCAGCGCGGAGTTTCGCGTGTTGGTGGATGGTCAACTCACGGCGCATCAACGCATCGGCCGCAAGGATGCGGTGCCGGTACAATTCAACCTTCCGGCCACCGCCCGTTTTCTCACGTTGATCTCGACCGATGGCGGCAACGGATACAGTCACGACCAAATCAGCTTTGGCGATCCACGGCTCGTCCCCACGAAGCCCAAGCAATTGACGGCTGCGGACCAAAAGCAACTGGAACAACTCCGCCGCCAAGCGGCCCAATTGAGAACGGAACTCGCCAATCTCGGCGAGCCGCCCAGGTTTTACGGCGTCATCGCCGAGCCACCGCCGGTGGTGAAGGTGCTGCATCGCGGCGACCCCGAATCACCGCGCGACCCCGCCACGCCCGGCACCCTGCGCTGGGTGGCCGGACTGAAGACTGACTTTGGCCAACACGACACGCCCGAGGGCGACCGCCGCGCCGCGCTCGCCAAATGGATCACGCATCCGGACCATCCGCTAACCCGCCGCGTGATCGTCAACCGCCTTTGGCAATGGCATTTCGGGCGCGGCATTGTCGATACCCCCAGCGACTTCGGGCGCGGCGGCCAAAAGCCCTCGCACCCCGAGCTGCTCGATTGGCTTGCCGAGGAACTGCGCCTTCGCAAGGGTTCACTCAAGGCCATCACCCGCCTCATCGTCACCAGCGCCACCTACCGTCAAGTGTCTCACACCGCGCATGGCACGGCGACCGATGCCGATAACCGTTTTTTGTGGCGGCAAAACCCGCGCCGCCTGCAGGCCGAGGCGATGCGCGACGCCGTGCTGACCGCCAGCGGCAAGCTCAACCTCAAGGCCGGCGGCCCAGGTTATCGCGATTTCAAATACACCGAGGCCTACGCGCCGATTTACCAGTACATCACGCCGGACACGCCGGACTTGTGGCGGCGCAGCATTTATCGGTTCGTCGTCCGCACCACGCCGCACGAGTTTCTCACCACGCTCGATTGTCCGGATCCCGCCAATCTCACCCCCAAGCGCCTCACCACCACCACGCCGCTGCAGGCGCTCACGCTCAGCAACAATCCCTTCATGCTCAAGCAGGCCGGCTACTTTGCCGCGCGCCTGAAACAGGATGCCGGCACCAAGCCCGCCGACCAAATTGACCGCGCCTTCCAACTGGCATTCGGCCGCCCACCGACGCCGCCCGAAGCCCAAGCCGCGCTCCAAACCGTCCGCACGAAGGGCCTGTTTGCCCTGTGCCACGCGCTGCTCAACGCCAACGAATTTGCCTATGTCGACTAGCTCGCGCAGAGAGTTCCTGAAGACCACCGGCAGCGGCTTCGGCCTGATGGCGCTGGGTGATTTACTGGCGGGCGAACCCCAGCCAGGCGGGCATCATCCGGCCAAGGCCAAGGCAGTCATTCAGATTTTTTGTCCGGGCGGCATGAGCCAAGTGGATACGTGGGATCACAAACCCGAACTGGCCCGGCGCAACGGCACGCCGTTCGATCCCGGCGGCAAGCTGCAGTTCTTTGCCTCCAAACCCGGCAACTGCCAGGGCAGCCATTGGGCATTCCAAAAGCACGGCGCGTGCGGGCGGCCGATGAGCGCGCTCTTCCCGCGGCTGGCCACCTGCGTGGACGACATGGCGTTCGTGCATTCGATGCGCAGCAAATCCGCGCTGCACGGCCCGGCGATGTTTATGATGAACAGCGGTTTTATTCTGCCCGGCTTCCCCTCGATGGGTGCGTGGGTGACGTACGGCCTCGGCAGCGAGGCGGACAACCTGCCCGCTTACGTCGTGCTGCCCGATCCGCGCGGCCTGCCGCCCGGCGGGGTGCTCAATTGGGGCGCTGGTTTTCTCCCCGCCAAACAACAGGGCACCCCGATGCAGACTGCCGCGGACAAGGCGCCCTTGGCCGATCTGTTTGCGCCGGATGAATTCAAGGACACCCCGCGGGATGCCAACCTGCTCGCGCTGCTCAACCGCCGGCATGCCGCCGAACGCCCGGGCAATTCCGAGCTCGAGGCGCGCATCAAGGCTTACGAGATGGCCGCCAAGCTGCAACTCAGCGCGCCGGAAGCCACCGCCATCACCGGCGAAAGTGCCGCCACGCAAAAGCTGTATCATTTGGCGGACAAAGACATCGGCCCCTTCGGCCGCCAATGCCTGCTAGCCCGCCGCTTGGTGGAGCGCGGGGTGCGGTTCGTTCAGATTTTCTGCGGTGCGGAAAACACCACCGCACGCAAGATCCGGCCCAACTGGGACAGCCACGAGGATCTCCCGCGCGATCACGGCTACTGGGGCCGCGTGCTCGATGGCGGCGCCGCGGCTTTGCTCAAGGATCTCAAGGCGCGCGGGTTGCTGGATGAAACGCTGGTGATCTGCACCACTGAATTTGGCCGCCAACCCGCCGCCCAAGGCAAGAACGGCAAGGGGCGCGACCACAATGCCGGCGCTTTCACCGCGTGGCTGGCCGGCGGCGGCATTCGGGGCGGCACCCGCTATGGCGCCACGGATGAACTGGGCTGGAAGGCGGCGGTGAACCCCACTTACTCCTATGATTTCCACGCGACCGCGCTTCACCTGCTCGGCATTGATCACGAACGGCTGACCTTCTATCACAACGGCATTCAACGCCGCCTGACCGATGTGCACGGCCACGTGATTAAGGAGCTGCTCGCCTAGGATAATTAACAAGGACCAAACCCCAATGTCCAAGGAATGACTCAATGACTAATCCCCAATTGGGATTTGGAAATTCCTTGGAACTTGGTCCTTGGTGATTGGGCATTAAGCCATAATGGCCTTGATCGGGTGCACCTCTTCCACGCCGGTGAGGCGTTGGTCCAGTCCTTGGAACGGGAATGTGAAGCGCGAGTGATCAATGCCCATGCGGTCGAGGATGGTGGCGTTGAGCTCATTCAGATGCACGGGATCGCGGGTGATGTTGTAGCTGAAATCATCGGTGGCGCCGTGGGTGATGCCGGTCTTGATGCCGGCGCCGGCGACCCACATGCAGAAGTTGCGCGGATGATGATCGCGCCCGTAATTTTCGCGCGTGAGCTTGCCCTGACAGTACACCGTGCGGCCAAATTCGCCGCCGAACACCACAAGCGTGTCGTCGAGCAAGCCGCGTTGCTTTAGATCCTTCATCAGCGCGGCGGTCGGCTGGTCGGTGTCCATGCACTGGTTTTTGATCTGTGCGGGCAGTGAGCCGTGTTGATCCCAGCCGCGGTGGAGAATCTGCACCACCCGCACACCGCGCTCCATCAACCGCCGCGTGAGCAGCGCCGAGTGGGCGTAGGTGCCGGGTTTGGTGGCGTTGGGGCCGTACATCTCGAGCGTGGCCTTGCTTTCGCCGCTGAGGTCGGTGAGATCCGGCACGCTCGCCTGCATGCGAAAAGCCATCTCGTACTGCGCAATGCGCGATTGGGTTTCGGGATCGCCAAACCGCTCGAAGGTCTTTTGGTTCAACTTGCCGAGCGCATCGAGCATGGTGCGCCGGTCGCCGGGATTTACGCCGGGAGGATTTTTCACGTACAACACCGGATCACCGGCCCCGCGCAGTTTCACACCGTCGTACTTGGACGCCAAAAAACCGCTGGACCACATGCGCGTGAAGAGCGCCTGGCTGGGATTCTTGACCGTGGGAGTGAACACGACGAACGCCGGCAGGTTTTGGCAGTCGCTACCGAGCCCATAGCTGAGCCACGAGCCAAGGCTGGGTTTGCCGGGCACTTCGCTGCCGGTCATCACGAAGGTGCACGCCGGATCGTGGTTGATCGCCTCGGTGTGCACGGAGCGAATCATCGTAATGTCGTCTGCGATGGTTTTCATGTGCGGCAACAGCTCGCTCATCTCGATGCCCGACTGGCTGCACCGTTCAAACTTGAACTTGCTCGGCGCCACGGGGAACCGCTTTTGCCCGCTGGTCATCGTGGTGATGCGCTGGTTGTTGCGCACCGACGCAGGCAGTTCCATGTCGAAATAATTCGTGAGGCGCGGCTTATGATCGAAGAGATCAATCTGCGAGGGCGCGCCGTTCATGTGCAGATAAATCAGCCGCTTGGCCTTGGGGGCAAAGTGCGGCAGGCCGGGCAACGCCGGATGTATGTCACCCTCGCCGGAATTCTGCGCGCTGAGCAGGCGCTGGCCGAGCATGGAGGCGAGGGCGATGCCGCCCACCTTGAGGCCGGCACCCGAGAAAAATTGCCGGCGGTTCTGCAGTTGGAAAAATTCGTTTGCGGGATTCATGTCAGTTTTTGTTCACGACCTCGTCGAGGTTTAAAAGGAGATTGGCCACCAGCGTCCACGCCGCGAGGTCCACGGGCGCGAGCTTGGGGTCGGCCTTGCTTTCACCAAAGGCGATGAGTTGCTTCGCGGCGTCCGCATCCTTGGCGAAGCGCGCGCGATGGCCGGCCAACACGTCGGTGATGATTTTGGCCTCGGCGGCCTCCGGTTGGCGGGCGGTCACCACGCGCCACGCCCAGCCGACGCGCGCCGCATCATCGCCCCCGCCTTCCGTGAGAATGCGTTGGGCCAAGTTGCGTGCGGCCTCAACGTGTTGCACATCGTTCATCAGCTGCAACGCCTGCATCGGCGTGTTGCTCCGGCCGCGCGCCGCGCAGCTTTGCTCGCGGTTCGGCCCATCGAAGCTGGACATGAACGGTGGCGGCGCGGTGCGTTTCAAAAACGTGTACATGCTGCGGCGATAGAGATCATCTCCGGCGCCCTGTTTGTAATTGCGCGTGTTGCTGCTGGCAAAGCCGACCGGCTCCCAGATGTTGGGTGGCTGGTACGGATTCACGCCGCGCCCGCCAAGAGTGGGAACGAGCAGACCGCTCAGGCTCAGCACTTGATCACGCAGCACCTCGGCATCCAGCCGATGCCGCGGTCCGCGGGCGAGCAGACGGTTTTCCGGATCCTTCTCCAACAGCGCCGGCGTCACCACAGAGCTTTGACGATAGGCGTGGCTGGTGAGGATGCGCGTGACCAGACGCTGCATGTCCCAGCCGTCTTCCACGAATTGCACGGCCAACCAGTCGAGCAGTTCCGGATGGCTGGGCAGATCGCCCTGCGTGCCAAAGTCCGCGCTCGTTTTCACAAGGCCGGTACCGAAGAACTGCTGCCACAAGCGGTTGACCGCCACGCGCGCGGTGAGCGGATGCTGGCCGCTGACCAGCCAATTTGCGAAGTCCAGCCGGTTGTAATCGCGATCCTTCGGCTTGGCCGGCAGCGGCGGCAGGAAGGCCGGCACATTGCGGCTGACCTTTTCGCCGCGTTGATTGTACTGGCCGCGAATCATCACGTAACTCTGGCGCGCCTTGGGCAGGTCGGCCATGATGAACGTGATCGCGGTGTTCTTGCTGATGGCGTCCATTTCGCCGGCGAGCTTCACTTTCTCCGCCTTGAGATCGGCCAAGGCATTCGGCGGCTTGGCGTACACGCGCTCGATCCACAATAAAAAGGCCTCCTTCTGTTCGGCGTCCGTCCACTTGTCCGGTGTCTTGCCACGCAGGCGACGCCACACGGCATCGGGCAAATTCTTCTTGCGCACATTGTCCGGCTGCGCTTTCCAGACGGTAAACGAGAGTGCAGGATCCGTACCCGGATCACTGGTCACAGCGGCACCGGATTTATCCCAATACACTTTGCCGTCAAACTGTGTGAACGCCCAGCCGTTCAACTTCGCGCCGGGCTTCAGGCCAACCTGCGCGGCGTCTACCTCCAGCCGCACCCACTTGCCGGTCTCGGGCAAATCACCGATGCGCCGGCGGCTGGCGGTCTTGTCTTTGCCCCAGTCAATTTGGTTGCCGCCCCAATAAGCGCGATGCTCCCAGTTGCCATCGTTAAATTGCAGCATGATTTCCTTCGGCGGATTCAGCGTATCGAGATACACGTGCGCGAAAAGTTTCGTGCCCTTCTCGATGACCAGCGGCGGATTGGCGTCCGTGAAAAAATGCTGGCTGAGCCCCTTGGCCTCGCGCACGCTCGCCTTGGTGCCGCTAAAAACCGGCTCGGGCTTGCTCACGAATTTCCAAGGCGTGTTGCCCTGCGCAGCACCCTTGGGGGGTACGGCATCCTCAATCCAAACCGTCTCCTTCGTGGTCGGCTTCGGTGGCACATCGAGTTCGGCGGGATCAATGTAAGCCACCTTTGCCGCCGCCTCGCCAATGCGCTTTTCAACCGCCGCGATTTTCTTTTCCAACGCCGCGAGCTTTTCCTTATCGCCCGGGCGCGGCACGCGCAGGATGGGCGGCGTATCCTTTTTGTTGCCGTCCATCGCCGGGTCCGCCGCGCTGTGGAAGAACGAGTACATCGAGTAAAACTCCTTCGTGGACAGCGGATCGAACTTGTGATCATGGCACACCGCGCAGCCGGCGGTCAGGCCCATCCACACCTCCACCGCCGTCGAGGTGCGATCCACGGCGTAACGATAAATCCATTCCTCGCCAATGCTGCCGCCCTCGCTGGTGGTCACATTGCAGCGATTGAAACCTGAGGCGATTTTCTGCTCCATCGTCGGCTCCGGCAACAAGTCGCCGGCCAATTGCCAGCGCGTGAAATCATCAAACTTGATGTTCTGGTTAAACGCCCGCACCACCCAGTCGCGATACGGCCACATCGAGCGTTCGTTGTCGAGATGCAGCCCGTGCGTGTCCGCGTAGCGCGCGAGATCCAGCCAGTAACGCGCCATGTGCTCGCCATACGCCGGCCGCTTCATGAGTTGCCCAATCAACCGCTCCAGTTTGTTGGGCGATGTGTCGTTGAGAAACGCATCCACCTCCTGAGGGGTCGGGGGCAGTCCGGTCAGATCCAGAAACACCCGCCGCACCAACGTTTCCGGCTTGGCCAATGGCGCCGGCTTCAACCTCTCCTTCGCCAAGCGGCGTTGCAGAAAGCCATCGATCGGGTTCGCGGCCCCCTTGGGAGCGGCCGCTTTTTTCGGTGCGATGAACGCCCAGTGCTTCTCATACTTCGCCCCCTGTTGAATCCAGCGCTTGAGGATGTCCTTCTCCTCAGCCGTCAGTGTTTTCTTCGAGACCGGCGGCGGCATCAGTTCATCGGGATCATCAGAGATAATCCGCTGCCATGCCTCGCTCTCCTCGAGATTCCCAGGCACAATCGCCGCCACGCCGTCCTTCGGCTCCAGCGCGCCATACTCCTCGTCCAGCCGAAGCTTCCCCTTGCGCTTCTTGGCATCCTGCCCGTGGCACGCAAAACAATTCGCCGCCAAAATCTTCCGCACATCGCGGTTGAACTGCACCTGGTCTTCCGCAAACGAAGCCGGTGCCAAGCCGGCGAGCAACAAAATCGCCCAAAACTTCATCCGCCAATCGTCCCGCACAGGACCAATCGGGGCAAGGAAAACAGGTGGACGATCCCGTTACTTCTGAAACTCAATCCAGTTCAGGCCCAGCACGCCTTTGGTTTTGGCGATGACCCAGACGTCGGTGAGGGTCTTGGCCTTGAGCGTGGCGGGCAGCTCGGCGAATTCGGCATTGCCGGTTTCCTTGACTTTCACCGCCGCCAGCAACTTGCCCTTGGCGGAGCCGGCGCGCAGCTCGAAACGGCCTGCGCCCTCGATGCCGCCGGCGCGGACGAGCACCTTTGATACATCAGCAAGATTGAGTTCACGAAAAACAATCGAGTCGCCGTTTTGAAAATGACCGATGATACCGATCTCGCCCTCGACCTGCTCCACGTATTGCATGCCGTGATTGGCATCGTAGAGCGCCGCCTTCTTGCGGCGCGAGTGGAGCACGATGGTTTGCTCACCGCGCAACGGCGGGAGGCCTTGGGCACCGGCATCGGTGTAACCAGCGGTCAGCACGAGCACGCCTTCATTCACGCGAATCTTCGGCTGATCCGGTGCGGCATACGTGCCGGACAAGCCCCGGCGCGGCGTGCTGGCGGTGTTATCGTTCAGAGACAAAATCCAGTCCACCATCAGGCGGGTCTGCTCGAGGGTATGCTGCGGGTGCGGCGGCATCGGTTGCTGGCCCCACGCGCCCACGCCGCCTTTCAACACTTTCTCGGCCAAACGCGCGGCCGCACCGGAGTCGTCCGCATATTTCTCGGCGACCAGTTCATAAGACGGCCCCGCGGAGGGCGCATCGGAAATATGGCAGGCAAAGCACGTGCTCTTGCGCATGAGCGCCAAGCCGGGCGTGGACAGCTCGGCGTCTTCATCAGTGAGATATCGTCGGTTGCGAAATTCGCCCTGCAACGACACGAGGTTGGCGTCGATCTTTTTGGTTTCGGCGTCAGACACCTTCAGGTCGTACTTCAGCTGCTCTTTCCAATCGAAAAACGATCCGTGCGCCGGCGATTGAAACGCCACCACCGGCCGCGCGTTGCCCACATGGACCTGTTGAGTGGCGGTGCTCTTCGCGCCAATGGGGTCGGTCACCGTCACGGATACCGTGTGCACCCCGGCCTTTTTGATTTGCTGTTTCCACACCGGACCGGTTTGGCCGTCGCTCCATTGGTATTTCAGGGCGTCCCCATCCGGGTCCGTCGATGGGGCGGCGGAAATGGACACCTGCAACGGCGCGGCGCCGGCTGTGGTGTTGGCCGCCAGCACCGCCTTGGGCGCGCGGTTGCCGCGCCGGTACACGATACGCGCAATCCGGCTGTCGGTGTTTTCCCACCACTTGTCTCCGTACTCGATCAGGTACAACGCACCGTCCGGGCCGAGCTTCATATCCACCGGGCGGCGGAAATTCCAGTCCGGAAGAAACGGCGTCACCGCCGGGCCGCCGGTGCCAAGCTTGGCGACTTGAATCCAGTTCCGCATCCATTCGTAAATGAACAGGTGCCCATCCAGCTCCTTGGGCAGGCGGATGGCCGATTTGTTTTTGGGATCAAACCGATACACCGGCCCGGCCATGATCGAACGGCCGCCCGTACCGAGGCTGGGAAAGCGTTCGCTCTTCAAGTTGCCGTACCAGATCAAGGCCGGTTTCGCGGGCGGCAGTTGCTTGAGACCGGTGTTGTTCGGTGAATGATTCTCCGGCGCGCCCGGCTTGTAGGTGGCCACCACCTTGTTGTTTGCAAAATCATAAACCGGATACGGCTCATTCGGGCCGATGAAGAGCGGCCAGCCGAAGTTGCCCGCCTTGGGTGCGGCATTGATTTCATCGTAGCCGAGCGGATTGATCTTCAGGTCCGGAAACACATTCGGCCCCACGTCGCCGAAGTACAGCGTGCCGTCGGTGTCATCCACCGTCATCCGGAACGGATTACGCACGCCCATCGCATAAATCTCCGGCCGCCCCTTTTTCGCATCAGTAAACAGGTTTCCCTTCGGGATCGCATAACCGCCGTCGTCTTTTGGCTGGATGCGAAGGATCTTGCCGCGCAAATCCTGTGAGTTGCCCGCCGAGCGCATGGCGTCCCAGCTCTTTTTGCCGGGCCGATAATCAATCGGCAGGCCCGGCTTCCAGTGGCAGTTGTCGCCATTGCCAATGTACAGATGCCCGCGGCCGTCCATGAACACCGCGCCGCCCATGTGATAAATGTGATCATCATCGTAGGGCCATTCGAGCAGCACCTCCTCGCCCTTCACATCCATCACTTCACCCTTCACCACAAATCGGCTCACCCGCATGGTGTCCTGTTTGGCCGTGGGACAATGCAGCGTGAAGAGATGACCATTCTTCAAAAAATTCGGGCTCACCGCAAAGCCTAGCAACCCCACTTCGCCCTTGGCATAGGTCGGCACCTGCCCCAGCGTCGTCACTTCGCGCGTCTTGGCGTTCCAGCGTTTCACGCCACCGGCAAATTCCACGAACACAATGTCTCCATTGGGCAACACCTCGAACTGGATTGCGTCGTGGCTACTGCTCACCAGCACTTCGCGCTCGAACCGGTTGGGATCGTATTTCTCCGCCACCGCCGGCCAAGCCAGCAACAGCGTGCACAGGGAAAGAATCAGTTGTTTCATGAATACAGGAATTTACGGGATAAAAACTCAAACGGCATCTTCGCCTTCAAAATTCGGGAACCGGCCGATCACCGGATATTGCTCGATCTCCAGCACCGAACCACTCACCGGCGCGCTTTCTTCACTCACCCAATAGACAGCGGCCGACGCGATGTCTTCCGGGCCCATCAACTTGCCCGAGGGCGCCGCGTGTTCCGGCAGTTTGTCCGGCCAATTCTCCGGCAGACCGTCGGCAATCTTCACGTGATACTCATTCTCCGTCAGCGTCCAGCCGACGTTGAGCTGGTTGAACCGGACCTTGTGCCGCGCCTGCGAGTCGGCGAGGTTGCGCGTCATCGTCATCAGCGCCCCCTTGCTCATCGAGTACGCCACCAGATTTTCCTGACCGCACCAGGCCAGGATCGAGCCGATGTTCAGCACCGCCCCTTCACTTTCCTTGAGCGCCGGCAACAGTGCGCGGATGAGCAACAGCGGTGCGCGCGCGTTTACGCCGATGATGTGGTCAAAAAATTCCGCGTCCGTCTCCTCAATCTTGTTGCGCGTCACGAGGCCCGCGTTGTTCACCAACGCATCGATCCGCCCGTGCACCGCCAGTGCGTCTTGAGCCAATTGCTCGGGATAGGCTGCATCGCCCAGGTCACCCTGGCAAAACGCCGCGTTGTCCGGGCCCAACTCTGCCACCAGCGCCGCCCCTCGTTCGGCATTGCGGCCGTGCAAAACCACCTTCGCCCCCTCGACCACAAACCGCCGCGCCATGTGCTCACCAATCCCGGTCGTGCTGCCGGTCACCAAAATTACCCGATCCTTCAAACGCATGAGTCGCGCGAATTACGGACGAACCACCGCCATTTGTCGAGCCCACGAATTTCTGATCTCACGCAGAGGCGCGGAGCGAGATTGGGAGGGACGAGTTCCACCTCGTCCCAATTACAACCTCCGCAGCTCCGCGTGAATTTACTTTTTCAACACCATCGGCTTCGAACTTCCCAAAGTTGTCGCCGGCCGCTGCTCTTTCCCTTGGCGCGCCTCGTTGCCCAGCGTGGCTTCCGCCAGCGCCACCAGCGCGCGCATCTTGGCCATCACTTTCGGGTTGGCCTCGGTCACATCCACCTTCTCCGCCAAATCGGATTCCAAATTCACCAGTTTCCCGGGCCGGCCGCGGCCCTTGTTGTTGGGGGTTGTCCAGGCCGGAAACGTGTTCTCCAACGGCAGATGCCATTTCCAATCGCCCCAACGCACGGCCTGCAACTGGCGGCGGCGGTAATAATAAAACACCTCGTACGGCGACTCGGCACCTTTCACACCGGTGAGCAGTGGGGTGATGTCGTGCCCGTCGATCTTGTTCTTCGACAGCTGCCCGCCGCTCAACCGCGCAAAAGTCGGCAGGAAATCCATGGTGCTCGCCAGTACATCGCACGTGGTGCCGGCGGGAATGCGCCCCGGCCAGCGGGCGATCATCGGCACGCGCATACCGCCCTCCATCGTGCCGCCCTTGGCACCGGACAACGGCGCATTCGACCCGCCGTTGTGGCCATTGGAACCATTGTCCGAGGTGAAAATCACTAGCGTGTTTTTCTCCAGCCCATGCTTCTTGAGCGCATCGAGAATCTGCCCGGTCGACCAGTCGATCTCCTCCACCGAATCGCCATAACGCCCGTTCGCGCTTTTGCCATGAAAATCCTTGGAGGCAAACAACGGCAGATGCGGAAACGTGTGCGGCAGGTACAGGAAGAACGGTTTCGCCTTATTGCGCTCAATGAAGCTCACCGCCTCGCGCGTGTACCGTTGCGTGAGCGTGGCCTGATTCGCCGGTGCCTCGATCACCTCGGCCTGTTTCACCAACGGCAATGGCGGATCACCCCGGCGCGCGCTGGCCATGTCGTTGGAGTACGGAATGCCGTAGTACTCATCAAACCCATGCGCCGTCGGCAGATGCGGCGGTTGATCGCCCAGATGCCATTTGCCGATGCACGCCGTCGCATATCCTTTCGCCTTCAGCATTTCCGGCAGCGTCAATTCTTCCGCGTGCATCCCCCGTCGACTGCGCGGAATGAGCACCCAATGCCCGGTGAAATCCTCGTGCATGCTCACCCGCCGCGCATAGCAACCGGTCAACAAGCTCGCGCGCGACGGTGTACAAACTGGGCTGGACGAATAAAAGCTCGTGAACCGCACCCCCTCTTTGGCCATCGCATCAATCCGCGGCGTGCGGTTTTTCTTCGAGCCATAACAACCCAAATCGCCATACCCGAGGTCGTCGCAAAAAATGAGCAAGTAGTTCGGTGCCGCTGCCTGGAGCGACCACCCACACAACAGCATTAAAAATAGGTTACGCATTTTCGTTTAAATATTGTCGATAGCGGCCTGGAGCTTTTTGCGGTTGGCGGTGAGGTTGGCAAAGCCGACGACTTCGATGCCGCAGTAGCCGCGGAAGCCGGAGGCGTGCACGAGCTTGAGCATGCGGTTGTAGTCGAGCGGATGCGACTTCCCCTTGTCGTCCCACACGCGGTCCTTCACCGACACGCCCTTGGCGAAGGGCAGCAGCTTTTTCATGCCGCGATAGGAATCGTAGCTCTCGCCGGGCTTGATGCGAAAGTTGCCGAAGTCCGGCAATGTGCCGCAGCGTTCGTGGCCGACCTTCTTGATGACCTCCGCCAGCCAGTCGGCATTGCTGGAAAGTCCGCCGTGGTTTTCCACGATGACGTTTAGGCCCATCTTCGCGCCGATGGCTGTCAGCCGGCTGAGGCCGTCGGCGGCGAGCTTCACCTGCTCCTCCCACGTGCCGCGGCTGCCGGCATTCACGCGGATAGAATGGCAGCCGAGAAACTTGGCCGCATCCAGCCACTTGCGATGGTTGTCGACCGTCTGTTTGCGCTTGGCGGCGTCCGGATCGCCGATGTTGCCCTCGCGATCGCACATAATGAGCAGGCTCTTTACGCCGTGATCGGCCGCCCGCTTTTTCATCGCGCCGAGGTATTTCGCGTCCTTGGCCTTGTCCATGAAGAACTGGTTCACGTATTCCACGGCAAAAATCCCGTGGTCTGCCGCCACCATGGCGAAGTCGAGATTATCAATCTTGCCCGAGCGCAGTTCCGGGTTGATCGTCCATTGCGCGAGCGAAATCCGCAACGGCGGCACATCCTTGGCCCAGGCCGATCCAGCGGCGAGCACTCCAGCCGCCAAGCCGGTTTGGGTTAAGAAATGTCGGCGAGAAACATTGTGGGATAAATGCATGCCCGAAGCCTACGCGCCCAACCAATCATTTCAACAGCAAAGGCTACGCAGTGGGACGGGACAGCCGGCAGGGTCATTTCCCCCGCCAGCAACAACATTTTGTGTTAAGCGAAGGTTTTGCCGGCCTCGGCGAAGGGGTTGCTGGCAAGGGCGAAAAGATTGCCGATGGTGGCGAGGGCTTCGCCAACGGTGGCGGAGAGGTTACTGGGGTTAGCAATGCGCTTGCGCAGGCCTGCGAGGGATTTTTCACACCTTCAAATCCTACTTCACCCCCATCACTTCGCTGCTGACGAGGTACTTGCGTTCGTCGCGAACGTCGACGTACCAGACGGTGGCGTTCTTGGGCGGGGCGGCACCGTGGATCTTTTGGCCGTCGACTTTTAGTGGGATTGTTTTCCATGCGCGCGTTTTGTTCTGCGGATGTGAGCCGGTGGTGTAATGCAGGTTGGCGGAGATGAGCTTGGTCTTCGACTGCACAGTTATGGTGAGTTGCCCGCCCTTCACGATCGGACGAGCCACTACGGGCATGGGGATGCCGTCGCGCAGGTATTGGTCCACGAAGCCGTAGAATTCCGGGAAGGTGAAGATGTGGCCGTGCCGCATCCGGATCTGGATGCTGTAGTTTTTCTCGCCCTGCACAAGCGCGCAGGTCTTGGCGTAGCTGTCCATGGGGTAGGCAAAATCATTGGTGCCGTTGAGGAACATGACGGGCATACTCGTCGAGCCGATGTAGCGCGAAGGATCCCAAAGGCGATGCCATTTGTCCGACTGGGCCGGCGTCATCTTTCCAAACTCCGAGGCTTTCCAGACGCTGTTCTCCCGCAGAAAACCGCAGCCGTACACGGGCATGGCCATCTTGAACCGGTCATCCACGCCCGCCACGATGCAGGTGAGATAGCCGCCCCAGCTGATGCCTGTCAGCGCGATACGCCCGGCATCAACATCCGGAAAACTGCGGAGCAGTGAATGCGCCCGTACCACATTGGCGACCGCGTGGTACGACCATTGGTTTTCAACCGGCTCATCGATGGTGCCGAACTTGAACGCATGGCCCTGATCCGGACCACCATCGGGCAGCGGCTTGCGGCCCTCACCTTTGCCGGCCAAGTCCATGGCGATGGCTGCGTACCCACGCTTGGCCCAAAGCTCGGCCCAGTTGGTGAACGCCGCCCCACCGCCGCCATGCACCAGCACGATCCCGGGCATCTTGTCATCGCCGCCCTGCCCCAGCGTCTTGGGCGAGGCATAGTAGGCGAAGACGCTTGTCGGTTTGCCGCGGTAGCGTTCACCGGCGTAGGTCAACGAATGCACACCGCCCTTTTGGCTCTGCCACTGAAACGCCGGCGCCTTCTTCAGGGTCGCCAAATCCCAAGGTGTTTCCTTGGGTAACGGCAATGGTTTCGCGACTGAAAGGAATTGGGTAAACGCAATCAGGCTGAGGCTGATGAAAATGCGTGTCATGCGGAAACCATCGTCCGCTCCTTCGGTTCACTCAAGGAAAAGCCGCTAAGCCAAAATCGATTTCACCTCGCTGCCGGTGTTCCAGCCAAAGCCATGATCGGTCGGCCTCAACTCAAACTCCGCCTCGTGATGGTTGTAACCCGTGAGATGCCACTTGCCCACCATGCCCGTCGTGTACTCGTGCTTCGCCAAAATCTCCGGCAACGCCACATGGCTCACCGACAGGCCGTTGGAGGAATTGGGCCGCAGATAATCCGTGATGCCCACGCGCGCCGGATGCTGTCCCGTGAGCAGCGCCGCGCGATACGGCGAACACACCGGTGCCGCCGCATACGCATGCGTGAACCGCATACCCTCCTTCGCCAACCGATCCAGATTGGGCGTCTCGTTAAACTTGTTCCCGTAACACCCCAGCTCCGCCCAGCCGAGATCGTCCGCCAACACAAACACAATATTCGGCCGCCGAATCTGCGCCGCTGCATCAAGCATGAGGCCGGCAAACATCAAAAAAATCAAAACGCGTTTCATTCAAAAATCCAAATTTGACTATTCAATCCCCCCGGACTCGCAGGCTCGTCCCTCCAAAGGCTTTGGTTGATGGAGGGACGAGCCTGCGAGTCCGCATTCATAAAATAATCCTACTCATCCGGTTAATCCTTGTTCAACCCCAACGCCTTGCGCAGCACCGGCTCAAAGGCATCCGCCTGCCGCATGAAACCGAGGTCATTCGGGTGCGAGGCATCGGTCGTGCCCTCGGCATCCTCACCCAACAACGCGTCGCCGCTTAAGTAAAATAGCCGCTTCACGCCGGCCGCCTGCAATTGCTCGAACGCTTTGCGCAAGGCCTCGTGATTGTCATCGTGAAACTTCGATTTACCCGGCGTCAACCAGCTGTTGGCAAAGCGGCGATCCTCCACCAGCACAATCGGCGTGTCCGGCCGCGCCTTGCGCAGCAGCTTCACCAACGGCACGCAGCGCTCGGTGACCATCGCCGCGTTCATGTTTGGCAGACAATCGATCACGTAACACGCCGCTTCCAACTCCGCCATCAGCTTGCCCACCGCCTCGTGCATTCGACCGTTGCCGGAAAAGCCGATGTTGATCACCGGCCGATCCAGCCGCCGGCCCAAGATCGCCGGATGCGTGATGCCGGGCCGCGACGCGCACGCGCCGTGCGTGATGGACGTCCCATAAAACACAATCGGCTTCGCCTTGCGCGGCGCCATCCCTTCAAACTTCGCCCCGGCTGGCACGCCGATGGCCAGTGATTCCGTGCCGTTGTACAGCGGCAAATACACTGCGTATTCCCGCATGCCCGGCGCAATGCCGCGCAACAACGCCGCCTGCATCTCCTGCTGGCTCGGCCGCGTGGCTGCCGCCCAGCGCCATTGGCCCTTGGCGTCGCGCGCATACAAATCCAATCCGCTCACCCCGCTCGGCGGCATGTGCGGCATGCCCAGGCGCGCGCTCATCAATTTCCACCGCGCATGAATCTCCGTGGCGTCCGTCTTGAACCGCACCATCATCCCCGCACTGTGCCGGCTGAGGTTCCACACCGCCGGGGTCACCGCCTCCTGTGCCTTGGCCGGAAACCGGTCAAACCACCGCGCCCGATCCTGATCCCCCCACCCGCGCCCTTCCACGCCCCATTCAGTGACATCATGCCACTTCACTTTGTCCTGTGCCCATCCACCCCAGGCAACACACACTGCGGCCATCAAGAGAAACCGTTGCATGCGCCGATTCTTCCAGCCAGCCGCCAAACGGTCAACCTCCACTGACCTTGACGCCTCCCAACTTCAAGGTAGCCTCAACCCACCCAACCGCCCGAATCATGCAAACCCAGCTTAAAGTCAAATTATCCTTCTTCAACTTCCTGCAATACTTCGTTTGGGGCAGCTGGTATGCGAGCATGGGCGCGTACTTAACGAATATGCTACAGTTCGGTGGGCAGGAAGTGGGTGCGGCTTACGGAGCGTTTGCCATTGGATCGATGATTTCACCATTCCTTGTGGGCCTCTTGGCGGATCGCTATTTTGCTTCGGAAAAACTTCTGGCGGTATTTTCGCTCGTGGGCGGACTGGTGCTTTGTGCGTTGCCCAGTTTCAAAACCTTCCTGCCATTTTATTCCACGCTTATCCTCTATTGCGCACTGTACACCCCGACGCTGGCCCTGGGTAATTCTCTGGCGCTCACGCACTTGAATGATTCGAAGACGGCTTTCCCGCGCGTAAAACTATGGTCTGCCGTCGGCTGGATCGGCGGCGGTGTGACTCTTTCACTGCTCAATGGTGAGCAATCTTCTATCCAGTTTTACCTCGCCGGCGGCGTGTCGATCGGACTGGCGTTGTTCTCCCTGTCACTGCCACACACGCCGCCCAAGAAAACCGGTGAAAATATCAGTGCTGCCGAACTGCTCGGCCTCGATGCCTTGGCTCTGATGAAGAAACCATCTTTTGCCATTTTCATTGGCTGCATGTTACTCATCTGCATCCCGCTGTATTTTTACTTTGTGATGATGAGCATTTATCTGACCGAACTGGAGTGGACGAAGATCACCGCCAAGATGTCCCTCGCGCAAGTGTCGGACATCGTCTTCATGTTTTGCCTACCAATCATGCTCAAGAAGTTTGGCTACAAGAAAACCATCTTCCTCGGCATCGCCGCTTGGGCTGCTCGATATTTTTGTTTGGGCGGCAGTGTGGATGCCACCACTCTCGCGGCACCATTGATCTTCGCCGCCATCTTGATGCACGGCGTGTGTTATGATTTTCTTTTCATCGCCGGCCAGCTCTATGTCGACGATGAGGCCAACCCGAAAATCCGAGCCGCCTGCCAAGGCTTCATTGCGTTTATCCTCTGGGGTGTGGGGGCTTTCGTGGGAACAATGCTCGCGGGGAAAGTATTGGCCATGAACGAATTGGCGGACAAAACGCACGACTGGGCAAAAATCTGGCCCGTGCCGGCGTTCCTTTCGGTCGGCGTACTGGTGATCTTCGCGCTCTTCTTTAAAGAGCCTGCAACCAAGCCGGAGAAAGAGGCCGAATTTAGCAGCTAATTCTTAAACCACGGTGACCGTGCATTCTCCGTGATCTCGGCGTCGAGGGCTTCCATGCGGGCGCGGAGTTTTTTCACGATGTCCGGCTTGGCTTCGGCGAGGTTGTTTTGTTCGCCGAGGTCATTGGCCAGATCGAACAGAAACAATTGCGGCGGGCGGTTGTTGGGATTGCGGCGCGGTTTTTTGACGAGCAGTTTCCAATTGCCGCTGCGCAGGCCCTCGAGGTCGCCGCG
Organism: Verrucomicrobiales bacterium; assembly: GCA_038145765.1. Taxonomy (GTDB): domain Bacteria; phylum Verrucomicrobiota; class Verrucomicrobiia; order Limisphaerales; family UBA1100; genus UBA1100. The sequence goes on from JAYQQG010000001.1 coordinate 82,808, forward strand.
GGAGGTGTAGTGGATGAATTCTTCGCGCGGAGATTTTTTCTGCGTGCCTTTCCAGAGGCCGGATACATCCAATCCATCAATTTTTCGGCCTTTGGGCAAAGCCTTGCCAGTGAGGGCGGCGATGGTGGGGAGCAGGTCAATGGTGCCGGTAAGTTCATCGCACACCGTGCCGGCGGGGATGCCGGGGCCACGCATCACGCAGGGGACGCGTTGGCCGCCCTCGAAGGTGGTGCCTTTGCCGTCGCGCAATGGACCAGCCGAACCGCCGTGATGCAGGAAAGGCAGCCACGGACCGTTGTCGGTGGTGTAGATGACATAGGTGTTGTCGGCAAGTTTCAGGTCATCGATCGTCTTGAGCAGGCGGCCGACTTCGGCGTCGATGTGCTCGATGGTGTTGATGTAGGCCCGCTTGGGGTCCGGATCGCGCACGTCGTCCGGTACGTACAGCGGGATGTGCGGCATGGAGTGCGGCACGTACACAAAGAATGGCTTGTCCTTATTCGCCTTGATGAAATCAATAGACTTCTGCGTGCACCGGCGGGTGATGGTGCGTTGGTCGACCGGCAGCTCGACGATTTTCTCATCTTCAAACAGGGGCGTCTTCCATTTGGTGAGCGTGGATTCTGGGTCGGCCCACAAAATATCCATGCCCTGCCAACCGCCGCGGGGCTTGCCCTTATTGTCCGGGTGATTCATGTCGTTCGAGTATGGGATACCGAAGTAGGTATCGAAGCCGTTGGCCGTCGGTAGCGTTTCCTTGTGATGCCCGAGATGCCATTTGCCGAAGCAGGCGGTGGCATAGCCCTGCCCTTTCAGGTGATCGGCGATGGTGTGCTCCTTGGCGTTCAGCCCCTTCGTCGAGGCGGGGAACAACACGTGCTGATGCATGCCCACGCGCTTGGGATAACAACCGGTCAACAACGCCGCGCGCGACGGCGTGCACACCGGCGAGGCCACCATGAAGCTCGTGAACTTCCGCCCCTCCTTCGCGATGCGATCGATGTTCGGCGTCTTGATGGTCTTCGAGCCGAAACAGCTCAGGTCGCCGTACCCCTGGTCATCGGTGAAGATGATCACAAAGTTCGGCTTGGCGGCGGATACCGTTTCAATGGCGAAAAAAAGAACGGCCAGCAAACCGGCCCAGGCAATACGTGTGTGTTTCATGAGGTAAAATTGTGGAACCGCGAGCATGAAAACATTCGCGCTCACATTCAACGGTGAAATTAAGGGTGGGCAAGAGACGCCAGTGGCACCACGGTCAAACCGCAATCTTCCTTGCCGATGGAATAGACCACGTAGAGTTTGCCTTCATGCTCGTGGGCGTAAGGATAGCTCCATTGCTTGCCCTTGGCGTGGCCGGGGAAGCGCGGAGGCCCGGATTTGCCGTGGCGCAGACGCCACATGTGACTGAGGGTTTTCGCGCCGGGCTTGCCCACGGAAATACAGAGGGTATCACGGTTGCGGTAATTGGAGACGAGGTACAGCTGCTTCGTGCTCAACCGGCCGAGATAGGCCTTGGCCCGAGGCATGGGGAGATTGCTTGGGCGGGCCTTGGCCCAAGTCTTGCCGTGATCGTCACTGGTGGAAACCCACGCCACTCCGGCACCGCCACGGATGACGGCCAACACGTGCGCGCCATCCGCCCACACAGTCGTCTCGGCAAAACTGGGCTTGAGCTGTGGCGGAAATGGAATCAGCACGGAATCCCATTTCGTGAAATCATCGCCCCGACTCATCGCCACCACAGGATAACCATCCTTATCCTGCCCACCGGTGATATAACTTCCGTTCCCCATTCGCACGGGTTCATCGTATGGCCAACAATTCTGCATCACGATACCGCGCGATTTCCATTGGTTCGCCTTTTCATCCAGTACAAAGGCCTCGCCACGCAGACCCCGAAAACGACGCCCATTCGGTTCGCCCGTACCGAACCGCGAGCAAATCGTCCACAGCTCATCCCGGTGCCGGAACAATACGCCGTGGCTGTGCCGGTCTGCACCTTTGAACCCGGGACCGACCACCTCCAAAGGTTCCCACGTCTTGCCGCCATCCTTGGAGCGGCGCCCCTGTAAGGTCTCGTGCGGACCATTTTCATTGGTGGGACTGTTTGCCCAATTAGCATACAGCACGCCCCGGTGCATCACGATGGCGGCGCCATGCAAAAATTTGTAGCCGTCCTCCGCCGGGCGATGAATCGTGCTGTGTTGGATGCCGGCAGCAAACGGAATGCGCTCCGGATCCGTCGGCAGTTCCGGCCCGTTCCAAAGAGGAAACACTTCACCGCCCAACGGCAGATGCTTGGGCACCCTATGCGTGGCTTTCACCGGGTGATATCGGGCGGCCATCTCTGTTTCATTGAGCGGCGCATCCCACAATTGAATCTCATCCAGTGCGCCAAACAGGTTCTGCCAGATCCTGCCGCCATCGTTAACCCCACCAAAAGTGAGCGGCGCCGCTGTCTGCGGCAAAGGCTGCTTCAAGGCGCCCGCTCCCTCGCGTTTGCCGTTAATCCACAACTCGGCACGCTGCGGGGTCACCACCACCCCGACCTGATGCCAATGGCCCGGTTTGGGCCGGGTTTCGGCGGTCACGGTTTGCCAACCGCCCTGTCTCAGGTAAAGCCGGAACCGGCCGTCCTTGTCGATCATCACCCCCCATTCGCGTTGATTTCGCGAATACACATTCTTGGTCACGATCATCTGCTGACCGGCATTCAAGGTGTACGGGTTCACCCAAGCCACCAATGTAAACCCCTTGCCGCCGTGCCCGAGCTTGGCCGACTCCTTCACCTCCAACACCGCCACCCCATCCAGCGCCAAGGCTCCTTTCTCCACTCCGGTTGCGCTCTGTGCCGCACCGCCCTGAACCACAATCGTCGGGTCCTTGGGCGAATCCAGCTTCCAATGCTGCGCAGCCTGAATGGGTTCGATGAGCAACAGGCATACGGTGGCGGTAAAAAATTTGATCAGGTTCATTTCTGTTCTGGTAAATGTTTGCGCCGAAAAAGCATGTGATAAAACTGGTTGAGATCCGTCTTGTCGGCCTTTCGGTATTTCACAAAGCGTACCGGCTCGTCGGGTTGGGCGCGATTTTTTTTTATCCCCCACAACGGCACCGTCGAGGTGGGCAGCATGCCGTAGCGGATATCGCCGATCACGTCGGCCGCCTCGGGATGTTGGCACAGGAAGCCGTTGGACAACCGGTTGAACCGGGCGACATCGCGGTTGGTTTGGGTGGATGTGTATGCGTCCACTTTGCCGCCGGGATAGACCTTCGGCGCAAACCCGGGAATCACATGGATCGCGTCCACATGATAAACGCCATCGTGCAGATACACCGAGCGATGCAGAAACACATTGCCGATGCTGGGCTTCACCACCTGACGTTCCGCCCCGTGTTCGCGTTGCGCGATGAGCGCGTGCTGAACCGATTGCGCCCCGCGATGTTGGGCAAAGGCAAATAGCAGATAGCACGCACAGAACATCATCGCCACGCGTGGAAACCAAACGCGACCACGCCACGCGCCCCAAACGGTCAGTCCCAATAGCGGCAGGCTGAACAGCGGGTCGATGATGGAAACGAGATTCCACGAAACCCGATCCAACGCGAATGGCCACCACAACTGCGTGCCGTAACTGGTGCAGGTATCCAGCAACCCATGCGTGGCGTAGCCCAATAGACAGGCCGTCCAGATTTCCCGAAAGTCAAAGCGCCGCCGAGACACCAGCCAAATCACCAACGCCACCAGCGACGCGCCCACCGGAATGAACGCCAGTGAATGCGAAAAGTGCCGGTGATAATCGAGGTTTAACAACGGATCAGCCGGGGAACTGATCAGCGCATCCAAGTCCGGTGCCATCCCGGCAATCGCCCCGTAGAACGCCACCCGATACTGGGCCTTGGGCCGGCAACACGATTGGGCAGCCGCGGAACCAACGAGCCCTTGGGTCAGTAAGTCCATGAACGCTTAAACTCTAGCGCGACGTGATCATTCCGCGCTATAATTGGCATCGTAATTGTACATGTCCCACTTCATCTTCCACGAGCCGTCTGCCTGCTTTTGACTGAGGATCACCCACTTGTATGTCTTGATCGTTCGATTTCCGTCGACCGATTCACTGACATCCTTGCCGGTGCCGCGCAACACTGCCCATTCGCCAAACGAAATCACTTCGGCAATCGGC
>JAYQQG010000002.1:0-80474 GCA_038145765.1 Verrucomicrobiales bacterium
TCGGGGTGTGACGGGTGAGATTATGCTGCAGATTTTGGAAACGCGACTGGATAGTGTCGTGTACAGCTTGGGGTTTGGATACTCCCGCGCTCAAGCACGCCAAATGGTGACGCATGGTCACGTGATGGTGAATGGGAAGCGCGCCCGTACGCCTTCAATTGCTTTGCATGAAGGTGACAAGGTGGAGATTAAACCCTCGGAAAAGAGTCGTCACTTGGCGGACAAAAACCTTGAGTACTCCACTAGCCGAACCGTGCCTGAATGGCTTACACTGGATAAGGCCGCCTATGCCGGCACCATCAGCCGGATGCCGACGCGCGAGGACATTGAGCCGGTGGCAAACGAGCAGACCATCGTTGAGTTTTATTCCCGTTAATCCCTGTGCCCGGGTGGGTCAGAGAAACAGCAATTATACGGACCGCAACGATGCGGGAATAAAGATTGCGGTCAGATTAAAATTGCAACCAAAGTAAGAAAACATGCCTACACGTTTAGGAGCATTCGAGCGGCCGAATCGGCTGAAGAAAGAAGAAGGAACGGCAACCGAGACCTACGCCAAGTTCGTCGCGGAACCGTTTGAAATCGGCTACGCCCACACCATCGGCAACAGCATGCGCCGCGTCCTGCTTTCCTCGTTGGAAGGTGCGGCCATCACATCCCTCAAGGTGGATGGAGCCCAACATGAATTCGCCACCGTTGAAGATGTGGTGGAGGATATGGCGGAGATTATCATCAACCTGAAACAGGTGAAATTTAAGATTCACGAGACACGGGATCCACAAGTGTTGCTCCTCTCTGTGAACAAGGACGGCGCGGTCACCGCGGGGGATATCGAGTTAAACCACAATGTGGAACTTGTGAATCCAGACCAACACATCTGCACACTCGATAAGAAGAAGAAATTTCTCATGGAACTCACCGTCCAAGTGGGGCGCGGTTTCCTGACAGGCGATGAAAACAAGACCGTCAACCAGCCGATCGGCGTGATCGCGATAGACTCAATCTTCTCGCCAGTCACCCGGGTACGTTACGACGTCGGCAATGCTCGCGTGGGACAGCGCACCGATTATGACAGCTTGGAGCTGGAGATTTGGACCGATGGCCGCATCACGCCGGATGACGCTGTGAACCAGGCCAGCCAAGTGCTGATGCATCAGCTCGAAGTGTTCGTAAACTACGACAAAGACGCCATCGAGTTTGAGGAAGAGAAGGAAAATCAGACCGAGGAACAATCCGAACTCAAACGTCTTCTCGCCATGAGCGTGAACGAGATTGAACTGAGTGTTCGCGCAGCGAACTGCCTTAATAATGCCAATATAACCACCGTTGGCCAGCTCGCCACAAAGAGTGAGGCCGACATGCTCAAGTACCGCAACTTTGGCAAAAAATCGTTGAACGAGATCAAAGACAAGCTCGTCGAACTTGGCCTCGGTCTGGGGATGACGTTTGATGAGAGCGTGCTGGATCCGGCCGATTTGATTGCCAAGCCGAACAGCTCCGGCGGTTCGCCGAGCATATTGTTTGAAGACGACGGCGAGCCCTTGTTGGGCTCCGGCTCTTCTCTGTTAGACTAATTACCTGAACCAGCACCATGCGCCACCGTATCCGCAAAGCCAAACTGGGCCGCACCACCGAGCATCGCACTCGCATGCTCAACAACTTGGTGTGCAGCCTGATCAAGCACCGTAAGGTCAAAACCACCCTCGCCAAGGCCAAGGCCGCCCGCGTGGTGGCCGACAAGATGGTGACGCTCGGCAAAAAGGGCCAAACCGAAAGCGCGGGCTTGCATTACCGTCGTCTGATCGCCGCTCGTCTGCAGCAAAACCCTCGATCGTTTTTCCCCCGGAAAAATGGTGTATCCGGTTCTGCCCAGCGTGCTTACTGGCGGGAGAATGAGGACGTGGTTCGGATTCTTTTTGAGGACATCGCGCCCGGCTTCGAGAGTCGCAACGGCGGTTACACCCGAGTCATCAAACTCGGCCGCCGCCAAGGGGATGCTGCGGAAATGGCCATCCTTGAATGGGTGACGGATGCCGACAGTGCCACGACCGAGGCCCCGGCAGACCAGCAGCCCGTTGCCAAGGAGGAATCTCCCAAAGCGGAAGAATCAACTACTTCAGAAGAGGCGGCTGAAGAATCCGTCGAGACCGAGGCATCCGAGGCAGAGGAAGCGGTACCGGAAGAATTGGCTGAGGCAGAGCCGGCCGAAAATTCGGAAGAAGCCGTTGAAGAGCCCAAGTCGGAAGACGCAGACAAAAAGTCTGAGTAGTCTGGATTACATCAATTTGACACCCGCCCCAATTGGGGCGGGTTTTTTGTTGGGCAAATCGTGGGAATCGGTATCCTTTTTTTAACCTGCTTGCGCTTATGAGTTTCGCTGATTACGTCGTTCTCTTCATCTACTTCTCCGGCATGGCCGCCATCGGAATCTGGGCGATGCGCCAAGTAAAGGCGCAGGAGGATTACTTCATGGGAGGCCGAAAATTCGGCAAACTATTTCAGACCTTTGCCGCCTTCGGTGCGGGCACCGGGTCGGCGGATCCGGTGAATACCGCCCGCGGTACGTTCGCCAATGGTATGAGCGGCATGTGGGGGGTGATGTACTGGCTCTTTGTCACGCCCATCTACTGGATTAGCGCCGTTTGGTATCGCCGGATGCGTTGCCTGACACTGGGGGATTGGTTTACCGAACGGTATGAATCCAAGCCCATGGGCGTGGCCTACGCGATCTTCGGTTGTTTTTATTACATTGTATACGGTGCCATGCTGTTCACCGCGATTGGCAAGGTGGGGGTGCCGCTTTTGGGCGAGGAACTGATGGGAGTCAAAACCGAGTATGTTCTGGTGCCGTTGGTGGCTGTGGTCGTCATGGTGTATGGCGTGTTGGGCGGAGTGACGGCGGCGTACTGGACGGATCTTATCCAAGGCATCTGCATCATCCTGCTATCGGTCCTGCTGATCCCGTTCGGTCTGAATGCCGTGGTCACCAAATTCGGCCAACCCGGTGACAGCTGGACGGATGGTTTTCGGGTGATGCATGAAAGATTGGATCCCTCGATGTTCGAAATAGTGGGCGGCGGGGCTGCCAGTGAATTTCCAATTTATGCGATCATCACCATAGTGATCATGAACATGATCGGGATTGTGCTCACGCCCCACTTTATTGTGACGGGAGGAGGCACGGCCAAGAGCGAACAGGATGCCCGGGTGGGATTGGTGACCGGCAACTTCATTAAACGTTTCTGTACCATCGGCTGGGTGATTACCGCGCTGATTGTCCTGACGTTATACGGTGACAATAAGGCATTGATTGGCGATGCGGATATGGCCTGGGGTGTGGCCACCAAGGAATTGCTCGGGCCGTTGGGTATCGGTCTGGTGGGGCTGATGCTGGCCTGCCTATTGGCCGCGTTGATGAGCAGTGTGGACTGCTATATGCTGGTTTGTTCGGCATTGGTGGTGCGGAATATTTATGTCCCTTACGGCAATCCCAACGCCTCGGAACAGGAATGCCTGCGGCTGGGACGCATCACGGGCGCAATTGTGGTATTGGGTGCGGTGATTGTCTCGGTGACCATGTTGGACATGTTCAAGCAGCTGGAGTTGACTTGGATTGTGCCGATGACCTTTGCCGCATTGTTCTGGCTGGGGATGTATTGGCGCCGGGCCACTACCAAGGCCGGCTGGATTACCATCGCCTTTTGCCTGATTTGTTTCTTTGTGCTGCCTAGGGCGATTCCAGCAGCGGCTCCCGGCTTGCGCACGAACGAGGCCTATTTGGCCGTAAATCAACCTGCTGAAGGTGCCGGCGGGCAATCGATATACTGGACCGGCGGCGTTCAGGAAAACGAGAAACCGGGAGGAGGAAAAACCGGCAAGGGCTCATTCCGTTTTGAGATGGTGATCTATGATAAATTGCTCGGATTAGAGATGACCCAGTACCGGAAAGCGGCCCTGAAAACTTTGGAATTTCCGTTCAAAATAATCGCGCCATTTCTGGTGATGATTATCGCCAGTTTGCTGACGCAGCCGAACAGCAAGAAAGCACTGGACCGGTTGTATGTGAAGATGAAGACGCCAGTGGACCCGGATCCGGAATCGGATGCGCGCGAGATTGATGTGAGTTATGCGCGGCCGGACCGGTTTAATGATCGGAAGCTATTGCCGGGATCAGACTGGGAATTTCAGCGGCCGACGAAAATGGATGCATGGGGATTCGTGGCGTGTTTCGCCATTTGCTTTGCGATTATCGGTGTGGTGTTGTGGGTCGCACGGATTGGCGCGTAATCACATTTGCAGGGCTTCGATGACGCGCGGTTCAATCTCGTCCGGCAACCGTTCGTAGCCCCGAAACATTTCCGTATGCCAGCCGCGGCCCTCGGTGAGAGCACGAAGCTGGCTGGAATAGCGGTAGAGTTCTTTTTGCGGAACATGCGCCTCGATGACCTGAAGCCCGTCCTCAAGGTTTACTCCGAGAATCCGTCCGCGGCGGCTGTTCAGGTCGCCCATGACTCCGCCCAAAAACGCATCGGGCGCATGGATTCTTAATTCCAGGACCGGTTCCAACAGGCAGGGGGAGGCGTTGTGAACGGCGGCCTGAAAGGCCTGTTTGCCTGCCGTGAAAAAAGCGGCTTCCTTGGAATCGACCGGGTGCTCTTTGCCGTCATAAAAATCGATCAACACATCGGGCACCGGACAGCCGGCCAGCACGCCCTCGGCGCAGGCTTCGCGTACACCTTTCTCCACGGCCGGGACAAAACTACGGCTGACATTCTGCCCCACGAGCGATTCAGTAAACATGACGCCGCTGTCGCGCGGGAGCGGTTCCACGCGCAGCCAAACCTCGGCGAATATGCCGGCGCCGCCGGATTGTTTTTTGTGACGATGGCGCGATTCACCGGGTTCCTAAATGGTCTCGCGATAGGGAATCCGCGGTTCCTCCAGTTCCACCGCCACGCGATATTTATCCTGCAATCGCTCGGAAATGACCCGCAAATGCAGTTCGCCTTGGCCGGACAGGACCGTCTGGCGGCTCTCGGGGTCGACGCGATACACGAACGAAGGATCCTCCTCGTGCAGGGCGGCTAGGCCGGCCGCGATTTTCTCCTCATCACCATGTCGAGTGGGGCTGAGAGCCACATGAATGTTGGGCGCCGGATAAATCATGCGCGGTAAATGCAGTTCATGCTGCGGGCTACAAAGAGTGTCGCCGGTATGGGTGTTTTTTAATTTAACCAACGCGCCGAGGTCGCCGGGGTTTAAGTGATCCACGGGGATGCGATGCCGGCCGTTAATCAGATAAATGTGACCGATGCGTTCCTGTGTATGTGTGTCCGCGTTCAAAAGATCCATGCCGGTGTGCAGTCGGCCGGAGAGGACTTTTACAAAGGCCATATCCCCAGCGTGACTTTCCGCCTCGGTTTTAAAGACAAACAGCACGGGTTCCGGTTCGGCGAGATCGATGTTGTGCCCGCCGTTTTCGTCCTCGGCATGAATCGTCCGGTGATCCATGGGAGTGATGCCGTGCCGGGAGATGAACTCCAATACATGTGCCACGCCGATATTGGTTTCGGCCGAGGTGCAGAAGAGGGGAATGAACACCTGCCGCTGAATGGCATCATGGATGGAATCCAGCACTTCCTCATCGCTCAAGGTACCGGCCTCAAAATACTTTTGCAGCAATTGGTCGTCCGATTCCGCGACCAGTTCCAGCAATTCGTTGTGCAGCCGCGTGAGCGCCAGACGTTCGTTGGCCAGCGGTTCCATGGCGTGGTATACGCCGCGTTCATTTTGGTCATACTCCGCCACCTGACTGTGGAGGATATCCAGCAGCACATGAAATCCGGGACCGGCGTCGACTGGAAGCGTCAATGGAAAGACGCGTTCACCGAATGCCTCGCGAAGCATGGCGAGTTGGGATTCGGCATCGGCGAGATCCTTGTCCATCCCATTCATCACGATGATCTTGGGCACGGTTGTTTCACTGGCCCAATTCCAAACCTGATGCGTGCCGGGCTCCACACCGCGTTCGGCATCCACCACCACAATCGCTTCGTCGGCCACGCGCAGGGCTCCGAGCCCCTCATTGATAAAGTCCAAGTAACCGGGGGTATCGATGAAATTGATTTTCTTGCCTCCAAACTCCGTGTGCATCAGTGAGGCATGAATGGAGATATGACGTTGGCGTTCGTCCTCATGATAATCCGAGGCCGTGTTGCCGGAATTCACGTGCCCCTGCCGCGTGGTGGCGCCACTGGCCCGGAGCAGCGCTTCGGTCAACATGGTTTTGCCACTGGAAGCATGGCCGACGATGGCGCAGTTTCGAATATCAACGGGCGAATAATCTTTGAGGAAAGTTTTCATGGAAGGAGGACAGCATAGAGTAGGTAGCCGTGCCGCCTCGCTGGCACAAAAAAACCGGCTTCAAGAAAGCCGGGTTGAAAAGAGCAGTCAGGCAAACTGCGCAATGACAAGCGACACCACTAGCGAGGCAGGACTTCACGGCGGTTACAATATCCGCCGAAAAAGCTGATCCTGCAAGTTGCCGGAATAAATAGTCTCTAACCGATTGGGCCCGTGGAACTAGTCGTTTTGAGCATCGGGTGAATCCGTGCCTTGCTTCGATTTGCGGTATAGATGACCGGCAATAACAAGGATTAGAAACCCTCCAATGATGTAGATCGCTTTATCTCCGGTTTTGGCCTTAATCGCAGCCCATGCGCCAATCGTTGCGGCGGCTGTTGCCAAGCCCATCGCAATGTTGAGGGCTACACGTTTGCCGCCTTTGGGAATGTCATTTCCGAGCAACTCTTTGCTGTTCACCATGCAATAAAACGTGATGTATGCGACCGGAAGTAGAACCATGCCGAACACGCTGGTTGGAATAGTTAACAGGAAATCATTTCCTTTACCCCAGATAAATATGTACCCCAATGCGCCGGTAAGACCCGGAAGGATTGAGCCAATCTTATGGACCGGGCCGCTGAGGTTTTTGCTGCCAAATGCTTCAGAGAGACAGAAGCCGTTGATGAGCATCAAAATGATGATGGTGGAAACGGCCATGCCTAATACGCCAATGCCAAATACAGTTTGTGAGATAGTTTTACTCCCAGTCAGATTTTGGAGCGAGTTGGCCAACTGGAAGGCATCTCGATTGACCAGCATGGCGGCCATTTTTTTGTCGTCGATGGTCGGTTCTGGTTTAGTTTCGTTTGCTGGAACCGATTTTGTTTCGAGGTGGGCTTGAAAGGATTTCAAGTTGGAGTCGTAAGCCTTTTGAATTTTTTGAGGCACATCACGTTCACTGTTCGGATCGATCAAGCCTTCGTTGAATTTGCCGTGGAATTGGCTTGCGGCAGCAATCATCACACAAGTAGTGGCGAGGAAGAAGGGAACGAACAGTCCGATCCCCAGATCGAAACTGGCCATCCCGCGATGTTCACGCCCCCAACCCTTGCGCAACATGGAATAGGGAAGGAGAAAGGTCATATTGATGCCCACTGCGGTGGCAGCGGCAGCGATCATTTTGTCGCGTTGGGTATTCATCACCACATGTGTCCAGTAATCGGAATCAGATGTGGCATCAATAAATGGTTGCAGGCCCGTGACGGGTTGAGACAACAAACTTGGGTTGGGGATGAATCCTCTGAATATAGCGCCCCAATCCAATTCGGAAGCCATCACGGCAACGACGCCAAAGAAACTCACCACCACAATGCCCACCATTGCTTTCAGGATGTAATCAAAGTACTTGGCCCATTTGGAATCGTACAAGAGGACAACCAGCGTGCCGATTGCAAAAAGGATTAATGCTCCAATGTATTTCCCTGTATCTCCTTCGGGTAAGAGATTCAGGTTTTGCGTCAAGGCCGCAGTGCCCAACGAAAACTGAGGCATGGCCCAGACGAGATTGGCGAGCATGGCGGCGATCAGCCAGCCCCAACCGAGCACCGGGTTGATGTGTTCGTTGATGGCTTGGAAAGGTTTCTTGCCGGTCGAGAGGGTGACGTAGCTGATCACCGAGAGCATGACGATGCCGAAGATCATCATTATGGGTTGGAGCCACAACAACTCAGTGCCACCAATGATGCCCAAGAACAAACTGCCTCCCAACGAGCCGCCGCCGAGGGTGATGGCGCCTTGGAGCCAGCCGGGGCCGGAGAGTTTGGTGTAGGTCAGTAGTTTTTCGGAGGTAGGGGCGTGCTCAACGCTATTGAGGAGTTCCTTCTCCTTGGCCAGGGAATCGTTCGTCTCGCTCATAAGACAGGCGAGAGTGAACGGGGTTTTGGGCGAAATTGAAAGCCTGAATTGGTTCCGGTCCGGGATCGGTGCGTTAGCGTTCTTTCGCGAAATCGTAGCACACGAGATAGGCTTCGCTGCGGAGGTAAACGCGCTTGTGGGCCATGACCGGAGCGGCCCAGCAGGGGTAACGCAATTGCGGCACCTGATAGGCGGCGAGTTCCTCGGGTTTCTTGGCGTTGAGGGCAAACAGGCCCAGCTTGCCGGTTTCGCCGAGTACGATCAATTTGCCGTCGGCCTGAATGAACGAACCGCGGCCGTACTTGTTGGAGGGTGGCCCGTATTTTTGCCAGGCCTCATCCTGACTCCAGAGCAATTTGCCGGTGGCAAATTGCACACAGCGGAAACTGGCATCGGGCTCGTCGCGTCCGCTAAAGGCATACAGGCTGCCCTCATGCACGATGGGGGTCATCCAGTGCAGGCCGAGTACTTCTTCCAAGCGGGGGTTGTCGGCCTTGAGTTTTCTCTGGTGATCGCTCCAGACTTCGGTGAAACCGCTGAGGTCTTTCTTGATCTTGAGCAAGAAAGAGCCGTTCCCGTAATAGGCGGTGGAGCAAAACACCTGATCACCGATGACCACGGGATTGGAGGCGTTTACCGATTCATTGACGCGCGCCCGGAACCAGCGCTTGAAATACTCCTTGCCGGTTTTGGGATCGAGGACCACGAGGCCTTGGCGCATCAGGCAAAAGGCCACCCGTTTACCGTGGACGGTGGCAACGACAGGCGAGGCGTAGCTGGCCATCTTTTCTTGGCCGCGCCAAATCATGGGCGGTTCGCCGGGCCAGCCGATTTTGGTCACGCCATTCCAGGTTTTCTTGCCCGTGGCGGTCCAAATGGTTTTGCCGGTTTTGGCGTCAAACGCCACCATGCCGCTGTCGGGCTGACCGCCAACCATCGTGAGTAATAGATTGTCCTCCAGCACGGGAGTGCTGCCTACGCCAAAGAAGTTGGGAATGACGGTGAAATCTTTGTGGGTGTCGCGTCGCCAAATTGGTTTGCCGGTGGCGAAATCCAGACAAAGCAGCACGCCTTCCGCGCCATAAGTGTAAACGCGGTCTTTGGTGAGGATGGGGGCGCAACGGGGTCCGTTGTTGTAGCCGTAGGGATCCTCATAACCGGTGGGATAGGCGTGACGCCAAATGAGTTTGCCGGTCTTCGCATCGAGACAATCGATGACCTCCACATCCAAATGTTTGGCCACGGCTTCGGGGAGAGGGATGTAGCCGCGCGGCACGCGGCGTGTGGTGTTCTTCAGGGATTCCTGCAGACCGGCGACCGTGAGGCGATCCTTGGCCTTGAGCGCCGCCAACTCGTCGTTCACGTATGCGACTACCTTTTCAAAATTATCGCCTTCCTCAACCTTGAACAATTTGCTGGCACGATGAAACACCACCACCTTGCCATCGCGAATCGAGGGCGCGGCGTAGCCGGTGCCGATCCGCTTGGAAAATACCGGCTGCGGGCCGGTTTTGGGAAATCGGTCGATCAGGCCGGTTTCGGTGGAGACATTGTCGCCGGTGGGTCCGAGAAATTTGGGCCAGTCGGCGGCCACAGCCGTACAGGTCGTGGCAAGGAGGATCAGGTAAATCTTTTTCATGGCTAAAATCCCGCGCCCTTGGTGAGTGTGCGGATACGGCAGAGAAACATGTCGGCCGTCAGATACAACGTGCGTCCATCATCGCCCCAGCCGACATTGGCAATGCGCGTGCCGGTGGAAAGGGTGCCGAGATGTTCACCTTTGGGCGAAAGTACCAAAACGCCGCCGGGGCCCGTGGCAAACAGGTTGCCTTGGATGTCCACCTTGAGCCCATCGCAACCGCCCTTTTTGCCGGCGGCCTTGAGCGGGGTGGGATCAAAAAAGATGCGGCCTTCATCCACGGTGCCGTCGTCTTTCACGTTGAAGGCATAAATCTTGGTGTTGGGTCCGCTTTCAGCGACGTACAGGGTTTTTTCGTCCGGCGAGAGTGCGATGCCATTGGGAAAGGCTATCTTGTTCGTGAGCAGCTTGAGTTCGCCGCCTTGAGTGTAGAGGTAGACGCCCTGAAAGCTCAGCTCCTTTTTGGGATCCTGCATCCGTTTCTCGAGACCATACGGCGGGTCAGTGAAATACAGATCTCCGTTGCGAGCGAAACAGGCGTCGTTGGGACTGTTGAATTTCTTGCCCTGATAGTTGTCGACGATGGTCTGATACCGGGGTTGAGCGGCCGAGAGCGGTGTGGTCAGCCGGGCAATACGGCGGTCTCCATGCTGGCATAATAAAAGTCGGCCTTGGGCGTCAAGCAATAACCCGTTGGAGCCGGGCTCGCCGGTGCGGGGGATATCGCCGGTATAACCACTGGGTTGCAGGTAATTCTCCAGCCCGGTCGTTTCGCTCCATTTATAAATTTTGTTGGGCGGGATATCAGAAAACAGGACAAACCCTTCACCTTGTGCCGGTTGCACCCATACCGGGCCTTCGGCCCAGTCAAACCCATCGGCGAGTTGCTCAATGATGGCGTCGGGAGCGATGAGTGAATTAAGGGCCGGATTCAGCCGTTCGATTTCGCCCAGTGCCGGATGATCCGCCGGGGTAAAGTTTCCGGTGGGCAGAGTGGGCATGGGCGGCCCGGTTGGCGCCGGTGTTTCGCAGCCGAGGAACAGCGCTAATGCCGGTGCGAATAAAAATGCAGTGGTTCGATGAATCATGTGCAAGGCGCACGATACTGTGCGTGTACCACTGCGCAAGCCAAACTCACGGCAGGTTCAACTGCACGCACCGAAGGGTATCGCCGTCTCGAAAATAGAATCGGCCGTGGGCCAATGCCGGATAGGCGCGGACTTCGCCGCGGGTAACCCGGGCACGTTGGTTGACCTGAAAGGCATTGGGCTTGGCTGCAGCTCGAATGAGTTCGCCGCGCTCAGTAAGTACAAGGAGTTCCTCGCCGGCGAGGGTGACTGTTCCGGAACGGAGCCCCGGTTGACTCCAGCGCACTCGGCCGGTTTTGAAATCCACACAGCGCAAATCGGCCCCGGCCTCTTGACGGCCATGAAATCCGAACAGGAATCCATTGTTGATCACGCAACTGGCGTAATGGCTGCTGAGCGACGTGTCATTGGCCCAAACGGTTTCCAGATCGTTTTCCTGAACCGCAAGGACGGTGGCTCCTTTGCCATAGCTGGTGGAGGCAAACACCAAATTGCCGAGGACTACAGGGGTGCAGGCGTTGACGCTAGCGTTCATAGCCGGGCGCCAGAGATGTCGGAAGTGAACCTTGCCGGTGGCGGGATGAACCGAAACCAATCCTTCCCGCGTAAAAAATACAGCGTGCGCTTGGTTGTTGATGAGGCTCAATACGGGTGAGGCGTAGCTGGCTGCTTCCTGGGTGGCGCGCCAGCGCAGTTTGCCACTGGCGGTGTCCAGCCCGATGATGCCGGCTTGTGGACCGCCGATGTTTAACAAAACCGTATTGCCGCTGACCAATGGTGAACAGGCAAACCCAAAGAAGCCTTTGGGCGCCTTGAATTGTATGCGGGCATCCAGCTTCCAAAGAGCTTTGCCGGTGTTCAAATCCCACGCATGCACAACGCCGTGGGCGCCATGAGTGTAAACGCGCCCGTCGACAATGGCGGGCACCGCGCGCGGCCCGTTATCGAAACGAAAATCATCGACGTAATCCGCAGCGTAACGCGCGCGCCAAATCGGTTGGCCGGTGGTGGCGTTGAGGCAGTCGACGATTTCTTCCTGGTCGATCCGATGAAAGAGGATCAATTTGCCGCCGGCAATGGCCGGGCCGGCGTAACCGGAGCCGATGTTTTTTTTCCAAAGTTGCTTCGGGCCATCCGCCGGCCAATCAGGAAGGGGCTTGCCCTGATAAGAGCCATCCCGGCGTGGCCCAAGGAATTGCGGCCAGTCTTCGGCTGAGAGGAAACATCCCCCGATCAACAGCGTTAGCAATATTCGCATGCCGCAGGTTAACGGGCGGGAGTGAAATTTGAAATGGGGAATTAAAGCCACATGAACAGCAGCGCGGCAATCAACCCTAGTCCAATCAGCCACCAAAACCAGTGCAAGCCGTGAGGGACTACTTTTTTTTCGGGGCCTTCACCAAACTCGCGTTCCACGAATTCGTCGTAATCGAATTCATCGTCATCGAGTCCTAAATCGGGGGTGTAATCGTCCTCCCAACCGGTGGTTTCGTCCGCGCCACATTCGGGGCAGGCATGGGCGTTGGGGGAGATGTCGGCACCGCAGAGGGCGCAGGTGTCGGGCGGTTCAGCCGGCATCAGCCCATGCCAGCGTATTCCTCGTCGGTCTTCAGGTCCATACCCATGAGCACGTAGTCGTGGTGGATGGCCTGCATATCCTGCACGTAATCCTCCAATCGCATGATGTGGGTGAAGCCGAGCAGGGCGAAGAGTTTCTGGCCGCCTTCCTGTTTGTCGATGAATTCGGCCTCCACCTTTTGCAGGCCGGCCATGCGGGCGACATCGACGAGTTCCTGGACCAGTTTGCCGGCGATCCCTTTCTGACGGTACTTGGGCAGGATGCTCTGGCTGATGCGGCCGATGTGGCGTTTCCATCCGCCATTGTTTTGCAGCAGGGACGCCACGGCGATCACCTTGCCCTCGTGCAGCGCGAGGAGCGGCAGGCGGGCGTAGAGATCAATATTCTCACACCATTGCTTAATCACCTCGGGGTCGCGTACGCGGCGTTTGAAAAACATGACCTCCGGCTCGGGTAAATTTTTGAAGAAGCCCAGCAGCGCTTTTTCGTCAGTGGATTCCAAGGGCCGAATTTGAATTTCCACACCGTCGTCTGCGGTGAAGGAGGTGTCGATATCTTTAAGAGCCAATTCGAATGACATATCTCAATTCAGGTTGGGCGTCAGACGCCGGTTAATCGGTTTCGGAGGCAGCCGGGAATAATTCACCCGTGATGCCGGCACTCTTGGCAAACACCTCCGGTTTGAGTGCGGCCGGGTTCAGGCTCCAGCGCGCGGCCAAGTGGGAGAGGTTCGCTGTGTTTCGGTTCAGTTGACTGACTTGTTGGAAATCCAATTCCTCCACGGTTACTCCGTAGTCGTGGCAGTCCATGCCCAACACGGATTCTTCCGGTGTGGCTTTGCCTTGATTCCAAAGTGTTTCGCCACACCACGCGTAGGCCCGCTCGATGCGGCCGGTATGCGCGCGCACCCAGCAATGATGGCTGAGGGCGCTGTTGAGGCTGAAGAATTGCACGTGGCCGAGCCGTTTGCTGATGTGGCTGAGGAAATGGAAACAGAAATCCACATCCTCCTCGGGGGCGGGCAGGGCGGGGCCGACCACAAAGATCCAGCCGTTCACCGGAGGGGAAATGAACAGACGCTCCACGCCGGAGATGGCGAAACCATCTTTCCAAGTGCAACGCCGCGGGTTGGAGAGGCCCAATGTCTCCTGCACGGCAGCCACATTGCCGCTCCGGATGGCCAGCCATTGCTCGGGCAGGTCCAGGCTGTTGGGAATTAAATCCTCAAGGGGCGGCCGGCTTAGGGCCTTCTCCCTTTTTAGGGCGAGGATATGTTTGCGGGTCATCAGATAAAACCCGCCGGACACCAACAGGATGCCCAGAAACAATCCGAGCATCAAAACGGCCACCCAATCAACTGTGCTTTGGCTGGGGTCCGGCGACAATGCACCTAGGACGCCCAGTGGGGCGTGGGGGAAAAAGGTCACGCGTGGAGAATACAAAAAACACCGGATTGTTCAATCTTAAACGCCATGAGAATGCTTCATGAGGTCGCCAAACAGCTTGCATGCTCGGGCCAATCGGGTTTTGATCTCCGCACGATTTTTGCCATGAAACATGCCATTTTTTGCATTTTCCTCGTGGCCGGCACCTTATCCAGCCGGGCGGATTCGGTGACTCGAATTGCCTGTGTGGGCGATAGCATTACCTATGGGGCCGCGATTCGGGACCGGGCCAACCACTGTTATCCCAAGGTACTGGCCGATCTGTTGGGCAAAGGGTATACGGTCCGCAATTATGGGGTGAACGGCGCCACGATGCTGAAAAACGGTGACCGGCCCTACTGGAAATTGGGTGCCTTCAAACAAGCGACTGAATTCGGCCCCAACGTGGTGATCATCAAGCTGGGCACCAATGACACCAAGCCGCAAAACTGGGGCAAGGTGGGGGCCGAGTATGAGGCTGACCTGCGCGCTATGGTGGCCCATTTCAAAAAACTCCCGAGCAAGCCCACCCTCTATCTTTGCTTGCCCGTGCCGGTTTACCAGACACGTTGGGGCATCAATGAAAAGACCGTGAAGGACGGCGTCATTCCCGTGATCCGCAAGGTGGCCAAGGATGAAGGGCTCACGGTGATCGATCTTCATTCAGCGTTGTCCGGCAAACCGGCCTTGTTTCCGGACAAGATTCATCCCAATGCCGATGGCGCCAAATTGATGGCGCAAACCATTCACACGATCCTCAAGAAAAAGCACTAACCCATGCGTACTCTATACAGTCTCCTCATCGTTCTCACGGCCCTTACCAGTATGGCCCGTGAGCAGGCCTTTGAACTCAAGGACGGCGACCGGGTGGCATTCCTGGGCGATACTTTCATCGAACGCATGCAGGTGCATAACTATCTGGAATTGCGCCTTACCACCGCGTGGCCGAACCGCAATATCACTTTCCGCAACCTGGGCTGGAGCGGGGATACCCCGCGGGGTGTGTCACGGGCCGGCCTCAGCCTGCAACAGGCGGGTCGCGAGCCCGCCGATGAGGGCTGGAAGCAGTTACAGAAACAAATTGAGCTGGTGAAACCCACTGTGGTTTTTCTCGGTTACGGCATGGCTAGTTCATTTGAGAATCAGCCTGAGCAATTCGGCAAAGACATGCGCGTGCTCAAGGAGGCCGTCCTCAAGGCCGCCGGAGGAGCCGTGCGATTTGTGGTGCTGTCACCCCTGCGTCATGAACATTTGGGGGGCGGTTTGCCGGATCCTGCCGCGCACAACCGGCAACTGGCTGCTTATACCAAGGAACTTCAGAGGATGGCTGCAGCCGATGGAGATGTGTTTGTTTCGCTTTTCAACGCGGCCTCGCTGCAGAACGGCAACGCGTCAGTCACGGAAAACGGTATTCATCCGGTTGCCCGCGGATATGACCGCGTGGCCCGGGAAATTTGCGGCCAACTGGGCGTGCCGACTCATCCCCGGTTGAACACACTGGCGGCCACGACGTTGCGCACGGTGATGGCCCGCAAGAATCAACTCTTCTTCGATCGCTCCCGCCCGCAAAACATGGCTTACATTTTCGGTTTTCGAAAACACGAGCAGGGCAACAACGCCGTGGAAATTCCGGCTTTCGATCCATTGGTGACTGAACAGGAGAAACTCATTGCCGCCCGGCGTGATCTGAAGCCGTTGCCACCCGTGCCGCCTGCGAAGCCTGAAGCCCCGATTCGTAACCCGCAACCCATGCCGAAGTTTGACACCGCTGAAGGGGTGGAGATTTCCCTGTTTGCCGAGAACCCCTCGCTCGCCAAGCCGATCCAGATGAACTTCGATCCACAGGGTCGCTTATGGGTCGCCACGTCCGAGGTCTATCCTCAGGTGAAACCCGGTCAGGTGGCCAATGATAAGATTGTGGTGTTGCAGGATACAACGGGTGATGGGCGCGCGGACAAAACGGAAGTGTTCGCCGAGGGGCTGTTCATTCCCACGGCCGTAGAGCCCGGGGATGGCGGATGTTATGTCGGGCAAAGCACCGAGCTGCTGCATTTCAAGGACACCAATGGCGACGGCAAGGCGGATGAAAAACGCATCGTGCTGTCCGGCTTTGGTACCGAGGATACGCATCACACGCTGCACACGCTGCGCTGGGGGCACGATGGTCGATTGTATTTCAACCAATCCATTTACATCCGCAGCCATCTCGAGACACCCCATGGCGTCGTGCGCCTGAAGAGTGGCGGCATCATGTGGTTGCGTCCGGATACGCAGGAGGCCGGTGTCCAGTATCGTGGATGGTGCAACCCGTGGGGACACCACTTTAACCGGCACGGACAATCGTTTGTCACCGATGGCGCGGGTTTTCAGGGCATCAGTTACGCCATACCGGGTGCGATGTATTTCACCTATGCCGGAGGCCGCCGCATTATGGAAAGCGTGAGTCCGGGGAATTTTCCAAAATTTGCAGGATTGGAAATCGTCAGTGGCCCGCAGCTCCCCAAGGATTACCAGGGCCAGGCCATCACCTGTGATTTTCGGGCGCATCGCATTGTACGGTTTAATCTCACTGAGAACGGGGCCGGGTACGCAGCGGAACATTTGGGCGATTTCATTCGCAGCAGCAGCGCCAGCTTCCGGCCCATCGATGTGAAACAGGGGCCGGACGGCGCGCTCTACATTGCTGATTGGGCAAACCCGATCATTCAGCACGGCGAGGTGGATTTTCGGGATCCGCGGCGCGACAAGGTTCACGGCCGCATCTGGCGCGTTACCTTCAAAGGGCAGCCGGCGAAAAAGCCGCGTGATTTTACCAAGGATAATAACGCCGCCTTGCTGGACACATTGCTGACCGAGAACGCCTACGATCAGGCCAAAGCCCGGCGCGTGCTCCACGAACGCGGCAAGGGTATCCTGCCTGACCTCAAGCAATGGCTCTCGCGCCATGGCGAAAATGAAACCGCGCAGATGGAAGCCCTGTGGCTGCACGAAGCCGTGGATGTCGTCAACGCGTCCCTGCTGATGCTCACGCTTGAAGCCAACGACGCCCGCGTCCGGGCGGCGGCCATGCGCGTGTTAGCCCACTGGCATGATCGGTTGACCACGACCCAGCTCCACGCCGCGGCCGGCATCCGCGATAAGCATCCGCGCGTGCGTCTCGAAGCCATGCGTGTCTATGCCGAAATGAAGGATTCCACCACTGCCCATCAATATGCCCAGTTTGCACTGCAGGCATTGGATCAGCCGATGGATAAGTTCCTTGATTACGGTCTGTGGTTGACGATGAATGAACTTGCCGAACCGTTTGTCCGCGGTATGCAAAACGGCGCGCTCAATTTCAAAGGCAAGACGCATCATGCGGAGTTTGCCTTGAGCGCGCTGCAACCCGGACAATCCGGTGCCTTGATCAGTCAACTGGTGCGTCAACGTCCGTTATCCGCCGATGGTGCCGGGCCGATGATTGAATTGGTGGGCGCGGCCGGTGGTCCCGGTGAATTGGCGATCCTTTACAAACAATTGCGCGAAGGCGGCTTCGAATCCGCCACCCAACCGCGCGTATTGGCGGCCTTGGCTCGGGCGGCTTCCTTCCGCAATGTCCGGCCCAACGGCGATCTGAGCGGCGTGGAGAAATTTCTCAACACCGAGGACGACGCCACACGCAATTTTGCCGTGCAACTGGCCGGAGCCTGGAAACGGGCCGAACTGGTGAAACCGTTGTTGGTGATGGCCGCCGAAGGCAGTGGGGTGGCGTTCGACAGCCTCGTGCAAATCCGCGGGCCCGAAGCCTTGGCCGGACTCAAACAGCTGGCTGCAGCGGACCAACCCGCTGCCACCCGACAGGCGGCGGCCCGTGCCCTGGGCCGGATGAATTTGAAAGGTTCGCTCAACGAAATCTTCGCTGTGCTGCGTGATACCAAGAACGACAACGCCGCGCTGGAACTCTGGCGCAGCCTGCTCAGCACGCGTGACGCCGGCGGTGTATTGGCCGGCGGCGTGGCTGGGGCGCAGTTGCCCAAGCCCGTGGCCAATGCCGGCCTACGGGCGGCTCGTGAAGGCGGTCGCAATGAAAAGGGATTGGTCGAAGCCTTGGCGCGGTCACAAAATATTTCGTTGCTTACCCAGCAAATGAACGCCACCGAACTCAAAGCACTGGCCGCGCGCGCCATGAAAGAGGGGGATCCGTTTGCCGGTGAAAAAGTTTATCGTCGTCAGGCACTGGCCTGCACGGTGTGTCACGCCATCGGCGGGGCCGGCGGCAAGGTGGGGCCGGACTTCACCTCGATTGGGGCCAGTGCGCAGCCCGATTATCTGATCGAATCCATCCTGTACCCGAACCGCAAGATCAAGGAAGGCTACCACTCGGTGGTGGTGGAAACCAAGGATGACCGTTCATTGGTGGGAGTGCAGGTGAGCGAAACCGGCTCGGAGATTGTGCTACGCGATGCCGCCGACAAGCTGGTGTCCATTCCACGCAATCAGGTGCGCCGTAAAATTAACGGCCAATCACTCATGCCGCCGGCCTTGATTTTGAGCCTGACCGAACAGGAGCAGCTGGACCTCTATCGGTTCCTGGCCGAGCTGGGCAAGGCGGGGCCGTTTGATGCCACCCATACCGGGGTGGCGCGGACCTGGCGGCTCTTGCCGGGCACGCATCGGGTGGAGCAATACGGCATTGAGAAGATTGTGCAGGAAGGCTTTGAGAAAAAATGGTCCAACCATGTGCTCGGTGCCGGCAACAACGCCGGTTGGAAAGTTCTCTCCTCCCGTGTGAACGGCGACTTGCCGGCTGAAGACATTACCGAACTCACGGCCGTTGGCCGCCACGTTGGGTTGGTGCATGTGTTTGCCGGAACCTATTTTGAGAAACAAAAGGCCGGGAAAGTATCCTTCAAACTGCCCGCCTCAGTGAAGGCGGATGCGTGGATCGACGGGCGGTCGCTCGGGCGTGCCAATGAATTCACGGCTCAAGTGGCCGCCGGCAAACATCGAATTGTGCTGCGTCTGGATGCCAAAGCACTGCCCAAAATCCTGAGGCTGGAATCAGGCGACGTAGTGTTCCTTAATGAATAGCGCAAACCGGCGCCGACGACAGATGTTTTTCCTCTTTGTCTTCGTCATTCTCAGCATCACCTACACGTGGGTGGGCTGGCGACTGATCCGGCCGATGGAGGCCGGTTCGAGCTGGCGTTGGGTGGTCATTGGCTCGTTGGCGGCGCATTTTGTTTCCGTCTTTGTCAGCTTTGCCATCCTCCGAAGTCTGGGACCAGGAGGCTGGGCGGGTCCGTTGTATTGGATGGCGTATGGCGGCATGGGATTGTTCTCATTAATCTTCACCGGCATGGTGGCAATGGAGTTAGGCGTTTGGGGTGCGGGCACGTTGGGGCAATGGCGGAAAACAGAAACTATTCCGACAGATTCGGAGCGGCGCCGGTTCTTTCATCAGACCGCCAATCTCGGGGTTTTGGGGGCGTCGGCCTTGGCGGGGGTTTTTGGCGTGTGGCGCGCGCGGCGGCATCCGGCCGTTGTGGAGGTGAAAGTGCCCATCGAGAATCTTCCTGATGAATTGGATGGCTATCGGATTGCGCAAATTTCGGATCTGCATCTGGGCCCCACCTTGTCCGCGAAGTTCATGCGCCGCGTGGTGCATTCGGTGAACGGCCTTAAGCCGGACATGGTGGCGGTAACCGGGGATTTGGTCGATGGATCAACCACCCACCTGGCCGGGCACGTGGCGCCGCTCAAGGAAATCATCAGCCGGGATGGCACCTTCTTTGTGACGGGTAATCACGAGTATTATTCCGGCGCGGAGCCTTGGTGTCGGACCTTGTCTGAGCTGGGGCTTAATGTGTTGAATAATGCCCACTCCATCGTTCAGCGCGGCGCGGCCAAGCTACTGGTGGCGGGGGTAAACGATTACCGCGCACACAAGATTTTGCCGTCACACCGGTCGGACCCGGCCGCTGCTGTAGCCGGTGCACCGGAGTGCGATGCACGCGTGTTACTCGCGCATCAACCCGGCTCGTGCCTTGACGCGAAGGAGCAGGCGTTTGACCTCCAGCTTTCCGGCCATACGCATGGCGGTCAGTTTTTTCCGTGGAACTTTGTCGTGGGCAGTTTTCATCCCTTTCACCGAGGACTCAATGCTTGGCAAAAAGGATGGGTGTACGTGAGCCGCGGCACCGGATACTGGGGGCCGCCGATGCGGATTGGCACGGAATCGGAAATCACCCTTCTCACGCTCACGCGAAAAGTTGGCAAAAGCTGAATCGCTCGCGTAATCTTTCAACCCGTCATGAGACTCCCCGCGCTCATTTTGGTTTGCGCTGCCGGCACCCTTGCTTCCGCCCAGCCGTTGCCCGAGGTCATTGAGTTCAATCGCGATATCCGGCCGATTCTGGCGGACACCTGTTTCCAATGTCACGGCCCAGATGCGGGGCAGCGGAAGGCCAAGCTGCGGTTGGATCAGGAGGCGGGGGCGTTCGCGGAGAAGGGTGGGGTGGCGCCGTTTGTGCCGCGGAAGCCGATGGAGAGCGAGGCTTATCAGCGGATCATTTCGGATATCCCCGATGAACAAATGCCGCCGCCGAATTCACAGCGGCAATTGTCCGCACGCCAGAAGGAATTGATCCGCCGCTGGATTGAGCAGGGGGCGGATTGGCAGCAGCATTGGGCGTTCATTCCGCCGAAACGCCCGGCTTTACCCGAGGTGAAGGACGGGCGTTGGCCGGCCAATGGCATCGATCATTTCATCCTCGCTCGATTGGAGGCGGAAGAGTTGAAACCGTCGGCACCGGCGGAGATGAGCACCTTGCTTCGACGGGTGGCATTGGATCTCACCGGCTTGCCACCGACCCCGGCGGAAGTGGCGGCGGTTCTCGAGGATAAATCACCACGGGCCTACGAGCAGTTTGTCGATCGGTTGCTGGCTTCACCGCGGTACGGCGAGCGCATGGCGTTTCGGTGGCTGGATGCCGCGCGTTACGCGGATACCAGCGGGTATCAATCCGACGGGCCGCGTACGATGTGGCGCTGGCGCGATTGGGTGATTGAAGCCTACAACCGCAACCTGCCGTTTGATCAATTCACCATTGAGCAATTGGCCGGTGACCTGTTGCCCAACGCCACGCTCGAGCAGCGCATCGCCACCGGTTTCAACCGAAATCATCGCGGCAACGCCGAGGGCGGGAGTATTCCGGAGGAGTTTCAGGTGGAGTACGTGGTGGATCGCGTGGACACCACGGCCACGGTTTGGATGGGGCTCACGCTCGGTTGCGCGCGCTGCCATGATCACAAGTACGATCCGTTTTCGCAGAAGGAATTCTATCAGCTGTACGCTTTCTTCAATAACATCCCGGAGTTTGGCCGCGCACTGAAGTACGGCAACTCGCCGCCCTTCATCAAGAGCCCCACGCGTGCCCAGCAGAAAACCTTGGCCGGACTGGACGCCAAGGTGCACCAGGCGCAGATCCAGCTCGCGGTGATGGAGAAACAACACGCCCCCACCGAACGCGCTTGGCGATCCGGCCTGAAAAACAAGCGGGTGGCCGGTTGGGTGCCGGACGAAGGGTTGATGGCGCATTATCCACTGGGGCGTGATCCGTACGATGCGCTTGCCCAGCAGCGCACCTCAAAAGTGTCCCTTGGCAAGCTGCGCCATCGGTACGGTGCGATTGGGCTCGGGGCGGAATTCAACGGGCGCCAACACATCGATGCCGGTGACCGGGGCGGGTTCAACTATTTCGATCGATTCAGCTTTAGCGTTTGGGTGAAAGGCGCGCGCAATGGCGCGGTGCTGACCCGCACGCGGCCCGGCAGCAAGGAAAGCGGCTGGGGCTTGTGGCTCGTGGACGGCAAGGTGCAGGTGAATTTTGTGGAACGCTGGCTGGACGATGCTTTGCGGCTGGAAACGGAGCAGACAATCGATGCGGGCGAATGGACGCATATCGCGGTGACGTACGATGGCCGGCCAGTGCCGGAGCGCGTGCGGATATATGTGAACGGCCGCCCGCAGAAACTTCGGGTGAATCTCGATCTGTTGAATCAGGATTTTTATGAGGAGAAACAGCCGCTGCGCATCGGCGGCGTGGGCGGGCCGATTGCGACCTTTCGCGGGATGATCGATGAGGTGCGGTTATACGATCGCGTGTTGCGGCCGGCTGAAGCGCAGGCACTGAGCGTGCGTGCCTCAATTCAGCAATTGGCGGCGGCAGCGGAATTGACCGGGGCGATGGAAGCCAAGTTGCGTTTGGCATTTCGTCAGCAACATGGACCGGCGGGTTTGCAGGCAGCCTATGGGGATCTGTTGAAGGCAAACCGTGCGCGGGCGCAATTTGTGGAATCGTTGCCCACAACGATGGTCATGGCTGAGATGTCCGATCAACGGCCCACGCATGTGCTCAACCGGGGCGCGTACGATCAACCGGGTGATCGCGTGCAGGCGGCGGTGCCGGCGGTATTGCCGGCGTGGGGCAAGGAACAGAAACGCGATCGGTTGGGCTTGGCGAAATGGCTGACACAGCCGGAGCATCCGCTGACCGCGCGCGTGGCGGTGAACCAGCTTTGGCAGCAGTGCTTCGGGCGGGGATTGGTGCGGACAGCCGAAGATTTCGGCGCGCAAGGCGAATGGCCAAGCCACCCGGCGCTACTCGATTGGTTGGCCACTGAATACACGCGCCTTGGCTGGGATACCAAGGCGATGTTGAAACGGATCGTGATGAGCCGCACCTATCGCCAAAGTTCGCGATGGACGCCGGCGGCCGAAAAGGACCCCCAAAATGTGTTGCTGGTCCGCGGCCCCCGGCTGAGGCTGAGCGCGGAGATGATCCGGGATCAGGCGTTGATGGTCAGCGGGTTGCTGCATGAACAACTGGGCGGACCTTCAGTGAAACCGTATCAGCCGGAAGGATTGTGGAAAGAGATCGCGTCCACCAAAGATTACGAGCAATCCAAGGGAACCGATTTGTACCGGCGCAGCCTGTACACTTACATCAAGCGCACGGTGACCCCGCCGTTGATGGCAACCTTTGACGCGTCGCCCCGCGAGGCCTGCCTCGTGCGGCAGGCACGCACCAGCACCCCGCTGCAGGCATTGGCCCTGATGAATGATGTGACCTTTGTGGAAGCCGCCCGCGTGTTTGCCCAACAAGCCTTGAGTCAGGCGACGACCGCGGAGGGGCGTCTGCGTTTTTTGTTTGAGCGAGCTACTTTGCGAAAGCCGGCCCCGAGTGAAATGCGCATTTTAAAAGCCGGATTGGATCGACATCGAAAAGCCTACGAAGCGGATGTCGGAGCGGCAGCGGCCTTGATTGCCGTGGGTGAAACGCCGGTGCCCGCCAAAACCGATGCAACCGAACTGGCAGCCTTCACGGTGGTGGCCAAGATGATTTTGAATCTCGACGAGGTGATTACAAAGCAATGACTAATTTGTAATGACGAATGCCCAATGAATGACTAGGCTCCAATGACTATGGAATCGGAACATGCTGAGGCGAGACCGTCAGCCAAGTTTGACTTGGAGGAGCGGACGGCTTTATTTGGTGAGGCGGTTATTCGTTTTGCTAAGACGATTCCCAGGGACACCGTAACAACTACATTAATTTCGCAGATCGTGCGGTCAGGCACCAGTGTGGGGGCGAATTATTGCGAAGCAGACGACGGCGTTTCAAAGAAGGATTTTTTGAACAAGATCGGCATCTGCAATAAGGAAGCGCGCGAAACCGAGCATTGGCTTCGCATGCTGGCGACTGCGGACGAAGCCAAGCGCGACCAATGCCACGAACTCTGGCAGGAAGCTAAGGAGCTTCACCTCATTTTTGCCGCCATCATCCGCAAGGGAAAGCAATCCACTCAATCTCGTCATTAGAAATTGGGCATTCACTAGTCATTACGCATTACTCATTAGACATTCACCATGAACCAATTTGTCGACCATCAGCTAAACACAAACCGCCGCTTTTTCTTTGGCCGTTTGGGGCTGGGGACGGCGGCGTTGGCGATGCTGGGGAGGCAGGAGGGGCTGGGGGCGCCCGCGACGGGGCTGCATTTTGCGCCCAAAGTGAAGCGGGTGATTTACCTATTCCAATCGGGTGCCCCGTCTCAGATGGATTTATTCGATCCCAAGCCGAAGATGGCGCGGATGTTTGGGGATGATTTGCCGGATTCGATCCGCAAGGGCCAACGGCTCACGGGGATGACGGCGACGCAGGGCCGGTTTCCGGTGGCGCCTTCCCGATACCGTTTCAAGGCGCACGGTCAATCGGGCACAGAACTCAGCGAACTGCTGCCGCACACGGCGAAGCACGCGGATGACTTGTGCGTGATCCGTTCGATGCATACGGAGGCCATTAATCATGATCCGGCGATCACCTTTTTTCAGACGGGTGCGCAGTTGTCCGGCCGACCGAGCATCGGCTCTTGGTTGAGCTACGGGTTGGGCAGTCTCAACGAGAATCTGCCGGCGATTGTGGCGCTGGTCTCCGGCGAAGGCGGTCAGCCGCTTTATGACCGCCTCTGGGGCAGCGGTTTTTTGCCGTCGAAATATCAGGGCGTGAAGTTCCGTTCGGTGGGCGATCCGGTCTTGTTTTTGTCCGACCCCAAAGGCATTGGACGGGAAACGCGGCGGCGGATGCTCGATGATTTATCGGTTTTAAACGAGCTCAACCGTGAGCGCTTTGGCGATCCGGAAATTGCCACGCGCATTGCGCAGTACGAGATGGCCTATCGCATGCAGACGAGTGTGCCGGAGCTGCTCGATACCTCCAAGGAACCCGAGCACATCACCAAGACTTACGGTCCGGATGTGGCCAAACGCGGGACGTATGCCGCCAATTGTCTTTTGGCGCGCCGTCTGTGCGAGCGCGGGGTGCGGTTCGTGCAGCTCTTTCATCGCGGCTGGGATCATCACACGGATCTGCCGGAGAAAATTACCGACCTGACCCGCGCCACCGACCAGCCGACCGCCGCATTGTTGGCGGATCTCAAGCAACGCGGTTTATTGAAGGATACACTGGTGGTATGGGGCGGTGAATTTGGCCGGACGATTTATTGCCAGGGCAAACTGACCCGCGAGAATTATGGTCGCGACCATCACCCGCGCTGTTTCTCCCTGTGGCTGGCCGGTGCCGGCGTTCGCGGTGGCATGGTGCATGGAGAGACGGATGATTTTTCGTATAACATTACGCGTGACCCGGTGCATGTGCACGATCTGCACGCCACGATGTTGCACCTGATGGGCGTCGATCACGAACGGCTGACCTTCAAGTATCAGGGCCGCCACCATCGGTTGACGGATGTGCACGGGAAACTGGTGAAACCGATTATGGCCTAGAGCGTCACCACGCTTTTCTCGGCGTGCGATTGCAGGGCTGCCTGCCAAAGTTCATGGCTGGCGACGGCTTCCTCCACGGTGGCGCAGCCGAAACGATCACCTAAAGCACCGGCGCGTTCGGCTGCAAAAGCCGCCCACATTTGCAAATTGTAATCCGGAAAACCGGCTTCGAATATGCCGCCGGTGATGACGGGGAAGGTCATCGAATGCCCGAGATCCTGCCGGTTCCAACGCTGGCCGTTTTGGTTGTCGAAAATGAAAATTGAGTTGGCGTCGGTCGTGCTGTAGCGCACACCGCCCTCCGTTCCCAGCGCCTCGAAATACCAAGAGTTCGTCTGGCCGGGTGCTAGGCGTTTTTGTTCCAGGCGCATCGGCGCTACTTCTCCGCCGATTTCGACATCGCAATTCAACGTGGCATTGTCCCAGGTATCGCAGGGCGTCATGCCGCCCTGTCCATCGGGGCGTTCGGGGTAACCCTTTTGCAGTTGGGCAAACACGCGCTGCGGTTTCCAGCCGAGCCGGAAGGGGATGTGCACGGTGTGCATGCCCAGATCGCCCATTACGCCGATCTCGCCGCAGGTGGCCGACTGGCGTTTCCAATTGGCGGCTTTGGCTGGATCGAGATCGCTGCTATGGAGAAAACCGGCTCGCACCTCCAGCACCCGCCCGAGCGCACCGGATTGGGCGTACTGAATCGCCCGCTGCGCGCCGGGCGCAAAGGGAAATTCTGAACTGCACCGCACAAACCGGTCGCTGGCCTTCACGGCGTCAGCAATCCGCCGGGCGGCAGCGAGGTCGATACCGAAAGGCTTTTCGGCCAGCAGATCTTTGCCGGCAGCCAGCACGTCGCAGTAGATCGACTCGTGCAGATGATGCGGCACGGCGACGTAAACGGCATCGACATCATCGCGCGCAAGCAGTTCGCGGTGGTCGGTGGTGCGCAGTTGCACAGTGGGCACTTGGGTGAACCACTCGAGCAGATCCTCGCGCAGGTCACACACGGCGACCAGCTCGGCGCGCACGGACACGTCGGTGAGCGCAAACCACCGCCCGAAACAGGAAGCCGCCTCGCGCCCCATGAGGCCGCCGCCAATGATGCCGATACGCAGTGTCATGGAGTGCTCTTGGGTTGCCCGAAGAATCGAATGGAAAATGGATAGGCATAAAGCCGACCTTGGGCCGATTCATAGGCACCGCGCAGGATGAAGAAAACATTCAGGTACGCCCAAATACGCAGCAGTAAGCCCGCCGGTGCGGCAAGGGCATCCACTTTGCCGAGCAGAAACAGCACGACAAAATAAAGGGTCATTGCGAGTTGAAAATTGAGCACGGCGCGGCCGTGTTGATCGGTGGACGGGGAGCTATTCTTCCGAATCAGCCAGACGATTATCGGGCCGAACACATTCGCCACGGGAATCTTCACCAGCAACGCCAACGGGGCCAAATGGCAGCCTGTTTCCCATGCCCGATCTGTTTCAGCCACGGCGCAGGGTAGGCCGCGGCGGGGAAGCAAGTCAACTGTGGGTAAGTGGAGGTTGACGCAAAAGACACTCCAAGGTTTGCTTAGCGCAGGAGCTAAGGATGGATAAAATCAGACACAAAATGGTGGTTGTGCTGGCGCTCACATTATTGTTCGCCGGAGAAGTAAACGCAAACCCGGCGGGTTCAGGTAAAGACGCGCCAGCAATTATTGCCGATGTGTTTATTTGTCGGCCTTTGGGGCTGATGGCGCTGACCGGCGGCAGTGCCCTGTACGTTTTAACGTTGCCATTCACTGTGCCTGCCAAGGGCAAGGAGGCTGCCAAGCGCACATTGGTGTTATTCCCGTATCACTACACGTTTACCAGACAGTTGGGTGAGTTTCATGACGATGATCTTTAGGTGGGGGTTGCTCTCAGTGGGGTTGGCCGCTGCCGGACTGGCGCAGGAACAACCTGCCTCTGGGCCGATCCAATTGCCCAATACCGATGCGTTGTACCAGCAATTGCTGCGGGCCAATGTCGACGGCATCGGCAAGTTTTATTTGGGCCGGCAAATCTCCCACGTGATGGGGCATCAAGGCGCCGAATGGCTCGAGCGCCCCGAACGCGAGCGCGAGGAAAACACCACCGAGCTCATCAAGTGCCTCAAGCTCAAGGCCGGCGATCAAGTGGCCGATATCGGCGTGGGCACCGGCTACATCGCCCGCCGCATGGCCAAAATCATCGGCCCGGAAGGCACCGTGCACGGCGTGGATATTCAGCCGGAGATGCTCAAGCTGCTCGAGAAAAACATGAAAAAGCTCGGGCTCAACAACGTGAAAGGCGTCCGCGGCACCATCACCGATCCCAAGCTCAAGCCCAACTCGCTCGATCTTGTGATCATGGTCGATGTCTATCACGAGTTTTCCCATCCGTACGAAATGATGGCCGGCATCGTGAAGGCCCTCAAACCCGGCGGCCGCGTGGCCTTTGTGGAATACCGCGCCGAGGATCCCAAGGTGCCCATCAAGCGTCTCCACAAAATGAGCGAGGCCCAGGTCAAAAAAGAAGCCAGCCTATTCCAGCTCAAGCACATTGAGACTTACAAAAAACTCCCGTGGCAGCACGTGGTGTTTTTTGAAAAGGTGAGACACTGATTTCACGGATGAACACGGATTTATTCATCTGTGAAAATCAGTGAAATCCGTGTCAAAAAATGTCCCCCGAACGCCAAACATATTTCCGCGCACAACTGCTCGCGCTGGAAACAGAAATCCAATCCGACCTCGCCGCCAGCAAGGACGCCGCCGGTGTGGTGGAGGTGGATACGGCCATCGGCCGGCTTTCGCGCATGGACGCGATGCAGGATCAGCAAATGGCCCTCGAATTGCGCCGCCGCCAGGAGCAACAACTTCAACGGATCGCCAATGCACTCAAGCGCATGGATCAAGGACGCTACGGACTGTGCGGTAAATGCAAACAACCCATCGCCGAAGAACGCCTCGAATTGGCACCGGATGTGGTGATGTGCGTGCAGTGCGCGTAATGGGAGGGGCGAGTTCCACCGCGCCCCAAAAATTAGATGAAACTCAGCGTCTCTGCGGCTCTGCGTGATATTAAAAAAGGGACGAGGTGGAACTCGTCCCTCCCGGAATTGTTTTCGGTAAACTAAATCCGCCCACCGTACACGGCGCTGTCGCCGAGTTCTTGTTCGATACGGAGGAGTTGATTGTATTTCGCGGTGCGATCGCTGCGGCTGAGGGAGCCGGTTTTGATCTGGCCGCAGTTGGTGGCTACGGCGAGGTCGGCGATGGTGGCGTCCTCGGTTTCGCCGGAGCGATGGCTCAATACTGCGGTGTAATTGTTGATGTGCGCGAGTTCCACGGCGTCGAGCGTCTCGGTCAATGAACCGATCTGATTCACCTTCACGAGGATCGAGTTGGCAGTGGCGGTGTCGATGCCCTTTTGCAGGAACTTCGTGTTGGTCACAAACAGGTCATCGCCCACGAGCTGTACACGGTCGCCGATCTTGTCGGTGAGCTTTTTCCAGCCGGCCCAGTCGTTCTCATCGCAGCCATCCTCGATGCTGATGATCGGGTACTTCTTCGTAAGCTTAGCGTAAAAGTCCACGATCTGGTCGGCGGACATTTTGGAGCCGTCACTCTTCTTGAAAATGTAACGCTTCTTTTTGCTGTCGTAAAACTCGCTGCTGGCCACGTCGAGCGCGAGGTTGATCTGCTTGCCCGCCTTGTAACCGGCGGCTTTGGTGGCGGCGAGGATGCACTCGATGGCGTCCTCGGTGCTGTCGAGCTGCGGGGCAAAGCCGCCCTCATCACCCACGGCGGTGGAGAGGCCGCGCTTCTTGAGCACGCCCTTGAGCGCGTGGAAAATTTCCGTGATCGCGCGCAGGCCCTCGCTGAAGGTCGGCAGACCCGTGGGCATGATCATGAATTCCTGAAAATCGATGGGCGCATCGCTGTGTGCACCGCCATTGATCACGTTGGCCATCGGCACCGGCAACACCTTGGCGTTCGGGCCACCAATGTATTTGTAAAGCGGCTGGCCCAGTGCATTGGCTGCGGCCTTGGCGGTGGCGAGGGAGACAGCGAGCAGGGCATTGGCGCCGAGCTTGGCCTTGGTGGGGGTGCCGTCCAGCGCGAGCATGGCGCCATCGATGCCCACCTGATCGGTGGCATCGCGCCCGAGCAGTTCGGGCAAAATCTTGGCCTCGATATTTTTGACGGCTTTTTGCACGCCCTTGCCGAGGTAACGTTTCTTCACGCCGTCGCGCAGTTCCACGGCCTCGTTGACGCCGGTGCTGGCGCCGCTGGGCACGGCCGCGCGGCCCATCGCGCCGCTTTCGAGGATCACGTCCGCCTCCACAGTGGGGTTGCCGCGGGAGTCGAGGATTTCACGTGCTTGAATATCGATGATCGTGGTCATGGTCAGGTAAAAGGGGCCGCGATAATAGGTATCAAGGCTCCGCAGTCAAGGCGGGAGGTGTTTAGATGTAGACGTTCAGGCCGGATTTAAAGGGGCCCACTCCCGCATTAACTTGATGCTGGGCGTAGACCAATACTGGATTGCCACGATCGACAAACGGTCGCAACCCAAGCACGGCATTATGCGTGCCGGGCTGAGGTTTGGCCGTGTTTACATGATAGTAACCGTAGCGTTGATCCATGATCGAAGGCACTGCCTGCGCACTCGTGCTGCCTGGAAAACGCAAGGAGCGATAGGACATCATGCGAAAGCTATGCGAGCTTCCGAGTCCGCCAGTGATCGTTTGCAGGGAGGTCATTCAATTGAATTTGAGGCCTGCCTCAGGCACTCGGAGCCGGGGGGGGATCCAGTTGTTTCTCCGAGGCGGCAATG
This sequence comes from Verrucomicrobiales bacterium, assembly GCA_038145765.1. Taxonomy (GTDB): domain Bacteria; phylum Verrucomicrobiota; class Verrucomicrobiia; order Limisphaerales; family UBA1100; genus UBA1100. The sequence goes on from JAYQQG010000002.1 coordinate 30,151, forward strand.
ACGGCCGTCACCGCCGCATCTCCCGTAACGTTCACCGTGGTGCGGCACATGTCAAGGATGCGGTCCACGCCCAGAATCAGAGCGATGCCGGAGGCCGGGACGTTGATGGCTTCCAGGATAATGATCAGCATCACAATACCGGCGCCGGGGACGGCTGCGGTGCCCACTGAGGCGAGGACCGCGGTCAATACGATCGTCACTTGGGCGTCTGTACTCAGGTCGATGCCGCTGGCTTGGGCAATAAACACCGCGGCTACGGCCTGATAAAGTGCCGTGCCGTCCATGTTGATTGTAGCGCCGAGTGGAAGCACGAAAGAGGAAACTTCTTTCGACACGCCCAATCGTTCCTGGGCGCATTTCATGGTGACCGGGAGGGTGGCGCCGCTGCTGCTGGTGGAAAAGGCCAGTAACTGCGCTTGACCGATGCCGCGAAGAAACTGGCCGAGACTCAGCGGGGTGATCAGTTTAAGGAGGCCCATGTAGACCACGCTGGCGTGGATTAACAGGCCGATGATCACGGCCGCGCAATACCAGCCCAGCGAACCGAGTAGAGAAAGTATTTGCGCAGGATTATCTCCAGCCATGGAGGTGATGGTATTGGCGATCAGGGCGAAGACGCCCACCGGCGCGAACAGCATGATGAGAAACGTGATTTTAATGACCAGTTCCTGAAGACCGCTGATGACTTCGAAGACGGGTTTGCGTTTTGGCTCGGCAATTTGGACAAGGGCGATGCCGGCGAGGAGACTAAAAAAAACCACCTGCAACATGTTGCGGTTGTTGCCCGCAGCCTCGAGGATGTTGTCCGGCACCATATCCACCAGTGGTTGCAGCGGGCCGCGGGCTTTGGCTGTTTCGGCCACGTTTTGCCGTTTTGCAACGTCTTCCTGATATTGCTGCTCCAGCTTGGCCTGTGTTGCTTCGGGTAACCGGTCTCCGGGTTGGATGGTGTTAACGACCAGCAGACCGATGGTGACGGCTACAGCTGTGGTGGCCAGGTAGAGCCCGATGGTTTTGCCACCCATACGAGAGAGTTTTTTAAAATCGGACAAGGAAGCCACTCCGCAAATCAGAGAAGTCACCACCAAGGGCATGGCGATCAGCTTCAGGAGATTCAGAAAGATCGTGCCGAACGGTGTGATCCAGTTCGTGGTGAAATCAGTCCAGCCGTTGTGGGCGGCCAATAATCCGTATCCGGTACCAAAGGTCATGCCGAGAAGGATTTGCCAGTGCAACTGCTTGTACCACGCCATGTGGTGGGAGTATGCGGGTGGGTGTGTCTGCAAAAAAGGGCAAAAATCTTGTGTGGAAGGCAATTTATCGGCATAGTCCCGCCCCTTTTTATGACGCGAACCGTAAATATAGGCCTGATTGGCGCCGGCACTGTGGGGGGTGGGGTGCTGCGAGCCTTGAAGCGTAACGGGGCCTTGATGGCCTCGCGGCTGGGCGTGCGTCTGCGTGTCACGCGCGTAGCGGTTCGCAGTCTGCGTAAATCGCGCGATTTCAAGATGCCGGCCAATGCGTTGACCACGGACTGGCATGCGGTGGTTGAGGATCCCAAGGTGGATCTGGTGGTGGAATTAATCGGCGGCACCACGACGGCCAAGGATGTGGTCTTAGCGGCGTTGCGCGCTGGGAAATCCGTGGTGACCGCCAATAAGGCGTTGCTGGCATTTCATGGCGAGAAACTATTTGCCGCCGCAGAGAAATCCGGGGCCAATTTATATTACGAAGCCAGCGTGGCGGGCGGCGTGCCGATCATCAAGGTGATCCGCGAAGCGCTGGTGGGCAACCGCGTGACGCATTTGTACGGAATCCTGAATGGCACCTGCAATTTCATCCTCACCAAGATGAATGACGGCATGGAGTTTGAGGCGGCCGTCAAGCTGGCTCAACAGCAGGGGTATGCGGAGGCCGATCCCACTCTGGATGTGGGCGGTCACGATGCGGCGCACAAGGTGGGAATCCTTGCCTCGTTGGCCCACGGGTTTTGGGTGAAGCCGAAGCAGGTCTACACCGAAGGGATCGAGCACGTCGCCCCACTGGATCTGGAGTTTGCCGATTCGCTGGGGTATGCCATTAAGCTGCTGGGCATCGTGAAAACCTCGAAATCCGGTCCTGTCCAAGTGAGCATGTATCCGGCGTTGATTCCGGATGATCACGTGTTGGCCAACGTGAGCGATGTGTACAACGGCATTCTTGTGCGCGGCGACGTGGTGGGCGACACGTTGCATTACGGCCAGGGCGCCGGGCGGGATGCTACGGCCAGCGCGGTGTTGAGCGATATCGGCGATGCGGTGTTGGATTTGAAACACGGTTCCACCGAACGGCTTAAGGCCTTCATCCCGCACGAGTCCAACGGCGCCGTGCGGCCGATTGAAGAGACCACCACGTGTTATTACCTGCGCCTGTCCGTGCTGGATCGGCCGGGCACTTTGGCGAAGGTGGCGGCGGTGTTGGCCAAGAATAAGATTGGAATTTCGTCAGTGATCCAGCCTGAAGGCCATGAGGGCAGCAGCGTGCCGTTGATCCTGATGCTGCATTACGCCAAGAACGCCTCTATGAATAATGCCCTCAAGGCAATCGGAAAACTGAGCGCGGTCAAGGCCAAGCCGGTGATGATCCGGGTGGAGAATTTCGCATGAGCAAAGGGGTGCAAAATACAGCTGGTTGGCGCGGAGTGATTGATGCCTATCGCGCGCATTTGCCAGTCAATGAAACGACCCCGGTGGTAACGTTGTTGGAAGGCAATACGCCGCTGGTGCGCGTCCCTAATTTTGTGGAGGCCATCGGCGGTGAATTCGATTTGTACCTCAAATACGAAGGCCTAAACCCAACCTGTTCGTTCAAGGACCGTGGCATGACCCTTGCGGTATCCAAGGCGGCCGAGCGCGGGGCCGAGGTGGTGGTGTGTGCCAGTACCGGCAATACCTCGGCCGCCGCGGCGGCGTATGCGGCGCGGGCCGGCATGAAATGTGCTGTGCTGATTCCCGAAGGCAACATTGCCTTGGGCAAGCTGGCGCAATCGCTTATGTACGGTGCACAAACGCTGCAGGTACAGGGCAATTTTGATCAGGCCTTCGAGATCGTGCGTGAGTTGGGTGAAACCGGCGCGGTGGAGGTGGTGAACAGCATCAATCCCGTCCGCATTGAAGGCCAAAAGACGGCGGCATTTGAGATCTGTGACGCCCTGGGCGATGCACCGGATTTCCATTTCCTCCCGGTAGGCAATGCCGGAAACATCACGGCCTATTGGAAAGGCTTTCAGCAATACCACGAGGCCGGCCGGTGCGATACGCTGCCGCACATGATGGGCTTTCAGGCGGCCGGCGCGGCACCGATTGTGAATGACGCCGTGGTGGAAACGCCCGAGACGGTGGCCAGCGCGATTCGGATCGGTAATCCCGCCAGTTGGCAGGCTGCCAAGGCGGCTGTTCAGTTTTCCGGCGGACGCATCGAAAGTGTGACCGATGAAGAAATCCTCGTTGCCTATCAGTTAATGGCAGCCAAGGAAGGGATTTTCGTGGAGCCAGCCTCGTCGGCGGCGCTGGCGGGCTTGATCAAGATGGTCCAAGCCAACCGTATTGAAACCGGTAGCATTGTGACCGCTACCATGACCGGCCACGGTCTGAAGGATCCGGACACCGCCGTGGCCAACGCCAACGTGGAAGCCACCACCGTGGAACCGAACACGGACGCCGTGAAGGCGGCGATGGGACTGTAGATCATGGCCTTGATCGTCCAGAAATATGGCGGCTCGTCCGTCAAGGACATTGACCGCATTAAGAACGTGGCCAATCGAGTCGCGGAATATCGGCGGCAGGGGGATCAGGTGGTGGTCGTGGTATCCGCCATGGGCGGGGTGACGGATAATCTCATTCGCCTGTCGCGCGAGATCAACGAGCTGCCGAGCGAACGCGAGATGGATATGCTGTTGGCCACGGGCGAGCAGACAACCATTGCTTTGCTGGCGATGGCGCTGCATTCGCTGGATCTCGAGGCGGTGTCGCTTACCGGCGCGCAGGCGGGCATCGTGACCGATGGCGTGCATACCAAGGCCAAGATCAAAAATATTTCGCCCCAACAGGTGCACACGATGCTGGATGAGGGCAACGTGGTGATCGTGGCCGGTTTTCAGGGAATGACGCCGGATGGGCGGATCACGACGCTGGGCCGCGGTGGATCGGATTTGACGGCGATCGCGTTGGCCTCGGCACTGGATGCCGATTTGTGCCAGATTTATACCGATGTGGACGGCGTCTACACCACCGACCCGCGCGTGGTGCCGAGCGCGCGCAAGTTGGAGGAGATTTCGTATGACGAGATGCTGGAGCTCGCCAGCCTCGGCGCGAGGGTGATGCAAAGCCGCTCTGTGGAGTTTGCCAAAAAGTTTAACGTGAAATTTGAAGTGCGCTCGAGCCTGAACACCAACCCGGGAACCATTGTGAAGGAAGAAACTGCAAGCATGGAGGACGTCGTCGTGCGCGGCGTGTCGCTGGACAAGAACCAGGCCAAGGTCACCCTGGTGGGCGTGCCGGATACGCCGGGCACGGCGTCGCGCATCTTCAGCGCGCTGGCCGCCGCCGCCATCAACGTGGATATGATCGTGCAAAACATCAGCCACGGCTCCGCCACGCCGGCGACGGATCTTTCGTTTACCACCGACAAACCGGACCTGCCCAAGGCGCTCAAGGTGATTGACGAGCTGCATCAGGAAATTGAATTCGGCGAAGTAATCGCCGATCAGGATATTTCAAAAGTATCCGTGGTCGGCGTGGGCATGCGCAGCCACTCGGGCATCGCGGCGAAGGTGTTCGAAACACTCGGCCAGGGCGGCATCAATATCGAGATGATCTCCACCAGCGAGATCAAAATCTCCGTGGTCGTGGAGGCGGACAAAGGTGAGACCGCCACGCAACAACTGCACGACGCCTTTTTTCCGGCGGATAATTGACGGCCATGAGCGGGCCTATCAGCCAGTTTATTGCGCGGCATTACCGGCACTTTAATGCCGCCACGCTGGTGGACGCGGCCGAGGCCTACAATGCGCAGTTGGCCAATGGCGGCCAAATGATGGTCACCCTCGCCGGCGCCATGAGTACGGCGGAACTGGGCTTGTCGCTGGCGGAGATGATCCGGCAGGACAAGATTCACGCCATCACCTGTACGGGCGCCAATCTCGAGGAGGATATTTTCAATCTCGTGGCCCACGAACACTACGAGCGTGTGCCGCATTACCGTGACCTCACGCCGGCCGATGAACAGGCGCTGCTCGATCGGCATCTCAATCGCGTGACCGATACCTGCATTCCCGAGGAGGAAGCCATGCGCCGCATTGAGCACGCGGTGTTGGAGCTGTGGCAGGAGGCACAGACGAAGAGCGAACGCCATTTCCCGCATGAGTACCTGTATTGCCTGCTCAATGAAGCGCGCGTGAAGGCGCATTACCAGATTGATCCGCAAGATTCGTGGCTCATTGCGGCGGCGGAAAAAAACCTGCCGCTCTTTGTGCCCGGCTGGGAGGATTCCACGCTCGGCAATATGTTTGTTTCCCATTGTCTAACTGGTGAAATTGAGTATGGGATAATTCGGTCGGGCACCGAATACATGGGCGCCTTGGCCGAGTGGTACCTGCAAACCACCATGGGCCGATCCGCCGCCGAACAGGCAAGTTCATTGGCTGACACCGGCAACCTGCCCGCCAATGCCGGTCCCAGCGCGGCGCGCGGCAGTACGGTGGGTTTCTTCCAGATCGGCGGCGGCATCGCGGGCGATTTCCCGATCTGCGTGGTGCCGATGATCCATCAGGACCTCCGCCTCGAGTGCCCGTGCTGGGCGTACTTTTGTCAGATCAGCGATTCCACCACCAGCTACGGCAGCTACTCCGGCGCCGTGCCCAACGAGAAGATTACCTGGGGCAAGCTGGAAGAGGGCACCCCAAAATTCATCATTGAAAGCGACGCCACCATCGTCGCGCCCCTCATCTTCGCTCACGTGCTGGGCTGGTAAACCACGCCCACGCCAGCACGCTCAACGCCACCACGCTGGGCCAACGCACGGCCGGCGGCGCAAAGATGATTGCGCCATTGATCACCATGAACAGCAGGAAACCATGGATCGCCCGGCTTACCCATTTGGCGCGTTGAAAATAATCATTGGGACTGAAGAACAGCCAGCCGGCGTCCAACGCCCACACACCGAGGAAGGCATAGTTGAGCCAGATGCCCAGCGGCGCGGGCTGGCCGGTCATGGCGATGGCGCGTTCGTTGATGTGCTACACGGCCTCCGCATGGCTCCAATCGTGCACGAAGTGAAACGCGGCGAGCATATGCCACAGGTAAAATTCGTAGCCCGCGGCCCATACCCAGCGCAGGCCGCGAAAGCGGGGTGTGGGGCCGGGGGGGTGAGCAACAGCAGGGCGTCGACAAAGTAGGTGGCCATCGCGAACCACGCCGTGCCGCGTACAGCAAGGTCGGCTCCGTTGATGGCGAGCATGTCAGACCTCCGTGGATGTGTCGGCGCCGGCATCGTCCCGGCGCTCGAGTTTGATGGTACGTTTCTTGATGATCTCGAGCTGTTTAGTCAGCTCGTAGCTGGCCTCAAAGAGAGCTTCGCGGGTCTCCTGATCGTCCAGCCGCGCGATGGCCGGATTGAGATCCATTAATTCCAGCGCAATGATTTTGCAGCCGTCCTTGATGAGCTTGGTGTCGGGCGTTTCAGGCATGGCTAGTACGTGGCGCGGCCGCCGGAAAGGTCAAACACGCCGCCGGTGGTGAACGAGCAATCTTCACTGGCCAGCCACGCCACCAACGCGCCGGCTTCCTCCACCTCGCCAAAGCGGCCCATGGGAATTTTGCTCAGCATATAATCAATGTGCTGCTGGGTGATTTGCTTGAGGATATCGGTCTGGATCACGGCGGGCGTGAAGCAGTTCACGCAAATGCCGTCCTGCGCCAGCTCTTTGCCGAGGCTTTTGGTAAGACCGATTACGCCGGCCTTGGCGGCGCTATAGGCGCTGGCGTTGGGGTTGCCCTCCTTGCCGGCGATGGAGGCGGTGTTGATGATGCGGCCGTACCCGCGCTCGCGCATGTGCGGCACCACGGCTCGGCAGCAGATAAACACCGCGTTCAGGTCCACATCAATCACCCGGCGAAATTCCTCCACCGGGTATTCCCACGTCTTGTAATTGCCGCCCGCAATGCCGGCGTTGTTGCAGAGAATATCAATGGAGCCGAGCGCGCCGATGGTTGCCTCCGTCGCCGCCGCCACCGCGTCGGCATCGGTCAACTCCACCGTTTGGGTGTCGACCGTGCCGTGTGCGGAGAGGCTCGCCTTGGCCTCGGCAGCCGCCTCGGGATCCACATCCCATACGCTAACGCTGGCGCCGGACTGCAGCAACCGCTGCGCGATCGCGTAACCGATCCCGCGCGCGCCCCCGGTCACCACCGCGTTCCGTCCTGAAAGATCAATCTGGTTCATGGGCGGGAGAGTAAGGGGTGAATGACCAATGACCAATGACCAATTTTCTTGGACATTGGGCTTTGGTCATTGGAGGTTAGCGAATGCATCACATTGTCTTTGTCACCGCGCCCAGTCTGGAGGTAGCCCGTGAACTGGCCGCCGGCATCCTCGAGCGCCGCCTGGCCGCCTGCGCCAATCTCGTGCCCGGCGTGGAATCACACTACTGGTGGGAGGGCAAACTCTGCCACGAAGCGGAGGTGCTGATGATCCTCAAAACCACCGAAACCCGCCTGGCAGAGTTGGAAACCCATGTGCTGGAGGCGCATCCGTATGACACCCCGGAATTCGTCGCCTGGCCCATTTCTGCCGGGAGTCAGCGCTACCTTGATTGGGTCACCGCCAACACTGCCGCTGGTGAATGAGCCACCCTTGACATCCGTCTCACCCCCACTAGATTCGCGGCGTATGAGAGGGACCTTGTTCATGTTGGGCGGCATCTTGTTGGGACCCGTATTATGGGCGCAACCCACGACAGCCAACGCCATCCGAGCCGTGGTGGGCGGCCAGATTATTATCACCCAATGGGACGTGAACCGCGAAGCGCGCTTGTTGCGGTTGGACCCGGCCTTGGCTCAAAAGAAACTCGAGCAGGACGCCTTGTTGGTCATGAACATCAAGAGCCAGAAAAATTACGTGGAACCGGCGGGCTTAGGTGAGTTGCTGTTGCGCAATGAAATCAAGAATCGATATGACAATAATCGCAATCAAATGATAGCCGATCTGAGGGTTCAGGGTAAAACCGTACAGCAGCGCGAATCTGAGCTGGTGGATGATTGGATTCTGCGTCAGGCCGAAAGCACTGTGCGCGAAGCGGTGCAGGTGTCGCCGGCGGCCATCAAAAAATACTATGCCGAAAACCCGAACCTTAACAACAAGGGGCTGACTGTCGACCTCTATGCCATCCGGATTCCGCGCACGGAAGAGGGGGTGACGCTTGCCAAGGTTCAGGGGTTGAAAAACGGAATCCAATCTTTAGTCGATTTCAAGAAGCTGGCGTCCGAACGCAACGTGCCGCGCCAAGGGCATCGAGGGCTCGTACACAAGGATGATCAACGCGAATTCAGTGATGAAATCGCCGCCGAGGTTTTTTTGATGGTGGAAAAGGAAACCGCCCTAGCCTTTGACGAAGATGCCTATTACCTGCTGCATGTGGCCCAACAATGGGAGAAATATGAGATCCCGATTGAGGAGGTGCACGAGCTTATTAAAGCTCGTTTGGCACAGGAAATATTTGAGCATCAAATGGAGCGCAAACTCAACCGGCTGCGCCGCGAGATTCACGTCTACTACCCGCGTAGTACGTTATTGATTCAAAACTAACTTTTCGAGTTATGCATTATTTTCGGCTGCTCGCCTTGTCCCTGTTGTTGCCATTGACCCTTCGGGCGGCAGTGGATTATGAGGGTATCCGCAAAAAAGCCGAACAAGGTGATCCCAATGCGGTGTACGAATGGGCCGAGGCGCTCTATTGGGGGCGCACCGGAAAACACGACCTGGCTCAGGCCGGCGACTTTGCATTGGTGGGGGCTCTCAAGAAAAACCCGCTCGCGCAATATCGTTATGCGGTTCAGCAACTGTTGGGGCAGGGCGTGGAACAGGATGTGGAGGCCGGTTTCGAGCAGTTGCACGCCTCCGTGCCCGGTTTGCAAAAACTGGCCCAAGATGGAAACGCGGATGCCTTGTACAAGCTGGGCAAGCTCTACCAGCTCGGGCTCATCAATTCCAATAAGTTCAATCCCGACGAAGCGAAAGCGCTGGCCAATTTCCGGGCAGCGGCCGACCAAGGCCACGCCAGAGCCGCCCTGCTGTCCGGGCAAATGACCCGGCTCGGCCGGGGCGCCGGCAAGGACATGGTGCGCGCGCGCGAATATTTCAAACAATCAGCCGCCAATGGCTCCGTGGAAGCGGCGTTTAACCTGTGGAACCTGCACTATACCGCCGGCAAGGAAGTGGTGTCGGAAACCAACGCGAAGATGTACTTAAAACAAGCTGCCGAAGCCGGATTTCGGGAAGCGGAATACCTGTATGGTAACGCCGTTGGTGAAGGGAAACTGGGGTTCAAAGCAAATCGCAAGGCGGCATTGCCCTGGATTCGCAAGGCAGCGGTCCAAGGGCATGCGCAGGCGCAGTTTTTGTTGGGCCTTGTTTTCGCTACAGGAGGTGAGGATTCAGGGGTGAAACAGGATCCCAAAGAGGCGTTTTATTGGCTGACCCTTGCCAGTCGCGCGGATGAGACTCAAACCGCCCGAAACGCAGCGGCTCGATTGGAAATCGTAAAGAAAAAACTTGAGCCACTGGATCAGCTCGACCAGCTCACGCGCGTGGGTGAATTTAAACCCAATCTCAGCCTGATCACCATCAACAACACCTTGGGATTGGAAAACGCCAGTCCGGCCATCAGTAATTCCCTTCGGCTGGATAACCTCACCTTGGCGGCTGAAGCAGGCGACGCGGAGGCCATGTTTAGCTTGGGCATGTTTCAGCTCAACCAACGCCAGCCTCAATCCGCCTTGGAATGGCTCAAGAAGGCGGCGGAAAAGAACAATGCAGAGGCGGTGAAGGCCTTGGGGGAGGAATACATTCAAGGCAGCTTTGGTGAGCCCGATTACAAGGAAGGCGCAAAGTGGCTGAAGCAAGCCGCTGAGCAGGGCAGTCTGGAGGCTCAAACCAGTCTCGGGCGCCTCGCTTTATCCGGCAATTTACCGGGAGCCAAACCTGCGGACTCGATCCGATGGTTCCGGGGCGCTGCAGACAAAGGCCATGCCGAGGCGCAGACGCGACTCGGCGGATTGCTCTGGGAAGGTGACGTCGTCAAACAAGATCTCAAAAACGGGATGAAGTGGATGCACAAGGCTGCCGAACAACGGTACGCATTCGCCGAGGCATCACTCGCCACGATGTACGTGCAGGGATTGATCGGCGAAGGACCGAACTATCCAGAGTCGGCCAAATGGGCCCGCCGTGGTGCGATGCAGGGCGATGCACTGGCCCAACGCACTTTGGGCCTCCTATATCTCGAGGGCAAAGGCGTGCTGGAATCAAAGTTGCCCAAGCGAGTGGATCACAAGCGCCTTGCCTACAAATGGCTAACCTTGGCCCAAGGCGGCGGCGTGCAGGGATTGGATCCGGCACTCAACGTGTTGCGCAAAGAACTGCAGGCCAGCGACATCAATAATGCCCTCACCGATGCCCGCCAGTTTGTTCCCGTGGTGTTGTATGATCCGGACAACCAAGGGGTGGTCGCCGCTAAAGATGATCTCAAGGTCACGCAAAAAAATGCCGAAGCCGGCCAAGCGCAAGCCCAGCTCAATTTGGCGCGACGGTATTCGGAAGGAGACGGTGTGGATCAAAATCCGGTAGCCGCTTATATGTGGTTTACCCTCGCCTTTAATCAAGGCATCGAGGAAGCCCTGAAAGAGCGATCCAAACTCATCAAGGCCCATGGCATGGGGTTGGATGATATCATCGCAGCCAAGAAACTCGTCCGCGCCTTTAAACCCAAAAAATAATGGATACTATCCGGTTATCCTTCGGGATATTGCTTGCGGCAGGGACAGCCCTAGGGGCCGATCTCAAAGCCACTCTCAAACAGGCCGAGGCAGGCGACGCGGCGAGTCAGTATCAGCTCGCCGAGCGCTATGCTGAAGCTGATGGGGTGGATCAGGATTATCAAGCCGCCCTCAAATGGGCCCGCAAAGCGGCGGATCAAGGAAACGCCAAGGCACAATATCGAATGGCATCCATCCTTTATCTTGGAGTTGCCGGGGAGGCGCGGCAGCCCGAGGCGCTTCAACTCTTTCGGAAATCGGCTGCTGGTTTGGAAACATTGGCAAAGGCGGGCGATGCGGATGCCCGTGCGAAGTTGGGAATCCTCTGTGCTCGAGGAATTGGAGTGGATCAAGATGCAGCACGGGCGGCTCAGCTGTTTTCGCAGGCAGCAAAGGCCGGCGTGACCAAGGCGCAGGTTGACTTGGCCGGGGCGTATTTACTCGGTAACGGCGTGGAGCGTAATCCGACTACGGCGGGTGAATGGTTTACCAAGGCAGCGAAAGCCGGGCACGGGCAGGCGCAGTTGCAATTGGGCACGATGTGCATACAGGGCACAGGCCGCGAACAAGACATTAAGCAGGGCATGGATTGGCTGCGTCAGGCCGCAGCCAATCGGAATCCTGATTACGCGAAACAGGCCAAGGGGCTGCTGGAACGGTTGACCGCTTCCCCACCCAAACCGGGGCCGGATATGGCCGCCCTGCGTCAACGCGCTCAGTCTGGCGATCTCAAAACTCAGTTGGAATTGGCCCAGCGCCATGAGATCGGGGCAGGAGTCAAGGTGGATTTGGCGGCTGTACGCCAGTGGTTGAACGCGGCCACTCGGCAGGGATCCGCGGCCGCAGCCCATCGGCTGGGCGGTATACTCATCCTTGGCCGCGGTGAGAGTAAAAAAGAACCTGAGGTGGCCGTGCGTTACTGGAAACTGGCCGCCGAGTTGGGCTACGGTGGGGCGCAGGTGGATTATGCCGTTGCTTGTGCCAAAGGGGACGGGTTGGATAAGAACATGCCCGAGGCATATTATTGGGCGTTGATTGCCCGGCGCACCAACACCTCCGAGAAAGAGGAACGAAATCTTCGTGCCCTGCAAGGGGTGATCACCGGTGGTTTGGAGCCGGATGAAATTCTGAACGGGCTAACCCAGTCGAGGAAATGGAAGGCACCTGAGGGAGAGCAAGAACGATTGCGTTGGGTGAAGGCGCAGTACGGCGATGGGGCGGCTCAACTGGCGCTTGGTCAAGCACTCAGTCAAAGCCGTCCGCTGGAGGCCTTGAAGTGGCTGGAATTGGCCGCTGCGGCCAAGGAAAAAGGAGCGGCCGCTGCAGCCAAGGAATTGGCTGCGGACCTATCCAAAACCGAAGTCGCTCTGGTGATGGCGAGGATAAAGGCATTCAAGCCTTTGAAGTAATCTATTGCCGCCTTTGGGCGAGGCTGCGCGTGCGCCAAAATTGCGCGGCCGGTTCCAACTTGGTGGGGTCGGCATCATAACGGTAGGAAAGCTTCTTTAACTTCGGCAGGTTCCGAAGGAAATCAATCTCCCCATGGTCGCGTGGCAATGTAAGTATCTCTAGGTCCGTGCACTTGGCCAGAGGGGTGAGGTCGCGCAAATCAGTGCAGCCGTCCAGGCGCAACTCGCGCAAAGGTAAACCGGCCAAAGGGGAAAGATCGCGTACCGGGGTGCTGTCCAAGTGCAGGGTTTGCAGCGGCATTTTTTGGAGTGGAGCCAAATTGCTTGCGCGCGTACCGCTCAAGTGCAGATGCACGAGGGGGGCCCCTTGAAGCGGTTGAAGGTTTTCCACCGGGGAAAAGGCTATGGTGAGCGATTGTAGTGGCCGTCCCTGCAGGGGGGCCAAATCGGTGACGGACGTGTAGGCTAAGGATAACTGGCGCAGCGGCATCATGCGCAACGCGTTCAGGTCCTTGACTTGGGTTTGCCAGAGATTCATTGAGTAAACCGGTAACCGGGTAAAGGGCGTGAGATCCCGAACTTTGGAGCTGCCCAGATTGAGCTTCAGATAGCCATGCGCATCGCGGCTGGCGCGTCCGGGTAATCCGAGTTGGCGCAAGGCGGTTTGGGCGGTGTTCCAGGAATTCGTTTTCTCGGAAGCAATGCGGCTGAGGGTGTAACGGGCATCCATCTCCATCCCTCGACGATGTTGCCAGTGATACACCGACCCCAAGGCATGCAGAGGCAGTGTGCCGGGGCCGTAGGCTTCAGCAAGTTGATCACAGAATGGACCGGCCTGCGCAGTGAACCGGCTGGAGTCATCCAGCTTCGCGGCCTGTCGAATGGATTGAGCTGCGGCATCGGGTCGATGCAAGGCCAACTGCACGCGGGCCAAGCGTTGCCAGTGTTTGGGTTGAGCCGGGTCGAGTTCGGTCGCTAATTGAGCCGGGGCCAGAGCATCGGGGAACAGGCCGCGCGCCATTAGCTTGCCGGCTAAAGCATGGCTGCCGGGTGCGGCGGATTGAAACTGGGCGAGTGTTTGTTCCTGCGTCTTGCGTGCATGATGCGTGTGGATGGCGAAGCCAAGGGTTAATATAATGATGACACTCCAAGCCGCCGCCAAGGTGGCGTGCCGGCGGAGGGAAAGGCGCATTTGACGGAGGAAGCCGGCATGCTCGGCCACGGGTGCATAGCCGGCTGTGTAGGCGGCGACATCGCGCTGCAGGGAATGGACATCCGGATAGCGACGGGCGGGTTCCTTGGATAACGCCTGCATGGCTACCGCCGACAAGGCCTCGGGCACCTGATGATCGGGGCAATGAAGCAGGATGGAAGCGTCGCGGGGATCCTTGGCGCGTTCAAGGGGCGGGACAATTTGGCCGGACTTGATCCGTTCCATCAACTCTGGATCCGAGCTGCTGCCGGTAATGGGGGGGCACAAGGTTAAAATATTGTATAAAATGGATCCAAGTGAATAGATGTCGGTGCGTTCATTGATGGCGTCCAGCCGGCCCTCGGCTTGTTCCGGAGCCATGAAGCTGGGGGTGCCCATGATGGTGCCGTAGCGGGTGCCTTCGGATGTGGGGGGGGCTGGATCGGTTTCGGGGATGTGCTCGGGTTGATTCAGGATTTTGGCGATGCCCCAGTCCATGACGAGCACTTCGCCAAATTCGCCAAGCATGATGTTGGCCGGCTTAAGGTCGCGATGGATGATTCCCTTGGAATGAGCGTAGGCGACGGCGTCACAGGTTTTGCCAAAGATATCGAGCAGCCGTGCGAGTGGATAACGTTCCACGGTGGAGGCTTGGCCCTGGCGCAAACCGTGCAGCACTTCCTTGAGGGTGGTGCCGCGCACAAATTTCATCGCGTAATAGTTGCGGCCTTGATCATCCACGCCGAGATCGTGAATGGGCACAATGTGCGGGTGATCGAGCCGGCCCAAGACAAGCGCTTCCTGCGTGAAGCGGCTGGACAGGTCGGCGTTGGCCTCGATTTCAGGTGTCATCACCTTGAGGGCGACGTGCCGTTGGAGTTGGTGGTCGAGCGCGAGGTAGACTTCCCCCATGCCGCCTTTGGCGAGTTGGCGGGAGATTTGGTATCGTTGGGAAGGGAGGGCGGCTGGTTGTTCGCTGGGAGATGAGTCAGGGGCTTTCAGCTCGGTGAGTTCCAGAGTGGTGCGTCCGAGGGTGATGGTTTGCCCGGCAGTTAGACGGACTTTGCCCGTGATTTGCCGGTTCTCCACGAGGGTTCCGTAACGGCCGCCAATATCCTGGATGCCACACCCTTCGGGCGAAATGGTGAGTAAGGCATGTTTCCGGGAGACGTCCGGGCTGGCGAGGTGGATCGAACACGCGGGATCGCGGCCGATTATGTAATCGCCCGGAATCAGGTCAAAAGTAGCTAATGTTTGGCCGCCGCTGGACGCGGTCAACTGAACGACAGGCGTCGCCATAGGAACCTCCTTGCCGCGTCGTGCCCACCACGCGGAAAAGGGAGGCTATCCTGAATTCAACTGAATGTCGAGTCGTAAGCCGGGGTAGGATGCGGGTTTGGAATTGCCTTGAACCCAAATCTCAGTATGCTGTGCGGCCCCATTTAGCACCCCATGCGGCAAATCCCAACCATTGCCCTAAACGCTTTTATGGAACTCGTGCGTCAGCCGGTGTTCCTGTTGTTGTTTACGGTTTCGCCTCTGATCATGATTGTTCTGGCGGCCGTGCCCTATTTCGGTTTTGGCGGCACGGACATGGGGCCGGTCAACTTTGACATTAAGATGGTCAAGGACGGGGCGTTGACCGTGATGTTTGTCTCCGGGCTGTTCGCCGCAGTGATTTGTGCGTCGTCGTCGCTCAGTCGAGAGGTCTCCACCGGCACAGCATTGGCGGTGCTGGCCAAGCCGGTGGGGCGCATGCACTTCATTATCGGGAAATATATCGGGATTGCCTCGGGGCTCACGGCGGGCACGTACCTGAACCTGATCGTGCTCTTGCTGGCCAGTCGGCAGGCGTATGATGCCTATGGCAACCCGGACATTGTGGGGGTGGTTACCTTTGGCCTCTTCGTGGTGCTGGCGTTTATCGGTGCGGGTTTACTGAACTATTTCCTCCACAAACCGTTTGTTCCCTGGGCCATGGGGCTGTTGGCGGTGGCGATGACGCTGGGGTTTCTGACGGTTTGCTCGCAGGACAAAGAACGAGCTTGGTGGTTTGTGGATTCGGGTGCGGGAATTTCGGCGGAGTTTTCGGACATATGGATCTTCACTGAAGGCGCGGGAATCGATGCGGATGGGAACCCGATTCCTTCCGAGGAAAAGGCGGGATTTGCGGATGATGTCGATTGGTCCATCTTGCGCTTGGCATTATTGTTGCTCTTTGCCCTGTGGATTTTGGCGGCTATAGCGCTGATGTGTTCGACGCGTTTAAGCTGGATGCCCACCATGATGATCTGTACGGGATTGTTTATCCTCGGGCTCATGTCGGACTACCTTCTGGGCAATGCCTCCCAAGGGGGCGGTTTGTTAAGGGCAGGGGAAACCATGACTTGGAATCCGCCCGGCAATCAGGCGGGCGAGTATCTGGCGTTTCGAATGAAACCGCGCGGAGTGCCGCGTTTGGCGGATCAGGAATACAGGGTGCGGGTGGATGTCACTGGGCAGGAGCCGGATCTCAACGACTTCGATCGTGAGTCTGGCGTGGTGAACCTGGGCAGTCCGAAGGAATCGGTGGTGACCATTGAATATGATCGCCTGAAGCAGTTGTTGGATTACGAACTGAAGGAGCGGTGGAATTTGCCGCTGGAGACGGAAATGATTCGTGTGGGGCGACGCTTGTTGCCGGATCAGTTTCCCGGTGAATCGGTGGAACGATCCTTGTTGCCGGAGATTATTGATGCGGTGAATGAACAGGAACCGAGTTTGGAACGCGATGAAGCCGTGCAGGACACCTTGATCGAATTTCGCCGCTTAGAGGATCAAATCAAGACCCCCGTCGTGCCCGGGCATGTGGCTTTTTGGGTTGAGTTGGAAGAAGGGCGGCTGAACAAATGGGATTCATCCACCGAACGTGAAGTTCGCATCACACAAGGCTCGGTTTGGGCAAAATTCCTTTACGTTTTGGTGCCTAACTGGCAGCTTTTCTGGCTCTCTGATTCCATGACCGTGCAGGCCGAGGAATTGGGAGAGAGCCGGTTTAAGACGCAATACACTGAGGGCAAGGTGCCCACACGCTATTTGGCTACCGCAGCGATGTACGTGGTCCTGTATGTAGTGATGGCCTTGGCCTTGGCCATCTGGATGTTTGAGAGCCGGGAATTAAGCGGAGACGGCAATGGATAATATCGATAAGCGCGGAGGGTTTTGGAACCTGCTGATTACGCTGCTGGCGGCAACGGGGTCGATTGTATTGGCCGTGGTTACCCATTCGGTGACGAGCTATGGCATTGCGGCCTTCATGGTGCTGGGTTTTGTGGTGGCCCTTGTGAGCCTTATCCACATGGCCCTGCGCGAGCGCGAGCAACTGGAGGCCCGTGAACTGGAGGAGATTCAGTCGGGCGCCACCAACGAGGCTCTGTTTGAAGAGGGGGAAGTGCTGCCGGCCAAGCGGTCCCGGGAGCAGTTTGAAAAATGGGGGATGCCGGTCGTGTCGATTGTGATGTTGGTTTTGGCTGTGCTCGGGATTTATTACATCACCACCAACCGGCTGAATGTGGCCTATGATACGCTCGATAGTTGGATGGTGCAGGGGAAATACATCGCGTTGTTTGGCGCAGCATTGATGGGGCTGGTGCTGTTCCTGCGGGGGCAATTCGCCTCCAACCTGTCGCGGATGGAGAAGCAGCGTTTTCTGCAGGCGGGTTCGGATTATGTGTTGTTCGGGGCGTACCTCAATTTTCTTTATGCCGCTGTCGTCGCCATTGCTTTTAAGGATGCCTCGGTGGATGTCTACGTGGGGACAGGTTTGGTCATTCTGCTCGGCATCGCCGCAGTGGAAAATCTGCTGAGCATGATTTTTGAAATCTACCGGCCGCGCGTGGCTGGTCGGCAATCGCGATTGTTGTACCAAAGCCGCCTGATCGGCTTGATTGCCAAGCCAGAAAACCTCTTTACCACGGCCGGCCAAATTCTGGACTACCAGTTTGGCTTCAAGGTTTCTGAGACGTGGGGGTACCAGTTCCTGCGCGAACGCCTGGGGGTGGTGGTGGGCTTGCAGATTATCCTTCTTTGGCTGTCGACCACCGTGGTGGTGATCGAGCCGTCGGTGCGGGGAAAATTATTGGATGGTGGGAAAGAACCCAAATTGTTGGACCCGGGGATTCATGTCAAACTTCCGTGGCCTTTTGCCTCGGTGGAACGATTTGATCCGGATCGGATTCATACGTTTTATGTGGGGCTGGAACCACTGGTGGAAGGCGTGCGCCCGGCTCGACCCAAGACTTGGCTCGAGCCGACGGGTAAAGACTATGATTCCAAGAAGAAAACCGGTGAATTGTTTTTTCTGACCGGCAGCGGGGATGCCACCGTTGAGGCCAACTTAATGGTGGTGAGTGTGCCGGTGCAGTATCGGATCCGAAGCAGTTCGAAGGACGGCCAACAGAAGTCGTTGAAAGACGGTTGGATGACGTTCAGTGGAAAAGAGCTAAAAGATAGCCAAGGGAAGGCGATGGGGATTACGCATGCCGAGCAGTTGCTCCGTAACATTGCCCACCGTGAAGTGACTGAATATCTGCTGACGCATGATTTTAAAACGCTCATGCTTGAGGGGAGAGAACAGGCGCAGGCTGATTTGCGCGCTAAAATCCAAAAACGAGCTGAGGGCTTGGGGGTGGATATTTTGTTCGTGGGATTGGCCGATCTGCGGCCGCCTGCCGAATCCCCGGAGAATATTCGCGAACGGGAAGATCCCGGCCCCGGAGGGGATCAGGGGCCCAAATTGAATGCGATGCCGGTTGCGGCAGCATTTGAAAATGAATTGCTGGCGATTGCCAGTGGGCGGTTGGATAAATTTAGCGCCCTCGAAGAGAGCAAACGCTTGGCTGCGGAACAAAAGAGTGCCGAAGTCGTGCTGGAATATGGTGCCAACGCGAAGGCGAGTTTGCAGGTTGAGCAGGCGAAGGCCCGTGCCGGAAGGATTCACGGAGCTGAACAGCCGTTTCATCAAGCCCCCAAGGTGTATCCGCTTTGGCTGTATCTGACGACGTTTGAACGGGCCGTGGAACATGCCCGTAAATTTGTGGTGGCCACAGAACATCACGAACTGGAAGTGGACCTGGATCTGCATGAGGCGATCCGGCGTGGCATGACTGATATCAAAGTGCCGCCCAAGAAATAACCTGATCGATTTACTACCATGAAAAAAGCCGTCAACATTATCATCTTCGGACTGTTGCTGCTCATCTTTGGCTCCTACATGTTCACCTATCAGGTGCGGCAGGATGAGATTGCGTTCGTGAACACCTTGGGCAAGGACAGTGAGCCCATTGAAGAACCGGGCTTGCGCTTCAAGTGGCCGTGGCCCATCCAGAGCGTTTATAAATTCGATGATCGCGTTCACGTGAAAACCACCGGGTACGCGCAGGTCATGACGGGTACGCCGGAAAACGAGGGGCTGGCCAGCGTGATGGTTCAGCTCTATTTCGGTTGGAAGATTGCAGATCCCAGCTTGTTTATGTCGGGGGCGAAGGGGGTGGATTCCGAGGCCCGCGTGAAATACGCCGAAGCCAAATTGCTGGATATTGTGAACGCGGAAAAGACTGAGCAAATCAGCAAAAAGAAAATCGATTTTCGCGTGCTGGTGGATGACGAGACGAGTGCTGAGGATGCCGGTGAAGCGGGAGGATTTTTTGATGATCTGGAATCCAATATTTTGCAAGCCGCCCGAGAGGAAGCGAAGGCGTTGGGCGTATCCATCGAATTTGTGGGGATCAGCCGTTTGGGAGTTCCGCAAAGCAATTTGGATTTATTGCTCAACGCGATGGTGACCCAGTGGACGAATTCTGCGGGAACCACGGTTTCCGAGGCGCAACAGGATGCAAAAACGATTCGGGAAAAGGCGAAGAGTGACAAGGAGAACGCCCTGCAACGGGCGCAGTTAAAGGCCGATGCCGCGTTGGCCAAGGCCCAAGCCGATGCGTTGCAGCAATTCAAGACCTTGGAGCAGGATCCGGAATTGGCGGCGTTCCTCATGCAACTGGAAGCCTTGGAGAAATCCGTCAAAAAACAAACTACCTTGATTTTGGATGATACGATGGGTCCGTTCGGGTTGCTGCGCGGGATCAAAGTACCCACGGTGAAGCCTAATGGAGACGGGGCGCAAGCAGAAGACGGCGGCGAGGAAACTGAATAACCTGAGTGGTCCGAATACGTCATGAGTGAAATACCCATTCAACCCAAGGACACGCCGGAAGTGGATCTGGGAAATGAGGCCGGCTCGCGCGCCATGGAACAGGCGTTGCGGAGCAGCTTTACCATATTGAAGTTGGTGATCGCCGTCCTGGCCGTTTACCTCGTTTTCTCCAATACATTTACGGTCAAACAGGATGCAGAAGGGGCTGTCATTCTGAGATTTGGCCAAGCACAAACGGTGGATCGAGCAAAAGTTTTTGAACCGGGGATTCGGTTTGCCTGGCCCTTCCCCATTGACGAAAAAGTGGAGATCGCCCGCGAGAAGCCGGTGAAAAGCGATAGCGCATGGTACGCCGCCATGGGGGCGGTGCAAATCGGGGATAACCCGAATCAGCGCCGGGTGGATGCTTCTCGGGATGGCTATGCGCTGACCTCGGATTGGAAGATCGTTCATCTGCAAGCAACGATGACATATGGGGTGGTGGACCCCAGCCTATTTGCCTTTGGCCACGCGGACGCCGTATCGGTCCTCCAGATGGTTTTGGATAGCAGTGTCTCCGCGGTGGCAGGCCAAATGAAGTTGGCCAGTATTAAGGGAAATCCGGCTCCCTTCGCCAAACGGGTTGAAGCACGCGCTCAATCGTTAGTGGATCAATATAATCTTGGAGTGGAAATAACCGGGCTCATTGTAAATAGCGATGATGTCGAGTTGCCTTTCCTTACTCGGGATGCTTTCGATACCTTTTCCAATGCCAGCTCACAGGCGGCGGAAGCCCGCAAAGCGGCCGAAGGATTCGCTAAGAGCATTAAGGCGGAATCCGGGGCCGTGGCGGCGATTGAAAATCAGGCCAATAATCAGGCAGCCGCGTTGGCCGCTTCGGTGGATTCCCTAGCTCAACGGTTTGACGATATTCTGGAAAAATATCCCACGCCGATCGGTCGCCGTCGGTATATGGAGCAAATGTACTACGAAGCCATGGAGCGGATTGCGGAGAATGATGCCATCAAAATTTACCTCGTCTCCAAGGGCGGCAAACTCAATCCTGCGAAGTTGCGCCTGTTGATCAACCAACCACCTCCTGAGGTTGAAGAGGACAAGGAGGAAGGAAACTAGGCCATGCAGGAAGAAAACGCATCAACCCAGTCCGCGCCCGAAGAAAATCAGGATGCGGCCACCACGGTGAAATTCATCTTTGCCGGTATTGTCTTTATCATCAACGGGTTCCTCGCGGACTGGATCCTGGGTGCCGAATCGCGCGTGGGCGATTTCAGTGCGATGATCGGCGCGATCATTCTTGGTATCCGGATTTTTCGCACGACGGTTCGTGATTTGCAGCAGGGTTTGTTGACCACCAACGAGCTGGTGTCGATCGCGGTCTTGGCCACCTTTGCCCATGGCGATTATCACGCAGCGGGTCTGGTAGCGTTCTTCATGTTGCTGGCAGAAATGATCGAATCCCGCACCGCGTCGGGCGCTCAGGAGGCAATTCGCCGGCTGCTGGAACGTGCCCCGACCAAGGCCAGCCGGCTCTTGGAGGATGGCAAGGAAGAAGAGGTGCCGGCCAATGATCTGCAAGTAGGCGACCGCATCCGTGTGCGGCCCGGGGACAATGTGCCGGCGGATGGGGACATCCTTACTGGAAGCGGCTCGATCAATCAGGCAAATATCACCGGTGAATCCCTGCCGGTGGATAAGAAACCCGGCGATGCGGTGTTCCAGGGGACCATCAACATTGATGGCGTGTTGGAGGTCAAAGTCACCAAAGTGGGTGTGGAAACGGAATTCGGCCGGGTGCGCGAGTTGATCCTACAAGCGGCGCAATCGAAGACCCGTTTCGAGAAGATTGTCGATCAATACATGGGTTTTTATACGCCACTTGTGCTGGTGATCGGGGCGTTGGTCTGGGCGTTTACTCAGGATTTGAACCGGGTGATCTCGGTGTTCATTGTCTCCAGCCCGGTAGCCTTTATCTTGGCGACCCCCACCGCGATGGTGGCTGCGGTGGCTACGGCATCGCGTTTGGGGATCATGATCAAGCAGGTCAGCGATATCGAGCTGGCGGCGCGTATCAATGCATTCATTTTTGATAAAACCGGCACCATTACGACCGGCACTTTGAAGGTCAGCCGGTTGGCACCGGTGGAGGGCGTGAAGCCGGCGGAGCTGCTATTATTGGCGGCTTCAGCTGAACAATACAGCAATCACCCCACCGCCAAGGCAATTTTGGCCTTGGCCCGGGAAGCAGGCGTGGGTTTAGCTGAACCTCAGGATTTTGGCGAAACGGCTGGGAAAGGGGTGACCGCGCATGTCGATGGGGCCAAGGTCCTGGTTGGCCGGCAGGTGTGGTTGGAGGAAAATGAGGTGTCCGGCGACATTGCCGGTTCCATTGATCTGGATGAAGCACAGGGATACAGCCTGGTGCATGTGTCACGGGACGGGCAGTTCATTGGTTGGGTGGGCATGACTGATGAGATTCGCAGTGAAGCATCGGAATCCCTGAGTGAATTGCGGATCGAAGGGGTCAAGCGGCTGGCCATCGTCTCGGGAGATCGGGCGCCGGTGGCCGAACGTGTGGCGGCCGAGGTAGGCTGTGAAAATGTGCAGGCCGATTGTTTCCCGGCAGAGAAGGTGAAGTACGTTGAAGATCTGCGGGCACGCGGTTACAAGGTGGCGTTTGTCGGGGATGGCGTGAATGACGCGCCGGCATTAAAGGCCGGGGATATTGGTATTGCCATGGGCGCCGCCGGCAGTGATGTGGCGATTCAAAGTGCGACCATTGCCCTGATGAATAGCGACCTGCGCCGGCTGCCATTCCTGATGCATCTCTCGCGCATGACGCGTTCGGTGATCAACCAGAATTTTATTTTTGGAGTGCTCTTTGTGATCGTGGGCCTCGTGCTCGCAGCCTTAAACATTATTACCCCCGTGTTGGCCGCCATGTTAAACGTCTTGGGTTCGCTCTTTGTGGTGTTCAATAGCGCGCGTCTCGTGCGGGAAGGCGAAGAATTCGAGGCATTTGATGATTCGGCGGACGAAACCGCAGGGTCGGATTCGGCAGCCGAAGAAACGACCGAGGTAGTGACCGCGGCCGCCTAGAAAGGAAGGTTTGATGGAAACAACGAAGCAAGCTCCCGAACAAACACAAGCCGGCGTGACACAGGCGGACGATGTGGTGGTTGTGCGGTCGTTGGAAAAAGTATTCCGCGATTTTTGGGGACGCCCCAAGGCCAAGGCGATCAATGATGTCAGCTTTGAAGTGCGCAAAGGCGAGGTGTTTGGGTTGCTGGGCCCGAACGGTTCCGGTAAATCAACCACCATCAAGGTGCTGTTGGGCCTGCTGAACCCCTCACGCGGGGTGGCCCGTATCTTTGGCCGGTCGCCGCGCGATGTGAAAACCAAGGAACGCATCGGATATCTACCGGAAGAATCCTACTTGTATCGCTATTTGAACTCGGCGGAGACATTGGATTTTTTTGGGGGATTGTTCGCGCTGGATGGTGAGGAGAAAAAGCGTCGGTCCGAGCAGTTATTGGAAATGGTGGGTTTAAAGGGCGTGCAAATGCGCACGGTCGGCGAATTTTCCAAGGGCATGCAGCGCCGGATCGGTTTGGCGCAGGCGCTGATCAATGACCCGGACCTCGTGATTTTGGACGAACCCACTGCCGGCATGGACCCGGTGGGTTGCCGGGAGATCAAGGATTTGATTCTCAACCTCAAAGGCCGTGGCAAAACGGTGATCCTTTCCAGCCATCTGTTGGCGGATGTGGAGGATGTTTGCGATCGAGCGGTGATCTACTACGGCGGTAAGGTGCAGCAATACGGCACATTGGAAGAACTGCTTACCGAACGGGATTCGGTCCAGTTCACCGTGCCCGCTTTGAGCGAAGCAGCGCAACAGGAGGTGTTGGAGGTCATGGAGCGGCATGTGGGCAAGGATTCCATTCGGGTAGATAATCCCACACAAAACTTGGAAAGCCTCTTTCTCAACGTGGTGGAAAGAGCGCGCGCTTCGGATGATACATCCGGCGCGACTTCCGGCAGTGAAGTGGCGGAGTTCTTGCGGGCCGATGAACCGGTTCCGACGCAGGCGGAGAAGATGCTGGAGCGGTTGGCGGACAAGGATGCCCCACAAAAACCAGCGGCTCTGGAGAAAGCGCAGCCGGAAGCAACCCAGCCTGAACGGCCCAAAATGGATGAGGCCAAGCTGGATACTTTATCCGAAGCCAAACCGGAACCGAAAGCCAACGAGCCCGAGCCAAAGGCTGAAACTCAGAAAAAAAACCTCGATGAGGTGGATGACAAACTCTCCGGTTTGTTGGGCGACTAACGGAGGAGGATTTCGGGCATGAGCCGCAGCAAACTATTGGCCATTGTCTTTCTCACATGGAAGGCGGCGCTGCGCTACCGTTTTTTTTGGGTGATGTTGGCGCTGCTGGCCTTGGCCGTGGGCGGCATTCCCTTGCTGGTTAAAGATGACGGTTCGGCTGAGGGGATGACTCAAATCCTCATCACTTACACCTTGTCCATGATCACGGCGATCCTCGGGGCCGCGACCCTCTGGATTTCAGCCGGGGCCTTAGCCACGGAGATAGAGAATTTCCAATTGCAAATGGTGGTGACCAAGCCCATTCCACGCTGGCAAATTTGGTTGGGCAAATGGCTGGGAGTGATGAGCATGAATTTTATTCTACTCCTTTTTGCCGGTGGGGTGGTGTATGGCATGGTGGAATACCGTGCCCGTACCCTGACTAGCGATGCGATGGAGCGTTTGGAAGATCGCCAGGATGACGAGATTTACAGAATGGCTGCCATGTCGCAGATCGTGCCGTTCGAGATCGATCCGGAAACCAACCGGCCCAAGTTGGATGACAACGATCAGCCGATCATGCGGGATATTCAGGAAGTACGCCGGGATGTGGCAGGGATTGAGGAAAAACGCCTGCGCGATACCGTATTAATTGCCCGGGCGAGTATCCCGATCAGCGATCAAATTCGGGTGGGGAACGATGAGGCGCTGGAGGACTGGATTCAAAGTCTGAAGAAACAATATTTGCCCGTTAGGTTGAGGCAGGTATTGCGCGTCAAAAACGAGGCGGAACAGCAACGGGGTGTGGGTCCTGATCAAATGTCCCAGGAACTGGACAGCTATGAAGTGAGGCAGGCTGAAATCCAGATCGAAGAAGAGATTCGGAATTATTCTCAAGTCATCATCCCGGATGGACGGGTGCAGTTGTTTTTCCAGAAACCGAAAGGCTGGAAGCCCGGCACGGAGGAAAAAATGATTTTGCGTGTTTATTTCGAGGACCCCAAGGTGAGTTTTAAAAACGATAACCGTTACGGATTACAGTTGTTTTGTGGGCCGAAAGACCAGCCGGATTTGGTGCGGACTCCCGACGGATTAACACTGGATGCCCGGACGAAACATGAATTTCAAATACCGACCTCATTAGAGTCCAACATCAAGGATGGCGGTCGGCGAAGTATCTTTGATGAAGATGGATTGGTTTCGGTGGCCCTAATGAATCGCGATCAAGGCGGTCCTAAACACAACTACCGGGCACAGCTTAAAGTGCCGTTTCTGGATCATCGCGGGCGAGTTGGGGGTGAAGGGGTGGAGCTGATGTATCATGAAGGCGGGTTTGGAAAAAACTACCTGCGCGCTCTGGGGATCGTCTTTGCGTGGTTGGGAGCCTTGGCGGCATTGGGATTATTTGCGGCCAGCTTTATGTCATTTGCCATGTCTGCCTTCGCCTGCTTGGGCGTGTTGATCATCTCTTTCTGTGTTGGTTTGATGCAGGATGTGGTGGAGGATGGCACGGTGATGCAAACCTACACAGAAGGCCAGCGTGATTCGTCGATTGTCGATACCTATGCCGTCTGGTCCTTCAAGGCGATGATCGCTGCGATCAAGCCGGTGAAGGATTATTCGCCGATCGAAAAACTCACTGAAGGGCGAAGTATAACCTGGGGTGAACTTTTGCGTGCTTACGGATATATTTGGGGATTGTCCGGTCTGACACTCGGTGTGCTGGGTAGTTGCATCTTGTCCAGGCGGCAGTTAGCCATCACGAGTACCAATGGAGGCGGATCATGAGCGAAGTGCGTGCCAATACGATGGATACCCCGCCGAAGGTCGTGCTGATTGCCGTGATTGTGGCTAGTTTAGTTGGGCTATTCATGACTCAGGGGAACCTGAATGAACAGCGTGGTGAACTGAGCCCGACGTATTTGGAGCCACTTCAGGATGCTCCTCCGATGCTGGCGTTGACAACGCAGGCATTGGGCGGGTTTCGAGGGTTGATTTCCTCCTATCTCTGGTTGCGGGCCAATGAGATGCAGCTGCAGAAAAAATATCAGGAACAAATGCAGCTGTCCGAGTGGGTGGCCCAATTGCAGCCCCATGTATCCACTGTTTGGAGAAACCGGGCGTGGAACATGGCCTACAATATTTCGGTCACCTACCCGGATGCGGAAACACGATGGAAATACGTCTCGGAAGGGGTGTCACTGCTGCGGGATCATGGCATCAAATATAACCCGCATGAACCGTTGATTTATCACGAGCTGGCCTGGACATATCAACACAAGATCGGACACAACATGGATGATCATCATCGCTTTTATAAATTGCGCTGGCTGCAGGCGATGTCCAACGTGCTTTGGCAAAATGAACTGGCCGCTAATAACGCGCGTGGAGTGCCCAACTTTGATGAATTGATTAATCCGCCAAACCCGGAAGTAGCCGCCCGCGCCCAGCGACTCCGTGAAGAGTACAAACTAGATCCGCGCGAGATGAAGGCGATTAACGAAAAATATGGCCGCGTCGAAAAGGAGGATGGCGAAGTGGTGTACGCGTTGGATTGGCGCAAGCCAGAGACGCACGCGATCTATTGGGCGGTGGTTGGGCTGAAACGGTGCCGACACAATCCATCCAAGGAAAATGACCTGCGCAAATTGGAGCGCATTGTATATCAATCCATGATGTACAGCTTTGATCGCGGTAAATTGAACACGCCTTCAGGTCGCGAGATTCCGCCAGACCAATATTTTAACAATCGACTGACTGTTGTGCCGAATCTGGAATTAACCCAGAAAACCCACGAAGCCTATATGGAAATGACCGAGTTGGCGCAAAAAGAACGCGATGCCAACACCAGCGGCACCTATGAGATGGCTCACCTGAATTTCATCCGTCGAGTGGTGGAGTGGAACTACTATTATAATCGTGAAGCAGAATCCATAAAATGGTTGAAGGTCGCCTTGGAGATGTACCCGGAGAAGATGAAATTTTTCACGGGATACAATCATGAGACCAATACGTATGATTTGGATAAGTTCGTGCTATTCCGGCTCGAGGATGGCGCCAAGCGGGGGGGGATCGACAAGACCTTGGCGATTCTCATCGGCCTGATGATCCGCCACTACACGCATTTGGCAATGGGGGAAGAAGACGATGCGGTAAAATACTTTGAGATGGCGGAGCAATTGCACAAACGGTTTACCGATCGGTTTGCAACGGCCGCAGAAAACCGTGTAAGCCTGCCCTCCTTTGAGGCCGTGCGTCATAGTCGATTGCGGGCATTTTTGTTGGAAGAGGATCCTGTGTTGGTGGCCCGATTGCGCACCGCGTTGGGGTTGAAGGAAGGCGAACTGCCCGAAGAGCCCACGGTGGAAGGTCCCCAGCCGAACCCCAACGAATAAATTCCCCTTGCCGATTCCGGCTTGAACCGTAGGTTCTACCCGTGCGTCTGATCCCCTTGAGTTTAACACTGGTCGTGGTGTTGGGCTGTGGCCGTCCCGCTTCCAACGTGGAGCAGGGAGCCAAGGAGCAGATTCTTCACCTCGGCAATGGTGCCGAACCGCAGTCACTGGATCCGCACCTCGCCACCAGTGTCAGTGCCCATCACATCATGTCGTCGCTGCTGGAAGGCCTGATGGCGGAACATCCCCAGACCCTGGAGCCGGTGCCGGGTGTGGCCGAAAGTTGGGTGATCTCGGAGGATCGCAAAACCTACACCTTCACCCTGCGCAAGGACGCCAAGTGGTCCAATGGCGACGACGTCAAGGCGAGCGATTTCGTTTACAGCTACCGCCGCATTCTCAACCAGGAACTCGGCGCGCAATACGGATACATGGTGCAGGCGCTTAAGAATGGCAAACTTTTCAACGCCGGCAAAAAATGTCCCGAAGGTCTCTGGCTCTTCACCAAGGACGGACCGCCCAAGGTGATCGCACATCCGGAGGAGTGGGCGGCGTTGGATGATGCAGGTCGCCAAGAAGCCCTCGCTGAATTGAAGCCGGAGGATAAAGAAGCCACCGGCAAATGCACGTTTTGTGAAAATCATCCCAAGCTGCAATCCTTGGATTGGGAAGACTGGGATCGATGCCAAGTGGGAGCCCGGGCAATTGATGGCCGGACGCTGGAGCTGACACTCGAGAACCCCACACCATATTTTCTGGAGTTGCTGAATCATTACACCTTTTGGCCGGTGCATCCGCCCACGATTGAAAAATTTGGGGCGCGGATCACACGCGGCACAGGCTGGGCACTGCCGGGCAAGTATGTGGGAAACGGCCCGTTTGTTCTGGATGAATGGCGGATCAACGCCCGCATGGTGGTGAAGAAGAGTCCGACCTATTGGGATCGCGACACGGTGAAGCTCAGTGAGATCCGTTTTTATCCGCTCGAAAGTGTGGACACCGAGGAACGCGCCTTCCGCTCGAAATTTCTTCATCACACTAATACCGTGCCGCCTCATCGCATCGATTGGCACAAACAACACAATCCTGGCCTGCTGCATTTGGATACGTATTTGGCCGTATATTTTTATCGATTCAACACCACGAAAAAACCGCTGGACGATGTGCGCGTGCGCCGGGCACTGGCATTGGCGATCGACCGCGAAGCGCTCGTGAAACACGTGATGCGCGCGGGCCAGCAGCCGGCCTATAGTTTTACGCCACCCGGCACGGGCGGATTCACCGCCGGGCCGCAGTTTCAATCCGACTTGCCGGAAGCCAAACGGTTGATCGCCGAATACCTCAAGGAGACCGGCCAATCCTCCCTGCCAAAAATTGAGCTGCGATACAACACGAGCGAGAGTCACAAAAAAGTGGCGGAGGCCATTCAGGCGATGTGGAAGCAGGAGCTGGGCATTGATGTAGTCTTGGATAATCAGGAATGGAAAGTCTTTCTGAAGGCTGTGGAGAAAATGGATTTCACCATCACACGGGCCGGTTGGACCGGCGATTACAACGATCCCAATACCTTCATGGATATGTGGGTGACCGATGGGGGGCACAACAACACGGGCTGGTCCAACGCGCGCTATGATGAGCTTATCGAAATGGCCGCCAAGGAAGGCGACAAGGAAAAGCGCAAGGAATACTTCCGTGAGGCCGAAAAGATTTTGGCGGAAGAGATGCCCATGTTGCCGATTTATTTTTACGTGCGGGCCAGCCTGCGAGACCAGAGCGTGAAGGGCTGGTGGCCAAACGTGCTCGATCACCATCCCTACAAGCACGTGTATCTTGAGGACGTGCCCCGGAAGGATTGACGCCGAATGCTTCGTTTCATCCTCACGCGCTTGCTGCAGTCCATCCCGGTGTTATTCATCATCGCCACGCTCACCTTCTTCATGGTGCGCTTTGCGCCGGGCGATCCGTTCACTGATGAGAAAACTGTTCCCGTCGAAATTCGCAAAAAACTTGAGGAACACTATGGCCTGGACCGGCCGCTCTGGGAGCAGTACCTGCTGTATTTTGGGTTTATTTCCAAAGAAGTGGATAAGCAGCAAATGGTTTTTGCCGACGGGAACGAAACGGCTGTGTATTCCCCGGAGAACAATCAATTCACAGCGACCGTGACGCGCAAGGGGAAGCTGGTCGTCACCGACCAATCGCCCAGTAAATGGTACATCCGAGCCGTGCCCGAGGCCGATCGCACGTCCGAAAATCACTTGTGGGAGATTTATCGGCGCGAGCGATCCGGGTTGATCACTGGGGACCTTGGCCCGTCGTTTAAATACGTCGACCGGTCGGTTACGGAGCTGATCAGCAAATCATTCCCCGTCTCCATGCAGCTCGGTTTGTGCGCGCTGGCGATTGCGCTGTGTCTTGGGTTGCCGGCGGGTGTCATTGCCGCGCTCAAGAAAAACTCGTTGCTCGATTACGTGCCCATGTCCACCGCGATGATCGGCATTTGCCTGCCCACCTTTGTGATGGGGCCGCTCTTGATCATGATCTTCTCCTCCGGTTTGGGCTGGTTCAGCCCCATTGGCTGGTACACGTGGGGCGACATGGTGCTGCCCTCGCTTACGCTCGGCCTGTACTACGCGGCCTACGTGGCGCGCCTTACGCGCGGCGGCATGCTCGAGGTGCTCAATCAGGACTTTATCAAGACCGCCCGGGCGAAAGGCGCCAGCGAATCACGCGTGATCCTCAAGCATAGCCTGCGCGGCGGCTTGTTGCCGGTGGTGTCCTTCCTCGGGCCGGCATTTGCGGGATTGATCAGCGGCTCGTTTGTCATCGAAACGATTTTCTCCATCCCCGGCCTCGGTAAATTTTTCGTCACCGCCGCCTTCAACCGCGACTACACGATGGTCCTCGGTACGGTCCTCTTTTACGCCTCGCTGATCATCGTCATGAACCTGCTGGTCGACATCGTCCAGGCCTGGTTGAACCCCCGCACGCGTGTTGAGTCATGAGCACGGCCGAGACCAATTTGCAAAATGAGGAAGGGGCCTCGCTCTGGACCGATGCTTGGCGGCGGCTTGCGCAAAACCGCATGGCCGTGGTTGCCACGGTGATATTTGGGCTGATCATTCTCCTATGCCTGATTGGGCCGCTGCTTTTTGGACAGCACTCCGGTGAGACGAACAACCTTGAAAACGCCTTTCAAAAGCCAAGTGGTAGTCATTGGTTTGGGACGGACGATCTAGGCCGCGATGTGTTTGTGCGCACGCTCGAAGGCGGCCGCATCTCGCTGGCTGTGGGCTTTCTGGCCACGGCGGTTAGTCTGGTGATCGGTGTGGTGTACGGGTCCTTTGCCGGCTATGTGGGCGGGCGCACGGATGCCTTTTTGATGCGCATCGTCGACATTCTCTATTCGCTGCCGTTTACCATTTTCGTGATCCTGCTCATGGTGATGTTCGGGCGAAATTTCATTTTGCTGTTCGTAGCCATCGGTTTTGTGGAATGGCTGACCATGGCGCGAATTGTGCGCGCGCAGATTATGGCGCTGAAGGATACCGAGTTCGTCGAGGCCGCACGGGCGTTGGGTTATGGCAATCTACGCATTATCTTCGGTCATCTGTTGCCCAACATCCTCGGGCCGGTGATCATTTATGCGAGCCTCACGGTGCCGGCGGTGATGTTGCTTGAGGCGGTACTGAGTTTCCTCGGCTTGGGTGTTCAGCCGCCGATGAGTTCGTGGGGGTTGCTGATCAAGGATGGTGCGGAGAAGATTGATGTGTATCCGTGGCTACTCATCTTTCCCGCCCTGTTTTTCTCTGCCACATTGTTCAGCCTGAACTTCATTGGGGATGGACTGCGCGATGCGCTTGACCCGAAATCTTCCAAGGATTGATATGCCGTTGCTTGAAATCGACAACCTGAAAACGTACTTCCACACGCGCAATGGCGTGGTGAAGGCGGTGGACGATATTTCGTTCACGGTGGAGAAGGGCGAGATTCTCGGCATCGTGGGCGAATCTGGCTCGGGCAAATCGGTGACCGTCCACACGCTCATGGGGTTGGTGCCCCAACCGCCCGGGCGCATAGAAGGCGGCACGGCCAGCTTTGATCAATCGGATTTGCTCAATGCCAGTACCGAGGCCCAACGCGCCCTGCGCGGTAAACGGATTGCGATGATCTTTCAGGATCCGATGACCTCGCTCAATCCGTACCTGCGCATTTCCGAGCAGCTCATCGAGCCGCTGTTAATCCACGGCATGGCCGAGCGCGAGGAGGCGTTGAAGAAGGCCATCGCGATGCTCGAGAAGGTGGGCATTCGCGATGCTGCTGAGCGCGTGCATTCGTATCCGCACGAGTTTTCCGGTGGCATGCGCCAGCGCGTCATGATCGCTATGGCCTTAATCACCGATCCCGAGGTGCTCATTGCCGACGAACCCACCACTGCACTCGACGTTACCGTGCAGGCGCAGATTCTTCGGCTGCTCAAGGAACTGCAGGCCGATCTCGGCGTGGCGGTGATTTTTATCACGCACGATCTCGGTGTGATCGCCGAGTTGGCCGACCGAGTGGTGGTGATGTACCGCGGCCACATCGTGGAGCAGGGCGATGTGCTTTCAATCTTCGACCAGCCGCAACACCCCTACACCAAGGGCCTGCTCGCCTGTCGGCCGCGATTGGAGTCCACTTTCAAGGTGCTGCCGACGGTTTCCGATTACCTTGAGGAAACGGAGGAGGGCGGCGAAATCCAACTCAGCGAAAAACCCGATGCCGCCGCCCACATTGAGGCTCTGCAGCAAATTGAGGAGCCGACGGTGGATGAGAATGATTTGCTGCTGGAAGTGGCAGACCTGAAAGTGCATTTCCCGGAACGTGCCGGATTCTTTTCCGGGCCGACCGGTGTGGTGAAAGCGGTGGATGGCATCAGCTTTACCGTGCCGCGCGGAAGCACGCTGGGTTTGGTGGGCGAATCCGGCTGCGGCAAAACGACCACTGGTCGGGCGATCCTAAATCTTGTGGCGCCAACCAGTGGGAGCGTGAAGTTTGCCGGCATGGAAATAGCCGGCTTCGGTGCCGCCGCCATGCTCCCGCTGCGCAAGCGGATGCAGATCGTGTTTCAGGATCCGTATTCTTCGCTTAACCCCCGGCTCACCATCGAGCAGGCGCTCACCGAGCCCATGGCGGTGCATAATATCGGTTCCCCCGGAGACCGGCGTGATCGTGCGGTGGCTTTGCTGGAAGAGGTCGGTTTGGAGGCGCGTTTTCTGCGGCGTTATCCGCATGAGTTTTCCGGCGGCCAACGCCAGCGCATTTGCGTGGCGCGCGCGCTGTCACTGGAGCCGGAATTTATCGTGTGCGACGAAGCGGTTAGCGCGATGGATGTTTCCGTACAGGCGCAGGTGCTTAATCTGTTGAAGGAACTGCAGAGCCGCCGCAACCTTACCTACATTTTCATCAGCCACGATCTCAGTGTCGTGAAATTCATGGCCGACACCATGGCGGTGATGGAGCACGGGAAGATCGTGGAACAGGGCAGTGCCGAGGCGATCTATGCCAATCCCGCCGAGGAATACACCCAGCGCCTCATCGACGCCATCCCGCGCGACAGCGTGGACTTCATCCGCGAGCGGGTGGGTTAGGGTTATTCGCCCTCTTTCTTTTCAGTATTTTCCGGTGTTTCGGGTGCTTCAGGAACGGCGTTGGTGGATGTTTCGGGCGCCGTGTTGGTGGAAGTCGAAGTCTCCGGGGTTCCTATTGGTGGGATCTCTGGGGCCGGGGCCGGCGCGGGTGGTGCCGGGGTATTGGTGACGGATGTGGGATTGCCGCCTTGCCCCAACTGATCGCTCAGAGCGGTCGGGCGCATAAATGGCAACGACAGGAACAGGCAGAGCACGAGGAACAACACGGCGTTCCACTTGGTCAGCTTGGTTAGCACATTGCCGGCGCCGGCACCAAAGAGAGCATCGGTTGTGCCCCCGCCAAAAGCGGTGCCGAGTCCGGCCTCTTTCTTGGGCAATTGCACCAGCACCAGCAGGATGAGGAACAGGCAGTTGAGAAAGAGGACGACGGTAAGAAATTTGCTCAGGATATCCATGTTGTTTTCCTAGTTACGCGTGTTGTTGATGATATCAGAAAAGCTGCGGGCTTCAAGGCTGGCGCCGCCGACGAGGGCACCGTCGACATCGGGCTGGCCGAGCAGTTCCTTGGCGTTGGCGGGTTTGACGCTGCCGCCATACTGAATACGGACAGCTTTGGCAACCTCGTCCCCGTGGCTCTGGGCGATTTCGCCCCGGATAAATGCGTGCACTTCCTGTGCCTGTTCAGAGGTGGCGGTTTTGCCTGTGCCGATGGCCCAGACCGGTTCGTAGGCGATGACGGTGTCCTTCATCTGCTCCGCATCGAGGCCGGCGAGGCTGCCGGCGATTTGTTCGCCCACGACCGTTTCGGTCTCGTTTGCTTCACGTTGAGCGAGGGTTTCGCCTATGCAAACGATCGGTTTGAGGCCGGCGGCAAAGGCCGCCTTGGTCTTGGCGTTAATCAGGGCGTCACTTTCCTTTTGGTATTCGCGTCGCTCGGAATGGCCGAGGATCACATAATGCACGCGTAAATCGCGCAGCATGCCGGCGTTGATTTCGCCGGTGAACGCGCCGTAATCATTCTCGCTCATGTTTTGGGCCCCCACTTTGATGAGGCTGTTCTTGAGCTTGGCGGACACGGCATCCAGCGCTGTGAACGGCGGGCACACCACCACGTCCACATTGGTTTGTGTGCCGAGATCGCGATCAAGGGCTTCCACCAGATCCGTGGCTTCAGCCACGGTTTTATTCATCTTCCAGTTGCCGGCGATGATCAGTTTGCGTTCTTTGTTCATGCGAAAATTGTTGAATCCTATTTATCGGACAAGGCGGCCACGCCGGGGAGTTCTTTGCCTTCGAGAAACTCGAGGCTCGCGCCGCCACCGGTGCTCATGAAGGTGACCTGATCTCCGAGACCCGCCTTGTTCAGCGCCTTCACGCTGTCGCCGCCGCCGATGATACTTTTGCCTCCGGTCGCGGTGGCTTCACAAACGGCGCGCGCGACGGCAAAGGTGCCGCCGGAAAAGCGGTCGTCCTCGAAAATGCCCATTGGGCCGTTCCACAAGATCGTCTTGGCGCCCCGGATCACTTCGCTGAAGGTATCGGCGGATTTGGGGCCGATGTCCACGCCCTCAACATCGTCGGGGATGTTTTCATTGTCATTCACGCGGTGATCACCGAAAGCGAACTTGCCGTCGATCTCGGTCGGTTCGGCCACCACGTTGTCGGTCGGAATAAGAAACTGCACGTTTCGTTCGGTGGCCTTGTCGAGGGCGGCCTGGGCGACGTCCACCTTGTCGCGTTCCACTAGCGATTTACCCACGGTGAGGCCTTTGGCCAGCTTGAAGGTGTAGGCCATGGCGCCGCCGATCAGGATGGTGTCGGCCTTTTCCAGCAGACGATCGATCACCTTGATCTTGTCGGAAACCTTCGCCCCGCCAAGGATCACCACAAACGGTTCTACGGGCGCGTCCAGTTCATCGCCAAGAAATTGCAGTTCCCGCTCCATCAGCAGGCCGGCAGCACATTGGCCGCCTTTAGCGGTGATGACGGTGGCGACGCCGGCAGTGGAGGCGTGGGCGCGGTGGGCGGCTCCGAAAGCATCATTCACGTACACATCCGCATTGGCGGCGAGTTGCTCGGCGAACGCCGCGTCGTTGGCTTCCTCTTCGGCATGGTATCGGACGTTTTCCAGCAGGAGCAAACCGCCATCGTCCAACTGACTCACCGCCTCGGTCATCGAATCGCCGACGCATTGATCACAAAAGGCTACCTGTTGGCCGATGAGTTCGGCGAGTTTGTCGGCCACGGGCTGGAGGCTCATGGAGGGCACGCGCTCTCCCTTGGGACGGCCGAGGTGAGCGGTGAGGATCACCTTGGCGCCCTTATCGATCATCGCCCGGAGCGTGGGCAGGGTGGCGCGGATGCGGGTGTCGTCATTGATCACCATGGCACCGTCCTGTTCGGCCATCGGCACGTTATAGTCCACGCGCGTTAACACGCGTTTACCCTGTAAATCCAAATCGTTAACGGTGAGTTTCGCCATAAAACGGGCCGCGGAGGATAGCGCAGGGGTTGGGACGGTGGAAGCAGAAAAACGGCTTAATAGGGCCTTTTTTAGCGGTTCTTCAGAAAGTTCACCGCATCGACAAAATCGTCCGGTGAGGGGGCATTTACCTGCAACGGCTCTCCAGAAAGCGGGTGGGTGAAGCCGAGCTCGGCGGCATGGAGCATCTGGCGAGGCGCTTCGTAGCCGGTGGCTTGGGCGAATAAACGGGCTGGGCGACCGCCGTAAACGGGGTCGCCCACCAGCGGGCAGCCTAAATGCTGCAGGTGAACGCGAATCTGATGAGTGCGTCCGGTGTGCAGTGTCGCCTCCACCAAGGTGGATTCGCGCAGGGCTTCCAACGTGCGGAAATCCGTGTGTGAAGCGCGTCCGCTTTCCACAATCGCCATTTTTTTGCGCTGCACGGGATGGCGGGCGATGGGGGCCTTGACGGTGAGTCGTTCCTTGCGCGGGTGACCGCAGACGAGCGCGTGATAAATCTTGGTGGTCTTGCGGTCAGCAAATTGGGCCGACAATGCATGATGCGCCGAGTCATCCTTGGCCACCACCAAACACCCGCTCGTGTCCTTATCCAGCCGATGCACGATGCCCGGCCTCGCCACACCGCCCACGCCGCTGAGTTGGCCGGCGCAGTGATGGAGCAGGGCATTGACCAGTGTGCCCCGCGCATGCCCGGCGGCCGGATGCACGACGAGCCCGGCGGGTTTGTTGATCACCAGCAACCGATCATCCTCGTACAGCACATCGAGCGGGATGTTTTCCGGCTGCGCCTCGGCCGGCTCGGGCTCGGGCCAAGTGATCATGATTTCCTCGCCGGCCCGGGGATGATGGGTGGCCTTGACCGGTTTGCCATTCACCAACACATGGCCGTCCTGAATGAATCGCTGTAAGGCACCGCGGGAGGTGTCGGGGAATTTTTTTTGCAGAAACTTGTCCAACCGCGCTTTGGGTTGGGAAATCTCCACCCGCAGTGTCTCGCGACGGCTCATGAGGCGTCTTCGGTGGGCTCCGGCTCAATTTTTTCGCGGGAGGAAAGCAAATACCACATGGCACAGCCGGCAATTAGCAACACAATGCTGATGCCTTGCCCTGAGGTGATACTACCAAACCACAGGCTGCCGCGACCATCAGCCCGGAACGATTCCACGCCAAACCGCATCACGGCATAAGCCAGCAGGTATGCGGCAAACACTTGCCCGTTGAATTGCCGGTTGCGGAACAGCCATGCCAAGGTTCCATAAAGCACGAGGTTGAGCAGGCTCTCATAGATTTGCGTGGGATGCACATGGGCCGGATGCGTGCTATGGCTGTCAGGGAATTGAACGGCCCATGGCAGGTCGCAGGGTTTGCCGTAACAACAACCGGTCATAAAACATCCGATCCGCCCAAAGGCATGGCCGAGGGCGAAGCTGGGAGCCAGCGTGTCGAAGGTTGCCCAGAGCGGCATTTTGGTTTTCTTTGTAAACAACCAAACGGCCAGAGTCGTGCCGATCAGCGCGCCGTGAAACACCATGCCCGACCGTTGGAGGAACAGGTTTTTGAACGTGTCATCACCCCAATGGTTGATCACATACAGCACCTTCGCACCACCAATGCCCCCGATGAACATCCAGAGCATGAGGTTAGAGATATCCTCCGCGTTGAGGCCAATGCGCAGGCCACGGCGTCCGGCGGTCCACAGGCCGATCATGAATCCCGCGGCCAGCATGATGCCGTACCAATGGATTTTGACGCCGCTCAAATCGAACGCTACCGGATGCATGTCCGCACGGTAGGGGCGGGACAGGGTGGAGGCAAGTCCGGCTTATTTGGCTTTTGATGAGCGCAGTTTTGCGGTAACCACGCGCGGTGGCATCGTTGGTTGAGTCAGTCCGGGCGCGTGCAGCAGAGCAATTGGCTTTGCCGGATGGGATCGTGCCCTCCCAGGAACTGCCGGGCTTCAAACGATTTCTCAAGGACGAATCGGCGCGCCTGAAAAAACTCCATCGCGGTGGCGGTTTGGGGCGTGAAGTGTGCCAAACCCGGGCGGCGGTGATCGATGCCATCATCTCGCATCTGTTCGATTCGGCCGAAAAACTGGCGCCGCTGGGGGATTTGAAATCCCGGCCAGCCATGGCCGTGGTGGCGATCGGGGGTTATGGGCGAAACGAACTGAATCCACAAAGCGACATCGATATCCAGTTCTTGTGTGAGGACCAGTTGTGGAACGGGGCCAAACCCCATGAGTATCTGCAAAATGTAACCGATACGGTGCTCTACATGCTTTGGGATTTGGGTCTAAAGATCGGTCATTCGGTGCGCCGAGTGCGTGATTGTGTGGAGGAAGCCAATAAGGACATGCAATCCAAAACGGCCTTGATCGAGTCGCGCCTGGTGGTGGGAGATGGGGGTTTGTTCGGGCACATGGAAATGCAGGTGCACGAGAAATGTGTGAAGCCATTCGTAGCCGAATACACGGCACAACGCATCCAGGATCAATCGGCGCGCCGCAATAAATATGGTGGGGCGGTTACGATGCAGGAGCCGAACATCAAAAACGGGTGCGGCGGTCTGCGCGATTACCAAAATCTCCGCTGGATGATGCACTTCAAGCGCGGGGTGCGTTTGGTGGAGGATCTGGAGACCGAAAAGGAAATAAGCAAGGCCGACGCGGAGAAACTGGAGGCGGCCTATTCATTTTTGCTGCGTGCCCGCAACGAACTGCATTATCAACTGGAACGGCCAGTGGATGCCCTGACCAAGGCAGTGCAGCCCAAAATCGCCTGGCAACTTGGCTATACGAACCGGTCGCCCGCCAAACGGCTGGAGGCCTTCATGGGGGATTATTATCGGCACGCGCGTAATATTGATTTGATCGTGCGCGCCATTGAACGGCGGTTGGCCATCGTGGAACGGCCGGGCTGGCAGCAGGCCATTGGCCGCTGGATGAGCGGCAGCAAGGAACAGGAGATCGACGGGTTTCGCATTTATGACGGTGAAATCACGTTTGTGAAACGCACGGTCTTCAAGGATCAACCGCGCAAACTCATGCGCGTGTTTCTTTTATTGCAACGGCACAGTGTGCGGTTGCATCCGGATTTATCCCAGCTCATCCGAGACAACGCCTGGCGTATGGATCGCAAACTGCGCGTGGATCCCCATGTGCATGAGACATTTCTGGAAATTCTTAATCAACCCGGTGCGGTGGGGCACGTACTGCGGCGGATGCATGAACTGGATCTTTTGGGTCGGTTCCTGCCTGAATTTGGCCGGTTAACCTGTCTGGTGCAGCACGAGTTTTTTCATCAATATACGGTGGACGAGCATACACTGGTTTGCCTTGAGAAACTCGACGGCCTCTGGGAAGGACGCTGGGAGGCGTACGAGAAATACCGCGATGTGTTTGAGGAGATTGACCGACCTTCCACGCTGTATTTGGCATTGCTGTTGCATGATGCGGGCAAAGGGATCGAGACCGATCGTCACGAGCGCGAAGGCGAACGGGTGGCCGACCATGTGGCCGACCGTCTGGGGCTCGATGAAGCTGCCACCGATAGCCTGCGTTTAATCATCCGTCATCACCTTCTGATGGTGCAAGTGGCCCAACGGCGCGACCTGGAGGATCCTCAGGTGGTGCGGCAATTTGCTGAAACCTTGGAGACGGAGGAAAACCTCAACATGCTCATGCTCCATACGCTGGCTGATTCGATGGGAACGGCGGACAATTTGTGGAACGGCTTCAAGGATATCACCCAGTGGACGCTCTACTGGAAAAGCCATGCGTTTTATCGGGAAGATCCCGAAGCGGCCCGAGCTGAAGAGGAGTACCGAGATGATATTGAGGCGGAGACACTGAAACACACCGAGGGACACCTGCCGGATGAGGAGGTCGAGGCACACTTTGAAAACCTGCCGGCGCGCTATTTCCGAACCGTGCCGGCCGATGAAATCGTGGAGGACATCGAATTGGTTCACGGTTTCTTCAAGCAACAGGTCCTGTTCGATGACCGGATGTTGGAGCCGGCTGTGGCCTGGAAACGGGATCCCGACCGCGGTTGTTCCAATGTCGGAATCTGCACTTGGGACCGGCCGGGCCTGTTCAGTCGAGTCACCGGCGTGTTGGCGGAATGTGGCTTCAACATTTTGAGCGCGCAGATCTTTACCCGCGATGATTCCATCGTGATCGACCGGTTTTTCCTGACTGACGGCCGCACGGGTGGCTTGCCCGATACCGAGCAACGGGAGAAATTTGAGACCCGTCTTAAGGAGGCCCTGAAATCCTTCGAGGATCTGGACTTGGATTTCGCCCAATTGCCTGAATCGGGCGTGGAATACACCTCCCTCAGCGGAGAGCGTATTCCCACGCGCATCTTTTTTGATAACCACGCCAGTGAAGAATTCACCGTGCTCGATCTGGAGGCGGAGGATCACATCGGCCTGCTTTACGCCGTGACGCACACGCTCACCACGCTGGGTCTCTCCATCGAGCTGGCTCGCATCAACACCGCGAAGGGCGGTGCCAACGACAGTTTTTATGTGGTGGACGAAAACGGGGCCAAGCTGGAGGACACCGCGCGGCAACAGTTTGTGGAAAGCATGCTGCGGCACGTGATCGCCGCGCTGCATGAGGCGTAGTTAACCCTCGAGCACGGCCATTGCGGCCGCTTGCCCGTCACTGTGACTCAGGCTGATGTGCACCGCTTTGCCACCCAACTCCATCAGGAGCACCTTCGCCTTGCCATGCAGCCGAACCATTGGGCGTCCGCGTTCGTGATGGACGATCTCCAAGTCATGCCAGTTCAGCTTTTTGCCGATACCCGTGCCGAAGGCTTTGCTGACCGCTTCTTTGCCGGCAAAACGCGCGGCGATGCTAGGTGAAGGATCGGGTTGTTCCAGACAATAATCGATCTCATCCTGCCGAAGAAACTTGCGCAGAAATGTGTTGCCCCATCGTTCATGAACCCGGCCGATCCGGGCAATGTCGATGATGTCGATGCCGGTGCCGAAGATCATCCGCCGCGATAACCTTTCATGAGCTGGAGCATTTCTTTGACCGCCTTGTTCAGGCCCACCTCCACGGACCGGCTGATAATGCTGTGACCGATGTTCAACTCCTCCAGACGCGGGACGGCATGAAGGGTTTGGAGGTTTTCGTAATTCAAACCGTGACCGGCATTCACGCGTAGTCCCAATGAATGGGCATGTGTTGCGGCGGCGATCAGGCGGTTGAGTTCGCGGCGGCGATTGCGGGCATTGCCAAAATGTTCAGCAAACTGGCCGGTGTGCAATTCGATGAACTGGGCGCCGGCTGCCGCCGCCGCATCCACCTGTTGGGCATCGGGATTGATGAACAGACTCACTTCAATGTTCGCCTTGCGCAGGCGGTTGCAGACGCGCTTGATCGCGGGTAATTGTCGGGCTACTTCCAGACCGCCTTCGGTGGTGACCTCCTCACGTTTCTCAGGAACGAGGCAAACAATGTCCGGCTTTAGCTTCAGGGCGAACCGGACAATCTCCGGGGCAACGGCCATCTCGAGATTCAGCCGGGTGCCAATTCGGCGGCGTAAAGCGCGCACATCGGCGTCCTGAATGTGCCGGCGGTCCTCACGCAAATGAGCGGTGATGCCATGGGCTCCGGCAGCCTCACAGATTAGGGCCGCGGCTACCGGGCACGGTTCCCCATTGGATTGTCCGCGATAGCGCGCCTCCCTTAACGTGGCCACGTGGTCGATGTTGACACCCAGCTTGAGCACGGGCGCACGCTACGAAAAATCAACCTGCTTGCCAACTTCATCCTTAATGTTAGAATTAAATAGTGAACCATCCGGTACTCATTTTTGCGGGATTATGGGTGGTTGGGATCGGGCTGGGAGACGCGATCCCTTTGGCTCGTATGGATTTATGGCTGGCGGCATTGATACTGGCGGGGGTGGTTCTGGCATCACATGGAATGGTGTGTTGTTGCGCCTTAATGCCCGGAACTGCTTCGTTTCCCGTGAATCCCATCGCTTTATTGCACGGGGTGATGGTTTGGAGCCAATGGATTTCGGGCGGTTTATTGGTGGTGGCTTTGGGGGGGGGTGGTTTGAATGAGCGAACTAGGGTCCAGGGAGCTCATGATCTGCGTGTGCTGGTGGAAGCCGAGGGCGCTTTGGCTCGCGTGAGCGGACACATCGTATCATCCCCCAAGGTGGTTCGGGTTGGGTTTGAAGAACGGCGGCAATTTCTTGTTAAGACCGAAGCGATCCAATTGAACTCCATCGAGCATTGGCAACCGGCCGTGGGGAAAGTATGGGTGGCGGTAACTAACCGATTAGAGGTGGGATGGTACACGGGGGTGAATGTGGAATTGGATGGGGTGTTAAGGCGGCCCTCACCGGCGGCGTATCCGGGAGGTTTTGATCGGAGACATCAACTGGCCCGGCGTGGCGTGTATCACGAGTTGAGGACGGACGATCTTTCGAGCTTCAAACTTCTGTCCCAATCACAGGCACAGCCGTGGGGAGCCCGCTTTCGCCAATGGGGCCGGGAATGTTTGGCACGTGGGCTGCCCAAGGATGAGGCAGTGGAATTGTTATGGGCCATGAGTCTGGGTTGGCGAACCGGGTTGACCGCTGAAGTGGCCGGGCCGTTTATGCAATCGGGCACGTTGCATTTATTTGCCATCTCGGGTCTGCATGTCGCGTTGGTGGCGGGAATTCTGGCGGTCTTGTTACGGGTGCTTCGATTGGGCCGGCAGGGTGCCGCCTTGGTGGCGATTCCGTTGCTGTGGTTTTATGCGGGAGCAACCGGTTGGCAACCCTCCGCTGTGCGCGCTACAGTGATGATGACGGTGCTGCTGGGCGGTTGGGTGTTTCGCCGGCCAGTAAACGTCCTCAACTCACTGGGTTTGGCGGCGTTTCTGATTATCTTATTTGATCCGCAACAACTGTTTCGGGTGAGCTTTCAATTATCGTTTTCCGTGGTGTTTAGCTTGGCTCTGGTTGTGTCGCCGGTGGGAGCCTGGTTGAATGCCAAGGTACAGCCGGATGCCTATTTGCCTCAACCCTTGTGGCCCTGGTGGCGGCGCTGGATTCTCTGGCCGAGCCAATGGATCGCGGGGGCTTTGGCCGTGTCGTTTGGAGCCTGGCTGGCTTCACTGCCGTTGGTCGCGCATCATTTTCATTTGTTCAATCCCGTGGCATTGCTGGCAAATGTGCCGGTGGTCTTCTGCGGTATGGCCGCGTTGCCGAGTTGTTTGGGGAGTTTGTTGTTTGGGGCCTGGCTGGAGCCGGTTTCGGTGTGCTTCAACCATGCAGCTTGGTTTTTTATGCACGCGATGATGACGCTCAGTCGGGAAGCGGCCGAGTTACCGGGGGCGTGGCAATATGTTCGGGCACCGGAAGGCTGGATGATGGCGGGGTGGTATGCGCTTTTGTTTGGGATTGGCTCCGGGTGGTTTTTGAAATTAACCGTGCGGCGATGGGCATTGGCGGGGTGGATCGTATTCGTCGGGATGTTGGGATACGCCTGGTTCGAGGATCGGCGAACGGTGCGGATGACATTTTTGCCGAATGGCCCGGTCACGCATGTGGAATCCGCGGGCATGTTGATTGATTGCGGGGATGCGCGGATGACAGAGTTTGTCATCCCCAGGCATCTGCGTGTGCGCGGCGTGTAACGCCTCGAAGGTTGCGTGATTACCCATGCGGTGGGGCATCATGCCGGAGGACTGGGAAAACTGTTGGAACAATATCCGTTAAGCTGGGTACAGGCGTGCTCGGCCCGAAGCACTTCGCGAGTTCAGAAGGAGTTGGATGCGTTATTGGCCGGGATGAAATCCAGCCGGTTCATCCACGGTGGGGATACGGTGGGTGATTGGCAGGTTTTGCATCCTCAAGCCGGAGAGGATTTTCGACGTAGTGCCGATGATGCGCTGGTGTTGCGGGGTGAATTTCACGGAGTGCGCGTTTTGTTGTTGGGGGATTTGGGTCATGACGGCCGACAAAGTATGGCAAGACAGATCAATGATCTGCAGGCGGATATTTTGGTGTTATCCAAACCCGACCGCAGTTTGGCGGTTAGCGTGAGTTTTCCAAAGTTAGTGAAGCCGAAAGTTATTGTGGTACAGGATTGTGATTTTCCGGTCATAAAACGGGCCTCGCGGGAATGGTTGAATGAATTGGGGAAGGAAGGGGCCGTGGTCTTGAATCTCCGGCAATTCGGAGGGGTGCGCCTCAATATCACCCCGAACGGGTGGAGGGTGGAAGGTTCCGATGGTTTGCTGTATTCGCGGTGAACTGTGGATTTGATTCCAATGCGCAAGTGCTATTTTCGCAACGATGCCAAACCGAGCCCGAGGCAACCGAGGCCGTTCATGAGAAGAAAGGCGGCGAGGAGGGTGGTTAACCCTTCTGACTTGGCGACTCCCAGAGTCGCGGAGCCACCTTCGGAGCCTTGGGCGATGTCATAGCAAATCATCTCGCGATCGTTGCGCACGTACAATCGGCCGCCGGCGAGGGATGGGTTATTCCAAGTCTTGCCGGTCAACGATGGGATGCGGGCGATTTCCTGGTGGCCATCGGGAGTGGCGGTGGCCAGAGCGAGGTCGCCGTTTTCGCACTGGATGACAATATGGCCCTGGGCAAGGAGGATTTGGCCGTGGCCGTAGTTGTCGCCTCGCCAGATTTCCTTGCCCGAGCTGGCCTCGAGACAGACCAGGTGCGCGACGTTGTCGCTGTCGCCGTCATCGAGACCGTACAGGTGGCCTTCGTGCAGGACGGAACTGGTGAATTTGTTTTTGAGATGTTTGTTTTCCCAGATCAACTCTGCCTTG
This sequence comes from Verrucomicrobiales bacterium, assembly GCA_038145765.1. Lineage (GTDB taxonomy): Bacteria > Verrucomicrobiota > Verrucomicrobiia > Limisphaerales > UBA1100 > UBA1100. The sequence continues at coordinate 74,636 of JAYQQG010000002.1, forward strand.
AGGACATCGTTTTCAGAGGTGAGCCTGATTAGGCCGCAGCCATGGCCGTAGCCGCCACTCACAAACAGGTGTTGGTCATCCACCACGACGGGTTGGGAGATGTTGTTGTTGTAATTGATGTTCCAAGGCACGGACCACAAGAGGCTGCCGTCTTCCATGGAACGCCCCTGCATTTCGCGGGCGGCACCGAGAATAATTTGTTTTTGGCCGGCTAACGTGGCGGTAAAGGGGGACATGTAGGCCTGATTTTCGGCTTCGGCTTCCCAGAGCAATTCACCGGACAGTTTGTTGAGTGCCACGAGGGTGGATTTGCCGCCGGCTCGGTTGCCTGTGGTGATGATTAGGGCGTCGCCTTCCACCCAAGGCGAGGCACAGGTGCCGAACATCAGGTTTCGCGTCTCGAATTGATCATAAATGTTCATCTGCCAAATCACCTTGCCGCTCTCGGCCTCCAAACAATGCAGCTGACCTTCGGCACCGAGCGTGTACAAGCGCCCGTCGTCGTAAGTGGGGCCGGTGCGCGGGCCGATCCCGCCCATGTGATAAGCGTCGTCAAATTCGCCCTCGTATTGGTGGCGCCATAAGCCGCGGCCGTCGGTGAGGTTGTAGCAGGTGACCACCTCGCCGCTGTCCCACTGTTCCAGAGTGAACAGGCGGCCTTGGGCAATCGTGATGCTGGCATGGCCGCCGCCAACGGTCGTTTTCCACAGTTGTTTGGGCGGCGCACTGTCCCAATCGGTGCGAATGGTGGGGCCGGTATAAACCCCATCGCGTTGAGCCCCGCGGTAACCGGGCCAAGCGGCGGGATTGGCCGTATTGGGTTTTCGATCGGAGCGGGCCCAATTAGCGTCGGAGGGTGCTTTCTGTACCCAGCGCAGGCCGCCGGGCACACCGCGTCCATCCCAGTCCAGCCGCACCCAACCGAGGACAGCGAGCAACACGAGTCCAACGATCAATTGAACGCCGGTGAGAATCACAAGAATGATCTTTTTCCCGATAGAATCAGCAATGGCAAACAGGCCGTAGAGCGGGCACAGGTAGCTGATCAAACGCGGCGATGGGGAGCTGGGTTGGTCGTCACTCACGGGCGGAGTGTATCGGGCGAGTGGCGCAGGGCAACTTTTGGTTTCCCACCGCCTGTGTTAGGGTGCGGCATGGCAAAGCCTTTCCTCACGGTTGCATGGCGCGATTTGGTGCTGCTGAATTGGCGGGTGGACGCGGCTTTGCTGCAGCCGCATGTGCCGGCGGGGACGGAGCTGGATCCGTGGGAGGGGGAGCATTGGGTGAGCTTGGTGGGGTTTCGGTTTTTGGATCTGGCGGTGAAAGGGGTTCCGGCGATTGGGCATCGGGATTTTCCGGAGATCAACCTGCGGTTTTATGTGCGACGCGAGGTGGCAGGCGAGGTGCGGCGGGGCGTGGTGTTTCTGCGGGAGCTGACGCCGCGACGCATTGTCGAGTGGGTGGCGCGTGCGGTGTACAATGAACCGTACGCCACGCTGCCAATGCGGGCACGGGTGGATGCCGCGAGTACGGCGTATGAACTGGAACTGAATGGCACCACGCAACAGATGGCGGTGGAGTCAGCGGGTGGATGGCGAACGCCGGAGCCGCGGGAGGAGTTTTTCATTGAGCACTACTGGGGCTACAACCGCCAGGCCGATGGTCGGACGATGGAGTATGAGGTGACGCATCCGAAATGGCGCGTGCGCACCACCACGCTGGCGCGGTTTGATTTGGATGTGGAGACGTTGTATGGCCCTGAATGGGCGAAGGTGCTCTGCGCGGAACCAGATTCCGTCGTGCTGGCAGACGACTCGGAGGTCGCCGTGTTTTCGGGCGAATTGATTTAACCCACAATTTCCTTCACCACGCGCGCGGGGCGGCCGTTGGTGAGTTTTTGGGATTGGCCGCCGTGGTGGAAGGTGAGTTGTTCGTGGTCGAGGCCGAATTGGTGGAGGAGGGTGGCCTGATAATCGTTGGCGGTGACCTTGTCCACAGCGGCGCGGTGGCCGACCTCATCGGTCTCGCCGTAAATGGTGCCGCCCTTGAAGCCGCCGCCAGCGAGCCAGGTGCTGAAGCCCTGTCCGTTGTGGTCGCGGCCGGGTTTGCTGCGGGATTGCACGACCGGCAGCCGGCCGATTTCGCCACCCCAATGGACGACGGTGCTGTCGAGCAGGCCGCGTTGTTTTAAGTCAGTAACCAGCGCCGCAGTGGGCTGGTCGGTACGGCGGCAGATGCTGGGGAGGCTGGCGTGGATGTTCTCGTGGTTATCCCACGGTTGGCCGTTGAGAAAGAGCTGCACGAAACGCACGCCGCGCTCGACGAGACGACGGGCGATGAGGCAGCGGGTGCCGTATTCCTTGGTTTCGTTTTGGTCGATGCCGTAGAGTTTTTTCGTGGCATCGCTTTCGCCGCTGATGTCGAGCGCTTCCTTGGCCGCGGTCTGCATGCGGGCGGCGAGTTCGAAGCTGGCAATTCGCGACTCGAGGGCGTCCTCGTTGGGCAACGCGCCGGATTGGTCGGCATTGAGGTCGCTGAGGAAGTTCAGGAAATTTTCCTGCGGCGCACCGAGCAAATGCGCGGGCGCGTTGAGGTTGAAGATGCGCGGTTCCTTGGCGCGCAGGACGGTGCCCTGATACAGGCTGGGCAGCCAGCCGTTGCTCCAGTTGTGATTGCCGTCGACCGGTTTGCCGCCGGGATCCTTGAGCACCATGTAGGCGGGCAGCTCGTCGTTTTCACTGCCGAGGCCGTAGGTGAGCCACGCGCCGAGGCTGGGCCGGCCGATGACGCCCGGGATGCCGGCGTTGATGTAGCGGATGGAAACCTCGTGGCCGTTGTGGCCGGTGTGCATGCTGCGGATGAGGCAGAGGTCATCGGCAATCTTCGCGGTATGCGGCAGCAGCTCGCTGAAGTCCATGCCGCATTGGCCGTGTTTCTGGAATTTCCACGGGCTGCCGAAGAGTTTGCGGCTGGCCTCATTGGCGAAGCTGTACTGGACGCTCCCGCTATAGTCCATGCCGTCGCAGCGCTGCAGCTCGGGCTTGGGATCGGTGAGGTCCATATGGCTCGGGCCGCCGTGCATGAACAGGGAAATCATCGCCTTGGCCCGGGGCGCGTGATGCGGCTGCTTGGCCTTCAGGTCAAAGCGGCGTTGGCCGCGCGGAATGTCCTTGGGGGTGGCGAGCAGTTTCTCGCGCTGCAAGAGCCACGCCAACGCGAGGCTGCCGATGCCCATGGTGTTGCGGGCGAGGAATTGGCGGCGGGTGGACTTCGGAATGTCCAAGGACCAAGAACCACTGTCCAAGGAATGACCAGATTCCAATTTGGGATTTGGGTGATTGTGATTTCCTTGGTTCTTGGTCATTGGGTAATTGGTCCTTTACGCCAGTATCTCTTTTACCACGCGGGCTTTTTGCCCGTCGGTCAGGGTTTGTTCCTGAGCGGCGCGTTTGTAGGTGAGTTGTTCGTGGTTGAGGCCGAAGAGGTGCAGGAGGGTGGCGTGGTAATCGTAGTGGTTGACGATATTGCTCACGGCGCGGTGGCCCCATTCGTCGGTGGCACCGTGAATATGACCGCTCTTGAAGCCGCCGCCGGCGAGCCACATGGAAAAGCCGTAGGTGTTGTGGTCGCGCCCGGGGCTCTTTTCGTTTTGCACCACGGGCAGGCGGCCCATCTCGCCGCCCCAATGGACGACCGTGCTGTCGAGCAGGCCGCGGCCCTTGAGGTCCTTGATGAGGCCGGCGATGGGGCGGTCGATTTTTTTGCAGGACGCCGGCAGGGCGTTGGTGATGTTGCCGTGATGATCCCAATACTGATTCTTGGTGAAAATCTGGATGAACCGCACACCGGCCTCGATCAAGCGCCGCGCGATGAGGCAGCGCGTGCCGAAATCCTTGGTAGCCGGCTCGTCGATGCCGTACATCTTTTTGGTGGCGTCGCTTTCGCCGGAGATATCCATCACGTCCGCAGCGGCCGTCTGCATGCGGGCGGCCAGTTCAAAGCTGGCGATGCGCGCCTCGAGATCCAGTTCGCCGGGGTTGGGCATGCCGCTGTTGAGTTGGCTGAGGAATTCCAGAAAGTTTTCCTGCGGTTTGCCCTGCAGCTCGGGCGGCGGATTGAGATTCAGGATGCGCGGCTCGCGCGCGCGGACAACGGTGCCTTGGTACAGGCTCGGCAAAAACCCGGGTGACCAGTTGAGCACGCCGAGCACAGGGATGTTGACCGGATCGCGAAGCACCATGTAGGCGGGCAGATTTTGGTTTTCCGAACCGAGCCCGTAGGTGAGCCAGCTGCCCAGCGCGGGGCGGCCCTCGGTGGTGCGGCCGCTGTTCATCGCGTGAATGGATTGGCCATGATTGTTCACGCCGGTGTGCATGCTGCGGATGAGGCACAGCTCGTCGGCCACCTCGCCAAAGCCAGGCACCAGCTCGCTGAAATCAATGCCGCTTTGGCCGTGTTTCTTAAACTTCCATTTGCTGGCGAGCACCTTGCTGCTGGCCTGCGCGGCGTTGTCGTATTTTATTTTTTCCGGAAAATCGCGTCCGGCCCATTCGTCGAGCTTCGGCTTTGGATCGCAGATATCCATCTGGCTCGGGCCGCCCTGCATGAAGCAGGAAATCATCGCCTTGGCTCGCGGTTTGTGATGCGGCTGCTTGGGCAACAGCGTGTGCGAGGCCGCGGTGAGGTCGGGTTTCACCGGCTTGGCCAGCAGCCCTTCGCGCTGCAACAGCCACGCGAGCGCCACGCCACCGATGCCCATTGCGTTTTGGGCGAGGAAATGGCGGCGAGTGGACAGGATGTTAGGATTCATTTTTTAACAATGATGGGCACGATGTTCAGGATTTAATTTAAATCATGTGAATCGTGTGCATCCATGTTCATTCAACATAAACAAATTTGTTCGCGCTCATCAGCGCCTGGCAATAGTTGGCCAGCGCGGTGAGTTCGGGGGTTTTGTCTTTGCGTTCCTTAAAGAGGGCGGTTTGGCGGTGGACAAATTCGCGTGACTTGGAAAGCTGCTCGGGCGTGCCGGCATGGCCAAAGGCGTGTTCCCAGCCGGCGGCCAGTTGAGCGTCGAGATCGTCCTTGGCCTGCGCCTGCAACCGCTCGGCCATGGCGCGGGATTGGCCGAGAACAAAAGCGTTGTTCATGAAAATCAGTGCCTGCGGAGCGACGGTGGAGACCGGCCGCTTGGCGCAGTTGGGCTCCATGGCGGGCGCATCAAAGGCGTCGAGGAAGGAGAGCTTGCGGGTGCGGCGCACCTGCACGTAGAGGCTGCGGCGATGCTGCGCGCCCGCGAGATCGACGGCCTTGCCGGGCTTGCGTTCGCCGTCGAGGTTTTCCTTGCCGATGATAAACTGGCCGACCTCATCCTCCATCACGGGCACGGGCTTGCCGCCGAGGCGCAGGCTGACCTGACCGCTGAGCGCGAGCATGGCGTCACGGATTGTTTCGGCCTCCATGCGGCGGACGTTCATCCGGCCGAGCAGGCGGTTGTCCGGATCAATTTCATCCTGCTTGGCGTTGCGGCGGGAGATTTGCCGGTAAGCTTGACTGGTCATGATGAGCTTGTGCAGGCGCTTGAGTTGCCAGCCGTGTTTCATGAAATCGCTCGCGAGCCAATCGAGCAGCTCGGGGTGGCTGGGCAGTTCGCCAAGGCGCCCGAAGTCGCCGGGGGTATCGACAATGCCGCGGCCGAAGTGGTGCAGCCAAAAACGGTTCACGAGCACGCGCGCGGTGAGCGGATGTTTGCCGCTGGTCAAATGCTTGGCGAAAGCCGTGCGTCGGCCGGACGAGGGCAGGGCTTCGTCGTTATCGGCAATGGTGGGGGCGGAGACGA
>JAYQQG010000003.1:0-77012 GCA_038145765.1 Verrucomicrobiales bacterium
AAGCTTGCCGGTGGATCGGGCGAAGATGGCGTACCGATAAGGGCCGGCGTTATCACTGTAGAGCACCTTGCGGCCGTTCACGTCGTAAGCCAAAAATTGCACCCGTTTATTTTTGTAATCCCCGTCCGCCGTGCCGGCGTAGAAAATCAATCGCTCAGGATCGAGCACACTGGTGGGCAGCGTCTGCATGGGCAAAGGAGCGTGCGCGACGACCTGGGTTTTCCCTTGGCCCGGATGATGGCGCAGGATCCAGCCGCCGGTGAAGTGATTCTCGCGCGTGGTCGTGCGGGTGGATCCCCGGTGGGTGGAGAAATAGAGCCACCCATCCCCGCCCAGATCAATGCGGCTGTGAATCTTGCCCGGGGTGTAATGGCCCTTGGGGCGCTTTAATGTTTGCCGCACATCCACAATCTGTTTCAACGTGCGCTTTGAGGCATCGTACTCATAAACAAACGCGTTGCCTTCGGGCGCCATGTGATCGCCGATGGCCGAGTAATATTTATCGCCCACGGCGAGGCTGTCGCCCCATACCGACCACGGACTACCCGGATACGTTTGCCCGGGATAAAATGTAAAATCCACCCGAGGCGGCGTCTTGGCCACGCGCACCGTGGGATCGGCGGGCAGCGCGACATGCGGCTTGAGCAGCGCGGTGCCGGAGAGCGTTTGCACGGCGGGGCCGGCCGGCATTTGAGGGGGCCAAGTCAATTCCTGCGCGCTCAGCAGGCACGGGAGCGCAAACAACAGATAGCTGTATTTCATGGGATTTCGTTCAGGGTGATGTGTTGGTTGGCGTCCACCGTTTGGCGCACGCGGCGGCCATCGGGAAAGCTCGCCTCAATGGTGACGCGCTTCGTCTGGCCCAATCCAAAATGCGCCACCGCCGGCTGGCCGCTGGCATAGCCATAACCGATGTTCAGTTCCTGTGTGCCGATGCGTTGGGAGCCATTCCAAACCGTGAGACGCGTGCCGAGCCCCATGCGGTTCGTGCGATGGCCCCGCACACTGACCTTTAACCAATGGTTTGTCCCGGACTCGTTGCGCAACAAGCGGGTGTGATCGCCGCGAAACCAGTTGATCAGGCACAGGTCCACGCGCCCGTCGTTATCAAAATCTCCGCTGGGACCAGCGGCGTAGTAGGTATTGGCCCGGGCCGGATCCACGTTGGGGGCGAACTGTGGAATCCCTTGTTTCACACCAAGATTCCGAAAGATCACCGGCGTGGCTTGGCCATTGTCTAACACGGCACTGGAAAAATACAAATCCGGCCGGCCATCGTTGTCGAAGTCCTGCACCTCGATATGCGGCGCCTTCACCGGTAAGTGCGCGGGCAAGCCCGTTTGCAGAGTGACATCCCTAAAATTCGGCACTCCGTTCCGCAGCCCTTCATTCAGGTACACCCGATTACGCGCCGTCTGGCAATGGATTGACAACACGAGATCGAGGTCTCCATCGTTGTCGAGGTCCCCAAAGCACGCGCCGCAGGGCCAGTCCTCATTGTGTAATGGCTCCCAAGCAAACACTTTGTTTAAGGCCGCGGGCTCACTGTATTGACCGTGGCCGTTACTCAGGAAAAACCGGTTGCTGTGCGGCACAAAAAAATCAGGCCGCCGGTCACCGTTGACATCCGCCACCGCCAGACCCAAGCCAAACAGATCCTCCGGCAACCCGGCCGCACGCGTGGTATCTTGAAACTTCAGCCCGCCATCATTGCGAAACAACCGCGAGCTGGGCCCTCGGGTGAAGCGATCCTCAATGATCAGCAAATCCAACCGCCCATCGGCATCGTAATCCAATACCCCGATGTTCCGCCCGCTCTCCAGCCCTGCCGGACACGCGCCGCTGGCCGTGGAAATATCCACCAGTTTGCCTGCATCATTGCGGTACAACTTACTCAAGGCCAACCGTGCCGAGCGCTGCGGGTCGTCGGCAGCGCCCGCCCGATTCGGCCGGCCGTTGTTGCCCACGTACAATTCCAGATCACCGTCGTTGTCCAAATCGGCAAACACCGCCCCGCTGGTGCGGGCAAAATGATTGGCCGCCGAAACCGGTACGGCGGCAAACCGGCCACCTCCCAAATTACGCAGCAATTGATTTTTGGGTGGGGCTAGGGCGGGGGCATACTCCGCGTTCGGCCGATCCGCAAACCCGCCCACGTACAGGTCTATCCGCCCATCCCCGTCCACATCGCCCCAGGCCCCGCCGTGTCCCATCATGCCCAGCAACGGCTTAATGATGCCCGACCGCGCGGTGATATCCTCAAACCGAATCTCGGCGGCGGGCAGCACCCATGCTGTACTGAGACAGGCCGTGATGAAGCATCGGATCATCCTCGAAGCATGAAGTTTGCAGACCGTGTGTCAACGATTTCGCGGTCGCACCCGCTCAAGAATAACGATCATCCCGCCAGGGGTCGGCGGTGTTGGAGTAGCCGCGGACTTCCCAGAAGCCGAGGATGTCGCGGTCGAGGAAGATAATCTCACTGACCCACTTGGCGCCTTTCCAAGCGTATAGCTTGGGGATGATCACACGCGCGGGGCCGCCGTGTTCCACGGTCACTGGCGCGCCGTTCCATGTGTGGGCGATCAGCGTATCGTCATCGACCACGGCGTTGAGAGTAGTGTTGGTGGAGTAGCCGTCGTAGCCCTTGTAAAATACGTGGCTGACTTCCGGCTTCGGTTTGACCAAGTCAATCAACGTGAGCAGCGAGACGCCTTCCCAGTCCATGTCGTACTGGCTCCAAGTGGTGACGCAGTGAAAATCGCTGGTGTCCTTGAACTGCTCCAGCGCCATGAATTGGTCCCAATCCAATGTGACCGGATTCTCCACCAACCCGTGGATCTTGAGCTGCCATTGATCGCGCGGGATCTCAGGATGGACGCCCATGTCCAATACGGGAAAATTATCGACCTCCCGCTGGCCGGGTGGCAGACGCTCGACGGAGCGCTCCGCGGGTAAAGGTTGCCCGGCACGCTTGGCGGCGATGCGTTCCTTGGCGGCGATGTATTTTTCGTTCATGGCTAATTGAGCCGCACCACGTCGCCGGCCCGCAGGACGGTGTTGGCGGTGGCCTTGATCTTCTGCGCGCCGCGCAGCACTTCCACCGTGCGGCCGGCGGTTTGGAGCTTGGACACCCGCAGCCCTTCCTTCCACGGCACCTTGCGGCTGACGCCAGTGCCGGTGTCAATGACGGTCACGGCTCCTTTTTTGAAGGCGGTGCTGGCAACATCGAGCGTGGTGCCTACGGCCGTCTTGGCGACCTGACCGGTAACTTTAAGGGAGGTCTCGGCCACTGCGCCGGTGGCTTGGATGGTTTTTTTGGCCACGGCCACACAGCCGCAGGTGCCTGCCACCAGAATGAGTGCGAGCCATTTCATTTTTGAAAACGCAGGACATCACCTCGTTCGAGGACGGTTTTGAAATTGGCCTTCACCGTTTCGTCGCCACGCTCAATTTCGCAAACGCCCACGCGGCCGGTCAGGCGGGCGGCGCGGCGGGCGGAATAGACGGTCATGCCTTCCTTCCACGGAATAATCTTTTGCACTCCACGGTTCTCGGCATAGACGGTGACAATCTTCGGGCGTTGATCCTCAAACTGCTTGCCTTTCGGATCACGGGCCACGTCGAGGGCCGTGCCGAGGGCGGCGCTTTGGGCGCCAGCGATGGGGTTGCCGCCGGACGTCAGGGTGCCCACGGCAAAACGCCCCACGGCGTTGACCGTATGTCCCGCCGCAGATTTACAGCCGGCCGCCGCCAGCAGTGCCAGCAACAGCAGACCCAGTACACCGCGGCGCGCGATGCGTGTTACATGGTGCAAACCAAATCGCGCTCGGGCACAATGCCCCAGCGTTCGCCAACCTCCTTGTGCCCGGGCTGCAAGCCCCAGCGGTCCGGCAACGGCTCCGGGCCGTCAAAATTCGGATTGGCCCCCTTGAGGTCCATACAGCCCTTGTTGTTGCCGATGTCGGTAATGAAATCGCGTTGCTCGTCGGTGAGCGCCCGTTCCGGCAAATCCGCCAGGTCATCGAGCTTGGCTTCGATGGTCTTGGCGTCCTCGCCGGCTTCCTGAATCAAAGTGGGAATCACAATTTCCACGGCGGGATGCGCGAGGTTCCACAGACAGGCCAACTGCAGCAGAGTCAGGCCGTGTTCCTCGGCCACCGCGCGCATGCGGTCCATCTTCTCATTGCCCGCCTCCACCCAGCCGGCGGGGCGGTACACGCGATGATCGCCCTCGGCAAAGGCGTGCCCGGGCCGTACGTCGCCGTGAAACAGGCCGCCATGATCCACCACGCGGGTGATGACCTTGATGCCAAACTTCTCGGCGGCCGGCAGCACCAAACCGCCGGGCCAGGGCTCCAGCGGATTCAGGATCACCATCGCCCAGTCGATTTGGTCGGCAAACTTTTCCATGCTCCAGAGCATGTCCAGCGTGAAGCCGTTGGCCGGGCCGGGCGCGATGCCGACGCGGTCGGTGAGGCCGGCCTCTTTCAGGGCTGACATGCCGTCCCACACCGCCTCACTCATGTAGCCGGTTACATCCGGATTATGCAGCAGCAACAGGTCGAACTTTTCTGCGCCGCAGCGGCTGAGACTTTTCTCTGTGGCCGCCTTGAGGTATTCGGCGTATCCCTCCGGCCCGCGCAGGGCTGCATCGGTAAAACGCGGGAACCCGCGCGCGCCTTCGCGTTGGCCCTCGTAAAAATCATGGCCGACGGCGCCCACCAGGCAGTAGCTGTCGCGATCCTTGCCGGCGAGGCCCCGCCCGAGCATTTCATCAGCGGCGCCCTGGCCGTAGACGTCGGCCGTCATGAACGTGCGCACGCCGCGGTCATAGGCGCGATCGATCAGCCCGAGGAAGCGGTCTTCCTCCAGCTTTTCACCAAAATGCATGTAGCGGCCACCGCCCCAAACGCCGAATCCCGTGCGCGTCAAATCCATTGGCGGGAGCTTACGCAAAAACAGGGTTTTTTCAACGCTGCAGTTGTGAACGGAAAAACGTTTCGCGCCTGCCAGCCATCCCCTAGGCTGGCGGCATGTTCACGGCGGCGGACCTGTTCGACCTCAGCCAGACGGAGCACGCGGCGTTGTTTGCCGGCGAGGCCCCTGCCTGGGAGGCCCTGCCGCGTATCGCCGATTACCTCGGGGCTGAGCTGCAACCGGCCAATCACGCCACCGTTTCGCCCCAGGCGTTTGTGGGTGAAAACGTGTTCCTCGGCGAAGGCACGGTCGTGGAACCGGGTGCCTACATCGAGGGCCCCGCGATCATCGGGCGCAATTGCCAAATTCGCCACGGCGCTTATGTTCGCGCGAATGTGATTGTGGGCGACGGTTGTGTGGTGGGCAATTCCTGTGAGCTGAAAAACGCGTTGCTTTTTAACGACTGTCAGGTGCCGCATTTCAATTACGTAGGCGACTCGATCCTGGGCCATCACGCGCACCTCGGCGCGGGCGTGGTGCTTTCCAACCTCAAATCCATCCCCGGCAACATCATCGTGGGGCAGGCTAAGGACGCCGTCGACACCGGCCTGCGGAAATTCGGCGCCTTGGTGGGCGATCGCGCGGAGCTGGGCTGCAACAGTGTGCTCAACCCCGGCAGCATCATTGGACGCGATAGCGTGGTGTACCCGAACACCAACTGGCGCGGCGTGCTGCCCGCCAACCACATCGTGAAGAACCGCGCGCAACAGGAAGTGGTGGAGCGCAACGCGGGGCAATGATCCTTTCCACCGATTATCTGCCGGCCAATTCCGATCCGGACGCGGGCGAACTGCCCAGCCTTGAGTCGCAGGTGGAGGAAATCTTCGGCCCGGACGGTCTGCTCTCCAAGGCCAGCAACTTCGAGTTTCGCGAACCCCAACAGGCCATGGCCACCGGCGTGATTCGCGCGTTGGAAGCCGGCAAAAACTGCGTGGTCGAGGCCGGCACAGGCGTCGGCAAGAGCCTCGCCTATTTGATTCCCGCCATCCTGTTCGGGCGCGCCCACGACCGCAAAGCGCTGATCTGCACCCACACCATCAACCTGCAGGAACAGCTCGCCGACAAGGATCTGCCGATGTTGCAGCGCATTTTGCCGGTGGATTTCACCTACACGCTGCTGAAGGGTCGCGGCAATTACCTGTGCACGCGGCGCTTGGCGCGTGCCCTGCAACGGGCTGACGGGCTGTTTACTTCGCCGGAAATTGCCGAACTAAAACGCGTGGAAGCGTGGGCCAAGGAAACCGAGGACGGCACGTTGTCGGATTTCGACGTGGAACCGGATCCCAAGGTTTGGGAGGCCGTGGCCTCCGAGCGCGGCCTTTGTTCACCGAAGTTTTGCGGACGTGGCAGTGAATCAGCCTCGCTGCATGGCGAATGTTTTTTCCAAAAAGCCCGCCGGCGTTTTCTTGCCGCCGATGTGCTCGTGCTCAATCACGCGCTGTTCTTTTCCAATCTCACGCTCGGTCTGGCCGGTTACATGGACGGGGAGGAAGACCCCGGTGAAGGCCTGATCTTCCGCGATGACTTTGCGATCTTTGACGAGGCGCAGCATCTGGACCGTGTCGCTTCGCGCCACATTGGCCTGCACGTTTCCAGCGGCCAAATCCGCTTTAACCTGCAACGCCTGTGGAATCCCCGCACCGAAAAAGGCCTGCTCTCCACCCTGCGCAAGGGCGCGATGGTGCGGCAGGTGGCCGATGCCATTGAGGAGGCGGACAAGCTGTTCGGTCACGTGGAAACCGCCTGCGACGCCGTGCACGACAAGTCATCGCGCCGCCAACGCGACTGGAGCGAGCTGCGCATTCGCGAATCGGATTTGGTGGAAGACACCGTGTCCCTCCCGCTGCAGCGCGTGCGCGAGAGCCTGGGTGAATTAATCGAAACCAGCGAGGACGAGGAAGCCTCCGCCGAATTGATCGAGTGCAACCGGCGCATTGGCGAGATCCGCGAGGCGGTGTCCACCTTCATCGGGCAATCGGCTGAGAAACACGTGTATTGGGTCGAGCGCACCGGCCGGCAGGGCCAGGCCCTAGCACTGAATGCGGCCCCGATCGATACCGCCGAGTTTCTGCGCCGCCATTTGTTTGGCCGCGGCGTGCCGGTGGTCTGCACCAGCGCCACGCTCGCCATTGCCGATCCCGAACGCAGCGAGCTGCCCCCGGAAAAAAAGGCGCTTTGTCCCGGGCTGGAATATTTCATGAAACAAGTCGGGGCCGAGACCGCCCGTCGCGCGCAGCTCGGGTCGCCGTTTGATTACGAGCAACAGGTGAAGCTCTACATCGCCAGCCGCATGCCCGATCCGCGCGATGATGAATATGCCGGCGCGCTCGTGCATTGGATCGAGCATTTTGTGCGCATGACCCAAGGCAAGGCGTTTGTGCTGTTTACCAATGGCAAACTGATGCGCGAAGTGGCCGCGGATCTGGAGCCGGCGTTCGATGAGCTTGGCATCCGCGCCTTGGTGCAGGGCACCGGCACCCCGCGCGCGGCGATGTTGGAGGAATTCAAGCGCGACACGGACTCGGTGCTGTTCGGTCTGGACAGCTTTTGGCAGGGCGTCGATGTCCCGGGCGAGGCCCTCAGCAATGTCATTCTCACGCGCCTGCCGTTCGCCGTGCCGGATCATCCGCTCATCGAGGCGCGCGTGGAGGCCATTGAGGCGCGCGGCGGCAATGCGTTCATGGAGTTTAATTTGCCCGAGGCGATCCTGAAATTCCGCCAGGGCGTCGGCCGGCTGATCCGCACGCGCGACGACAGCGGCATTGTGGCCGTGCTCGATAATCGTGTGCTGACCAAGCGTTACGGTGACGCCTTTATCCAGTCGCTGCCGCGCATGGAGGTGCAGACGGTTTAATCCTTTTTGACTTTTGGGCTTCGGCTCATTACGGTCGTCCCATGTCCGAGATCGCCGATTTCGTCCATCATAACGCCGCCAAGGTGACGCCACAGATTTTGCACGGCGTCCACCTGAAGCTGCCACAGCTAAAACTCGAGTTCGCTGAGATTCATGCGCCCAAGTACCCGCATCTGGTCGATCAACTCGAGCTGTTGGCCGATGTGATTGAGGATTACGCCGAGGGGGCGGATCAGGAGATTCCGTATTTCGTGATCGCCGAGGCCTGCTTCGCGCTCGCTTACGCGCACAACCAAACCCACCTCATCCCCGACCACGTGGCCGATGTGGGGTACGCCGACGAATCCGCCGTGGTGCGCACGGTGTTCATCGAAAACGAACGCGCCATCAGCGATTACTGCAAACGCCACGGCCTCGACTTCGCCGAGGTGACCACCGAGGCGTAGCCGCAAAGTGCTGCCGGCGCCCGCCGGCAGCACCCAAAACCGACACCCGCCAAAGGCTGGTTTCGGATTTCCCTTCCATGTCCACCTTTCACCATTGTTCTTCCGCCCGCAATCCATCTGCCGGCGAGGCGCCGGCAGCACGGCACATTCCCATTTACAAAAATGCCCACGCCGTTAGCCTTGCGGCATGACACGGCTTTTTTCCCTTCTCCTCACACTGTCTTTGGTTGGCGCCGCCGCCGCCAAGGAAATCCGCATTGGCCTGATCGGGCTCGACACCTCGCACGTTATTGCCTTCACCAAGATCATCAACGACCCCAAATCCACCGGCCCGCTGGCCAAGGCCAAGGTCACCGCGGCTTTTCGCGGCGGCAGCTGGGATGTGTCCTCCAGCTCCGGGCGCATTGATAAATACACCGAGCAACTCACCAAGGAGTACGGGCTGAAGCTTTATCCGACCATTGCTGAGCTATGCAAAAACGTCGATGCTGTGATGCTGGAGAGCGTCGATGGCCGACCCAAGGTGCGCCAGATCATTCCAGTGCTCGATGCCGGGTTGCCGGTGTTTATCGACAAGCCGATGGCTGGATCGCTGGCCGATGCCATGTTCATTTTTGAGTACGCCAAGAAAAAGGGCGTGCCGATTTTTAGTTCATCCTCGTTGCGTTACGGCAAAACCACGCAGGCCGCGCGCGCCGGTGCGCTCGGCAAAATCACCCATTGCGAGACCTTCAGCCCCTGCTCGCTGGAGGTGCATCATCCGGATCTGTTCTGGTACGGCGTGCACGGTTGCGAATCGCTCTTCACTGTGATGGGCACCGGCTGTCAGGCCGTGGAACGCCGTACGACCGACGATGGCAAGATTGAGGTAGTCGGGAAATGGGCCGGCGGCCGCACCGGCATTTTCCGTGAAGGCAAAGGCTACGGCGGCCACGCCAAGGGCTCCAAAGGCGAGGGCGAGGTGGGCAAATACGATGGCTACGCGCCGCTGGTCGTGGAGGCGGTGAAAATGTTCCAGACCGGCAAAGTGCCGGTGCCCGCCGAGGAAACAATCGAATTGTTTGCTTTCATGGAAGCGGCCGACGAAAGCAAGCGGCTGGAAGGCAAGCCCGTGAAGATCGCGGACATCATCGCCCGCGCACGGCAGTAATTGGTGCCGGGAGGGGCAAGTTCCACCTTGCCCCATTACCCCACTCGTGACTGCAGCTTGGGACGAGGTGGAACTCGTCGCTCCCATTTAGCCCAGCTTCAAAAAATTCCGCAGCAACTCGCGGCCGTGGTCGGTGAGAATGCTCTCGGGATGAAACTGCACGCCCCAGATGGGGTGCTCCTGGTGGCGCAGGCCCATGACCTCGCCGGCTTCCGTCTCGGCCGTGATCTCCAGGCAATCCGGCACCGTGTCGCGTTTCACCACCAACGAATGATACCGCGTGGCCGTGTACGGGCTCGGGATGCCGGCAAACAAATCCTCGCCGTTATGCGTGATGGGAGAGGTTTTGCCGTGCATCATCACGTCATTCACCACCACTTCCGCCCCAAACGAATGCGCAATACACTGGTGCCCAAGGCAAACGCCGAGCAATGGCAGCCTGGGCCCAAACGTTTTGATGATCTTATTGGACAACCCCGCCTCGCGCGGCGTGCAGGGCCCGGGCGAAATCAGGATGCGCTCCGGCGCCAGTGCCTCCACCTGATCCAGCGTGATCTCGTCATTGCGATGCACCTGCATCTCCACGTTTTCCTCGCCCAGATATTGCACGAGGTTAAACGTGAACGAATCGTAGTTGTCGATGACCAGAAGCATTGAAAATAAATCATGCCTTGCCCGCGAGGATTCGTTCGTATTCATCATGCGACCCGATCCAAATCCAGACCAAGCCTTCCTCGCGTTCCTTGGCGAGCGCACGATACCGAATGCCCACGCGCGCCGTCCAGAAAATCCCAATCTGCCTGAAGCGTAGCGATGGATGCCCGGGATTCGCCTGGAGAAGTTTAAAATTCTTGTCCGCCAAAGCCTGAATCGCCCGCGGTAACGCCCGATAGCATTTCCAAAACCGCGGTGAAGTGAAGTGGTTCAAAGTGGCTTGCAGCGGCCTGCCTCGAAGTCCTCATCCGCCTCCTTCGCCAAGTGATCCAATCTGCCTTCGGCGACATCCACGGCCATTTGGCGATCCCAATCATCGTCCTCAATGGACTGAAACCACACGCGCAATTCATCCCGTTCCTCAATGGTCAATTTTTGAACGGCATCCTGAATTTCTTCAACCGTGCTCATGTTGAAACCGTAACCCTTCCCCCCGCAAAATCAAGCCTTGGCCTTGCGCTTGGGCTGGGGCAAGTCAAACAGCTCCAGTTGCGGTGGCGCAAAGAGATCGTAGTTTTTGAGGATGCGAATGACCTGCAGCAGATCGCTCTTCTGATAATTGCGGTTCACTTCAATGTGATCAATGAGATCGGACAACATGGTGCGAAACGGAACGACCGCATCAATGCCCTTGCTGTGCAGCAGATCGATGCTCTGCTGGCGCGCGTCGCCACCGGTGGGCAGGGCCGGCACCACCAGGATTTTGGTCAATGGGCCCGGACCGCCAAAGGCCGCTGTGGCACGCGCGAAGGTTTCCGGGCCGGCAAAGCGAAACATCTCCGGCGCATGCGCCAGCACGGCCTGGGTGAACACCTCCGTGTGCCACGCCTTCACCACCACCACGGCGCGCGTGAGCGTCCCCAGGTCCCGCGCGTTCTCCAGCACAAACGGCACCTCACCGCCCTCGGCCGGGCCGCTGGGGTTGTGGACATAAAAATCGATCTCATCATCCTCGCGCTTGGGCGCAATGTGCTTGCGATTCTGCCGCACAAAAAAGCCGTGCAACTCAAAGTATTCGCGGACGATGGTTTCGCTGACGGCCATTAGTCGAGGAGTGCCTGGCGCACCGAAGCTTCCGGCACGTGTTGTCCGGTGATCACGCGGCCGATGGACTGCGCGAGCACAAATTTGATTTCGCCGCCGCTGACTTTCTTGTCCAATTTCATCGCCGCCAACAGGCGCCCGGTTTGGGCGGCATTCAGCTTCACGCGGGTGGGCAAACCGGCCTCGGCAAACAACGCGGCAATGCGACCGACCTCTTCCGCGCTCAGGCCGCTCAGTTCCTGTGACAATTTCGCCGCGGCCACCTGACCGATGCTAATGGCCTCGCCGTGCAGATATTTGCCGTACCGGGAAATCGCCTCAAGACCGTGGCCGATGGTGTGGCCGAAATTCAGGATCGCGCGCAGGCCGGCCTCCTTTTCGTCCTGCCCCACCACCTCGGCCTTGATCTGGCAGCACCGCGCAATCACGGCGCTGAGCGTGGCCGGATCCTGCGCCAGCAGTTTGGGCAAATCACGTTCCAGTCGCCGGAAGAGTTTGGCGTCGTAAATGATGCCGTACTTAATCACCTCCGCGAGGCCAGCCCTGAACTCGCGCACCGGCAAGGTGCCCAGCGTGTCCAGGTCGCACAGCACCAGTTTGGGCTGATAAAAGGCGCCCACTAGGTTTTTGCCGGCCGGCAAATTCACGCCCACCTTGCCGCCGACCGAACTGTCCACCTGAGCCAGCAAGGTCGTGGGCACCTGCACAAAATCAATCCCGCGCAAATAGGTGGCCGCCACAAACCCGCCCAGATCGCCCACCACCCCGCCGCCCAAGGCCACGACAAATGAGCCGCGCTCGAGCCGGTGTTGGGCCAGTTGATCATAACAGGCCTGCACATTCTTCAACGTCTTGGCCTGTTCACCGGCAGGTTGGGAAATAAAGATGGGATCGAAGCCGGCCGCCTTGAGCGAGGCCATCGCGGGTTTGCGATAACGCCGCGCCACGGTGGCATCGGAAATCACGGCGCACCGGCGGCCGAGCTTCAACCGCGCGCACTGGGCGCCCAACTCCGCGAGGAGGCCGTTCCCGATGCGGATCGGGTAAGAGCGGTCAGCCAGCGGTACCTTGACCGTGCGCATGGCTCACGGCTCAAGAGGCAAGCGGCGCGATGGACTCCACACGCATACGGCGGGTCTCGTCGCCCAGCTGAACCTCCACTTCCGCACCGGGTTCGCTGCCAAAGATGGCTTGGCCCAGCGGGGTGAGGTAACTGATGCGGTTATTGTCGGGGTCGCCGTCCCAGGCGCCCATGAGAGAGTATTCCTCGCTCTCGTTGTTGGCCAGGTTGGTCACCTTGACGCGCGTGCCGACGTTGGCCGTGCTGGTGTCCGCATCGGCGTAATTGATGCCGCGAGCGCGGTCGATGTCGCTCTCCCATTCGGCCTGCAGTGCCATAAGCACCTTTTGTTGTTCCTTGGCAGCCTTGAACTCGGCGTTCTCGCGCAAATCGCCATACTCTCGGGCGATCTCAATCTCCTTGGAGTTGGCCGGGATGCGCTTTTGCATGAGCTCCTCGAGATCGTTTTTCTTCCGCTCGAGGCTGTCCCAAGAAACAATGAGTGACGAATCGCCCGGTTTCTTCTCGTCCTTGTCCTTGTCGCCATGTGTGATGAATGACTGGATCTCCGGATGCGCCTTGACGATCTTGCCGAGTACGGAGCGTTTGTCCATGCCTTCAAAGCAGGTGGACATCTGAATCGCGCGCACCACATCCTTCACCACCTCGATGTCGGCTCCGCTGGTGATGAGGTCGAAGAATTTCGCGTCCGTCAGCAAAAAATCGCGCAATTTGCTCGCTCGTTTCTCATCACTGGTCTCCCGTTCAATGGCCGACAGCATTGCGCCGAACGCTTCCGGCGTCAGCAAGGCCGCGTATTCCCCGCTCTTGTCCTTGGCCAACCAGAGGAGCAATTCGCCCGGTGCGCCGTGGTGGTTAATGAGGGAATTGAGTTCCTCTTTCAATTCCGCCTGATGACCTCCATTAGCCAGCAGTGCCACACAATCACCCACCAACCGTGCCGGTACTTGGGTGATGAGGTTCAGGAAATCCTGCGGCCACGTTTCCGTTGTGGCTTGATAGGATTCCAGTGCCCGCGATTGACGCGCCACCGGCATGGCCGGAATGATCTCCGCCAAACGGGGTTCCCCCGCCCATACCGCCGTGTCGGCAGGGGCGTCTTCAGAAACAGCCGCGCCCAGAGCCTTGGCTAAATCATCGCGTACCATCACCGCCTCCAAGGCGAGTGCCGGCTGCGTCCGGGCATGGCTATTGATTTCTTCGTTGAGCTTGGCCAACACCACTTCCGCTGCCGCCGCTTTATCCTCCAAATCAGCAGCGCTCTTGCCCAAATCCACCGCCACGGGGAGGCGGGCTTTGAGTCCGCGGGCGCCGGTGAAATCGCCCAGCAAGCGTTCTTGCAGCGGGATGTCTTCGGATTGGTACTCAAGCGCTTCGGTTTTTTTGGTCGGCACCTTGAAATGGCCGCCCTTTTTCATTTCACGGCGCGCGGTCTCCCACCATTTCTTGTAATCATCGGCTTCCACCACGTCGGGCACGAGCACCTCCTTTACCTTGTCGGTGGTGGCTAAATTCCCGAAGCTGTCAACAATCACCTTAATCACTTCATCATGATGCAGCGCGGCCATCTGCTTTAGGCCATCCATGTCCGTTGCCTTGCGAGCTTCGATATGGTCTTTGGCGATGGGGGAAAGAATTTTGGGCGCAAAGGCGAGGTCAATCGCATGGCCCGGCCTCCCCTCAAAATCGACGGTCAGTTTACCGAGCACGACGTCGACCGTTTTGATTTCGCCAAAGCCCCAGCTTTTGTGCATACAAAATCCCTCGGTGGCCAACTGAACGAGGGGCTCCACATCGGCGGCACGGATTTTCCCGCTGGCCGCCAATTTTTCAAATTCTTCTTTCATGCCTGTGACAATGCTCCGCCCGTGAAAGGGCTCGCGTGGAATTGCGTGTGCCGCAATAGTACGCCCGTGCCGAGGCAAAAACCAAGAGAAATCGCCGCCCGATTATTGCGGGAATGGGAACAGGAACCTGTTACGGCCGAAACGCTTTTAGCAGACGCCCTGCCTCAACTCCATGGCCCTGACCGCGGCCTCTGCCAGGAACTGGTGCTGGGCGTCATTCGGCACCGCGCTTGGCTGGATTGGCTAATTGACCAGAAAACCGATGGCCGCCGTCAACAACCTCTCGCGCAAATCCTGTTGCGACTGGGATTGTACCAACTATTTCAACTCGATCGCGTGCCCGACCACGCCGCCGTCAATGAAACCGTAAACCTTGCCCGGAGGCATGATCTCGGGAATCAAAGCGGTTTCATTAATGCCGTCCTCCGCAATACACTTCGCGAAAAGCCCCAATGGATTGAGCGACTAGCTTATCTGCGCGAACGCCAACCCGCCGTCGGCCATTCACACCCACAATGGCTCGTGCAACGGTGGCAACACCGCTGGCCGCAGGACACCTGTGCGCTGCTGGAATGGAATAACCAACCCGCCGCCATCTTTGCGCGGCGCAACACCCTAAAGGTTACTGCAGAGGAGTTGGAACAGCATTGGAATGAGGAACACGTTTCGTATACTCCGTGCAACCTCCCTTGGTTGAGCCCGGGGTTGATGTATCGAATTGAACCCGTCGGCTCGCCGGCTACGTTGCCCAGTTTCGCCCAAGGCTTTTTCTACATACAGGACCCCAGTACGCTCGCCTCAGTGCAGGAACTCGATCCGCGCCCGGGTGAAAACATCCTCGATTTATGTGCCGCACCGGGAGGCAAGACCACCGCCATCGCCCAGCGCATGCAAGACGAGGGCGCGGTGCTGGCCATTGATATCGAGGATCACCGCCTCGAACGGCTACGCGAAAACGCCACACGCCTTGGCATTACCTGTATTCAACCCAAAGCCCTCGCGCAAATTGACCTCTCCAATGCCGGTCCGTTTGACCGGATTTTGATTGATGCCCCCTGTTCCAATACGGGGGTGATGCGGCGGCGCGTGGACGTGCGCTGGCGGTTGAACTCCCGTGAACTCCCAACCCTGGCACGCACGCAACTGGACTTGCTACGCCGCGCCGCGCCGCGGCTCAAGCTAGGCGGCGTATTGGTCTACAGCACCTGCAGTATTGAGCCGGAGGAAAATGAAGAGGTGATTGCGGAGTTCCTTCGCAAGCATCGCATGTTTCACCAAGAAAATGCACGCACCCTCACGCCCATGAAAGACGGAACGGACGGCGCATTTGTGGCGCGCCTACGGTCGGCTGAAGCCTAACGTTTTTTGCTTTTCAACAAACCGCCCGGTGGCGCGAAGTCGTCGGTTAATACCCCGGCATTAGCCGCACTCTTGGGCGGAGTCGCCCGAATTCGTGCCACGCGTGGCCCAAAAAACTTCGGCAACCTCGGCCGCGCCGCGCGGAGGATGGCCACCTTATTTTTCAGGGAAGCACTGGTCAGCGGTTCTTTCGATTTCACTGCCAGCATCACGATATTGCGCGTGTCACTCGCTTGAAAGTGGTACACGTGTGGAAAAACCGATTTTAGGGTTTGATACATGGACCCCACAATGTCCGAGCGCCAGCCGTCATAAGTGCCAATTACGTTAAACACCAGCGCCCCGTTTTCAGTGAGATCATCGGCGGCCAATGCAAAAAACTCCTTCGTCGCCAAGTGAAACGGAATGTGGGTGCCAAACTGGTTTGAGGTGTAGGCATCCATTAAAATAGCGTCGTATTTGTGCGCTTTGTTCTGACGCAAAAACAGCCGCCCATCACTGAAATGGATCTTGTGCTTCTCGTGTTCCTTTACATGAAAAAACTGCTTGGCCACCTGCGCCACCTTCGGATCCAGTTCCACGGTATCCAAATGAATGTCCGGATAATAATGCTGAAACGCCCGCACCGTGCTGCCCCCGCCCAGCCCCATCAGGAGCATCCGCTGCGGTTTGGGATTCCAGAGGAGCGGCATCTGAAAATATTCGGTGTACTCGAAATGCCCAAAGAGCGGATTGGGCAGCCACATCCGGGTTTCCATGGAGCCATTAAAACGCAACAGCCGATAGCCGCCGGAATCCTCCACCGTGATCTGGTTGTAAGCCGACGTCGTCTTCAGCCGCACCTGCGCGGGCCCATCCCAGACAAGCGTCAACAGGAGGATGAGTCCGATTCTTCGGGTTCGTTTGTATCCGTTTGTGGCCATAACCGATCCAAGGCAAAACATAACCCCGCCAAGCCAAACGTCAACCATCCGGTAAACCGGAACAGCGCGGAGTTGGAAAAATGATCCAGCAAGATATACGCCGTGACGAATACTCCTGCGATACTGCCCACCGTGCTGGCCGCGTACACCGTTCCACTCAAGGTGCCCACATGTTCCACCTGTTGTGCCGCCAGCCGAATAATGTACGGAGAAATCATCGCCAGCACGAAACACGGCAACAGAAACACAATCGCACTCCCCAGTGCCGGGGCCATTTTTTGCCAAAAAGGTGGCACCTCCATCCACGCTTCCCTCGGTGCCAAATCCGTAATCGCATTCGCTTCCACTGTATTCGTGCCGGACAAAAAATCGGCTGGTAATTCGGATATCAGATCGCTGGCCGGAGCGGTCTCCGGTAATTTTGGCGCTACTTTTTCCCCCGTGGTCGAGACCGATGCATATCGATCCACGATCATATCCAGAGCTCCTCCGGCAACATGCGGAATCAGCAAAATAAAAATCCCGGCAGGAATCAGCATGAACCCCAACGGTCTAGCCGTTTGCCAACGATCAGCCAATCGGCCGCCCACCGCATAGCCCATCGCCAAGGCCAGCATCACCACGCCAATCTGGCTGGTCCAAATATAAAACGAGCCTCCGAAAAACGGTTGCAAAAATCGTGCCCCCACAATCTCCAAAACCATCACGGCAAACCCACCAAAGAATACCAGCGCGCCAAGCGCCCAGTTGCGGCCACGTGAAGCTGGGGGTTCCGCCGACATTAGGGAAACACCGCCACCGGCAGGTTGGTTTGCGCTCGCACCGTTTCAGCCATGGCCTCCAGTTCCGCCAGCTCCAGCTTGGTGGCACAGGCCTCCGGCGTGGGGCGCGCCACGGTGTATAGGTGCACCTCGCTGATCTGGCCGCCGGACTCGGTCAATTTGCGCAGCCGGCCGCAATAAGTCTCCAGTTCCGCTGCCGGCATCGGCTCGTCGTGCACTTTAAGGAACAGGCTTTGTATGATGATCGGGCGCACGCGCGATGTCTCAAGCAGGTTGTTCAGGATGCGGTCGAACTTCACATTGGAACGATTGACCGTGCGAAAATAGTCCTCCGTGCCGGCATCCAGCTTGCCCCAGATTTCGCCCAGATGGGCGTCCATGATTTTCAGCCCGCGTTGCACATCGGTTTTGTCCAGGCCGGCTGCGTCGGTGATGAGCACGATCTTGGTTTCATCAAGCCCCTCATTTTGCTGCACCTCCACCACTGTCTCCACGCACTCGGCAAAGTTGTGGATCATCGTCGGTTCGCCGTCACCGCTGAAGGCGATGTCCTTCACTTCGCGCGTGAGCCAGGGCACCTCGTCAAACTTCGGCTCCTTGGCCAGCCCGCCATCCTTGGCAAAGCGCACCATGGCCGTCAGTTCATCCTGCATCTGGCGCAGATCCACCTCGGTCACCGCGCCGGGGATGCGGCGATCTACCTCGCAGTAAATGCAGTCGAAATTGCATATCTTGTCGGGGTTGAGATTGACCCCGATGGAAAGCCCCTGGCTGCGGCGCGAGATGACGGGGTACACGAAGGTGAAATCCGAAAAGTGCCGCGTGTGATCCTGCACCGCCGCCCAGCTGGATTTGATTTCGCCGTCGCTCATCCGCCCCCACTCTACGTTCGCCTCGTCCCCTTGCCAACGCCCAAGCGTGTCACCGGCCAAACCGATTTTTCACTTTTCCGTAGGTGCGTGAAGTACCGTCGTCACGGAATTGCTCCCACTGGTGCAATTTGCCTTCCCGATATTCAGACCGAAAACTCGGCGTGCCATCCTTATGCCACCCATGCCACATGCCCGCCCGCTCATTCATTAGAAAAAACCCCGTTATCTCTTTCTCGCCGTCCGGATGATAGTAGGTCACCTTTCCGTGTCTGTATCCGCCTGTGAATTCTACTTCTTCCCGCAACACACCCTGTTCATCCCACCGTTGCATGACACCTTCCCGTTTGCCTTCCACCAGCTTGTACTTGAGTTGGGGCGTGCCATTGGGAAAATCGATCACCACCGTGCGATTGTTCAACAAATAGCGCGCCTTTACCTTCCGTTCCCTCTCCTTCAATTCGCGCTTCTTTTCGCGGGCTTCCTTGATTTCTGGCCAGAGGAATTCTCGGTGCTCCTTTGCCATTCGGTCCCTCTGTTCACGCCATTCCGGACCCCGTTTCACATCCGCCCATTTCACATAATTCCTGGCCGCCACTCCTGTCGGCCAATCTTCCACTTCTCCATGGCGATTGCGCCAGCGGGAATTGTGGGACCAGTTTCCCCAGATGGTCTGCCGTAAATCATGTAACTCCACCGCGCTGATGCGTTTCCGCCATTTGGCCGGGTCCATTTTGTAAATCCGCTGCATCCACTCATAAAGTTGCGGCCGCAAAAACTGCAGCATTTCAGAATTGCCAAAAAACGAATCCGAGGAGCAGGTGAAAAATTCTGCCCGATCGGTCGTGGCGTATTTCCGAATGGTTTTGCATCCAGTCCCTTTCTCCCAGGCATCGCAGATATCCTTGTACTCCGATTCGAGGAATGCCTCGTATTCCTTTTTGGCTGCCGTGCAGTCAAAGTGGGGAACGCTTTCGAATGATTTATCCCGATAATCAATCATGTGAACAAATTCATGAATGGTAACGTCGCGATTATCTTCGCCGTCTTCCATACCCCACAGAGTAGATTTCCAGCTTTGCTCAATCTTGCCTGATGGTGAGGCCCAGCCACCCCATGTGCCACTATCATCAACCAAAGAGTCCGGATGAAAAACAAACGTGTGAAAGTGCGCCAAGTCCGCCTTGGACCGGTTGACAATCAAGGTACAGGCCAGAAAGGACACACACACCTTGGCCATTTCCGCATCCGGCTTTTTGCCGCCCTTCCAATCGGCCCATTGCCATTTCGTTCGATCCATAAACCACGGCACTAACTCCTCGACACATAAGGTCAATTCTTCCGGCATTCGCCGATAGAGTGCCACATGTTTCTCCAAATGATCCCGCCACTTGGGTTTGAATGCGGGCGGGAACGGGGCCATGTGGGAAATGATCGCCATGACAAGGTGCCATGACACAATGAAGCGGATTCTATTCCAAGCAGAAAGCGGGGCTCACATGCCCATGATCTGATAACCGCAATCGACGTAAAGCACTTGGCCGGTGATGGCGGCGGCGCCGTCACTCGCTAGGAACGCGCCGGTGGCACCGAGTTCCTCTGGCAGCACGTTGCGTTGCAACGGCGCGTGCTCGGCATTGTGCTTTAGCATGTCGGTAAAGCCGGCGATGCCGCGGGCGGCGAGGGTGTTCACCGGGCCGGCACTGATGCAGTTCACGCGGATTTTTTGTGGACCCAAATCACTGGCAAGATAACGCGTACTCGCCTCGAGCGACGCCTTGGCCACGCCCATCACGTTGTAATGCGGTACCACGCGTTCGGCTCCAAGATAGCTCATGGCCACAATGCTGCCGCCCTCGGTCATCAGGGGCGCAGCGGCCCGGCTCAGGGCCACCAACGAATACGCGCTTACGTCATGCGCCAGACGAAACGCCTCGCGGGTGGTCCCCACAAAGGTGCCTTCCAACGCCTCCTTGGGCGCGAACGCGACGGAATGCAGCATCAGGTCCAGTGAGCCGCCAAACTTTTCGCCCACCTCGTTGAACACGCGGTCGATATGGTCGTCCTGCGTCACGTCGCACTCGGTGATCAGCGTGTCGTCGCCGAAGGTCTCGGCCAATTGCGTCACGTTATCCTTGAGCCGCTCGCCCTGATAGGTGAACGCCAGCTCCGCGCCTTCTTCCTTCCACGCCTGCGCAATCGCCCACGCGATCGATCGCTTATTGGCCACGCCGAACACCACGCCTTTTTTGCCGGATAAAATGCCCATGACCCCGCCAGCCCTACGGAAAACTCCCCGCCCGCGCAAGGCACAATTGTTCCGAGGCGCCGACGATGGTAAACCTGCGCTAAACCAACCCTTTCACGCGGCGGAGAATCCATTCGGCGGTGAGCAGGAGCATGATGGGGACGAACCACCAGTAGCTTTGCCAAAGCTGGGTTTCACGGAGAATGTCGCGCCGGTCGCTGGCGGGCCCCAGCAGTTCCACTAGGCGTTGCATCTCCTCTTCGCGATAGTATTCGCCACCGGAATCCTCGGCGATTTGGCGCAGGAGCAGTTCATCACAATGCAACCGGCCCAGTTCGCCAAAGGGATTGGCCGCCACGGTGAATGCTGTGCTGGCCTTGATCAGTCCATCGGGCACTCCGGGGATCCTGACGCGCACTTCGTAATCGCCTGATTCCAGCGGGGCCGTTTCGCCGCGGAAGGTAAAGGACTGCGGGTCGGGGGCCAGAGGCACTACTCC
Organism: Verrucomicrobiales bacterium; assembly: GCA_038145765.1. Classification (GTDB taxonomy): domain Bacteria; phylum Verrucomicrobiota; class Verrucomicrobiia; order Limisphaerales; family UBA1100; genus UBA1100. Next base: position 20,797 of record JAYQQG010000003.1, read on the forward strand.
AACGACGCGTCCTTCACGGACGATAACCGCCTCGGGCTTGAGATTAGGGTTGGCCGCCAGTTGTGGGTTGGTGATGCGCACGCGAATGGCGGCGGTTTCCTCCAGCTCATACGTGGTGGGGCCGGAGTCTAGCGCAATGTAGGCATCCTGCACGGCAAAAGGCGGCTCCATGATCCATTTGGCCACTTGATTCCAGTACCGTTGATGGTGCAGGTCGGCGACTCCCTTGCGCCAGCGCCATGATTCATCGAAGGCGGAATACAAGACTCGACCGGCTCCGAACCGGCGAAACACGAGCCCGGGAATCGCCGCCTGCGTGTTGACATCCACAATTTCTAACAACGTTTCCGCCCCGGGCAACGCCTCGGACAGGGCAGCCCATCGTGGGCCGGGCAGGTCATTCCAAATTTGTAAATTGGCGGCAGAATCGGCCGCGAGCATCAAGGGGGCCTGTGCGCCTCCGGCACTCCGAAAGCGCAACGCGGTGTTCAAGCTTCTGAGCTCGGTTTGGCCTTGGGCGGCCAGTTTAACCGGCAGCAAATCATACACGGGTGTCCCGGAGAAGTTGAACTGCCGTTCCATGCGGCCATCGATAAAAATCATGCCGCCACCGTTCAGTTGCACAAAATCACGCATCCACTGCAATTCGATTGGCTCAAACATGTCCTTGCCGACATCCCCCACGATGATGAGCTGATACTGGAAGAGTAAATCGCGCGTGTTGGGGAATTGCCCAAGCTGATTGCCGCGAGCCCCAAGCGGCGGCGTGCCCGCATTGGTCCAGTCAGCCTGGATCGTGTTGATCTCCCAGCGCTCATCGCGCTCCAAAAGATTTCGTAAATAGCGAAACTCCCAGCGCGGCCGGGAATCCACCAACAGGATCCGGGGTTTTTGAGTCACCACATTGACCCGCAATGTGCCCGCGTTGTTGTCGTCTTTTGATTCCCCTTCGATCGGGGGGATCACTACATTGAACGCCAGCGGCAAGTTTGAGAATCGCAGGTCCTTGCTTAAGCGGGTCTGCTCCGCCGCCACAATGTTTTTGATTGGGAAATCAAACGGCAGCTTGCGGCGTTTGCGGGCGGTGACAAATTCCCGCTGCCACACCGGCACCCCATGATGCTCTATTCGCACGGTGAACGGTTTGCCTGGGTCCATGCCGTCCTGCACAATCACGTGGCCGGCCAATCGCGCATCGGGATACACGGCACTCGGTGTCTCGGCCTTGAGCACGGCCAAGTCCCGCGCCACCTCCGTGGTGCCCATCCCCACAACATGCACGGGAATGCCGCGATCTTTCAACTGCACGGCCATCGTCAACGGCGACGTCCCCTCCACATTATGCTGGCCGTCGGTGAACAGGACGGCAAAAAGTTTTTCCGCCGGATTTTCTGAAATCGCTCCTTCCAAAAGGCCCGTCGCCAAATCGGTCACCATGTTGGTGGCGGCAACGGGCAGCGTGCGCGGAGTTGCCAGTGGCCTGTCTTCCGATTCGGTTTCCTCCTCGGCAACTTCGGCATCCACGTTGCCAAGAGCCCCGGGATGCCAAAGCATTTGAAAACGGCGTGCGGTGAGGGCCAGCAATTCCACATGATGCTCGGCCGCCAGTTGATTCACCAATCCGCCTGCCCCTTCCAGCAAGTGTGTTTCCAGCCGTTGCCAGCGAGGCGTCCGGTCGAACCGCTCGACGGCCGCACGTGTATCTGGATCCAGCGCATCCAAAGCGGCCGCCCCTTGAGGGAGTAAATCCCGAATCGTTTGCTCCCATCGATCGACCACCGATTGCAGTGCCAATAGCGCGGCTTTGTCGTTTTCATCAGCCTGTTCCGGATCCACTTTGAGGAATGGATCCAGCAGATCGGCTTTGAAGGCATCGAGGTCGTTGCCTGTCCAGCCAACCAGTTTCATGTCTTCCAGATACTGGACTGCTTGCTGGGTTGTCCGCTCTCCCTCCTCCACGTGCCGGCGCAAATTATTGGCCGTATCCGCGGCCATCGCAGTGAGCACCCGCCGCAGCTCTCCCAAGCGATCCAACGCATCCCCGGCCGCCGCTTCATCGGCACCGCCTTCCAGCCAGCCGAGCCGGCGAAGGATTCGCAGCTTGCGCTGGGTTTCCATTTGCTCATCGGTCGCCTTCATGCTGGCCGACGCATCGACGTACAGCAACACGCGCGCGGTGGTGCCGACGGATGTTCGGTTTTGAAGAACGGGCCCGGAGAGCATCATCACAACCAGCATCACCGTCAGGCCGCGCAACACCGGCAGCAGCCACAGCCCCGTGGTGGTGCGTCCGCGCAGATCTCCACGATAAATCCATGCAGCCAAACCTGCCGCACCCAGCCCGATCAGGCCTGCCAGCCACCACGTCAGGTCCCCAGAAAAATGCAGCCGCGTGCCCTCCACGGTTTTTGCCGCAAACATCGGGAACGTACTAAACATGCCTGTTAACATCTTAACCCGAAACCCGCTGACGCGCCATGCGCCGCTCCAGCCACAGTTCAAAAAAAAGGACGAACAACACCAGAGCAAAAATCGGTTTCCAGATCTCCTGTCCAAACCGGCGCGTCTGATCGAGTTGTCGATACTCGTCGAGATCCTGCACCAACTCCGCTCCCATGTCTGCCGCAACGGCTCGGCGTTCCTCCGAGGTCAGCTGCTTGAGATCGCTCTCACTGCGGCGGGTGTTGACCACAAAATGAATCGCCTCCCCATCCGGCCCTTGCATGGTGTAGAGCCCCGGACGCGCGGTGTCTTCATACGTGGCCACGCCCCGCCCGCCTCTTAATTCGATCGGCAGCGCCCTCTGTTCGTTTTGGGTATCCGTGACCACCACCTCCCGGCCGGCTTGAGCGGCGGGGAAATGCGCCACCGCCTTCTCGCTGACTCCCAAATTGCGGGGAGGCATCACGGAGGAAGCCAAGTAGGTACACAATCGTTGCGTCAAGGGCACAAAAACCGGCCGCAACGGCAGCGAGCTCCATGCGTCATCGCAGGCGGTGGCACAGAATAATACCCGCCCGTTGCCATATTGTTTCTCGATCAGAAAAGCGTCCCCGGTTTCCAGCCGCGCCAAGGTGCGCACGAGATCATTGTCCGGATCCTCCACAGTTCGGTGCCATTGACGCATTTCGGCGGACGCCAAATCGCCATTGCGCGGGTTACTAAAAATCTGTAAAGCCGGATGATCAAACCGTTGTCCAACCACGCGGGTGAATGGCTCGGCATCCTGTTGTTTATCGGCCACCTCGCCGAGCCGTGCGGGCAACAGCCCGTAGGGGAGCAGCTGATCGTTGTACCAGCGTTGATCAACTTGGTCCCCGCCGAAAATCATCAGACCGCCACCGTCTTTGACAAACGTCTGCAGTTCGTTCAGCTGACTGCGCTGCAGCTGGCTCACATTGGCCAACACCACCACGCGCGTCTCCCCAATTGCTGCCGCGTTGAAATCAGCCACATGGATGATGCGGGTTTCCAGAAGATCCACCAATTCCGGCTCCCTCCCTTCACGGTACGGCTGCAGGGCAATCTGCAAAAAATCCGTTTCCCCTTTCAGCGGCTCGGTACTGGGGGCGCCGTTGATCACGAGCACCGGCACTTTATCCCAAACCGGGATGCTGGCGCGGAACACATTATCCGCCTTGAGACTGTCCGCATCGGTGACAACTTCAACCACATGTGAACCGGGCGCATCAAATGCATGGCGAAACTGCACTTGCCGGCGTTCACCCGCGCCCAACGGTATTTGTTGTTCGTCCACCGGTTTACCGTCCGCATGGAAGATCACCCGCAATGCATCGTGATTGCGCTCCCCGTAGTTACGCAGTGATGCCTGAATCGTGACGGTCTGGTTCACGCCCAATAACAAATGCGAGGAGGCGACCGTTTCCACACACACATTTTCCCGGCCTTCGGCTCCGACATGAAACAGCGTGAGGTTGGGCGGCATTTCCATTCTCTGTAATTGCTGCCCCACCCGCGTGCGCAAGGCCGCCTCGCCTTCCTCGGTCGGCCAGCTGATCCGTTGAAAATCGCTGATCAGAACCATCTCACGGTGCGGATGGTTCATCTGCATCAATTGCTCTGCGCCGTGCTCCAGTGAGGTGCTCACTTGCGCCTGGCCGAAACCGGCCTGCATCGACTTGAGTTCGCCCGCCACGGCTTCCGTGTTGAATACGGCGGTGTCGTATAGGCTTGATTGGGGATCGCTCATCAACACAATGTTCACATCCGACCCGCGTTGCAACTCCTGCACCAGCTCGGCGGCGGTGTCGCGCGCTTTCTCAAAATTGGTCCCACCCGCGCCCTTGAAATCCAAGGAATAGCTGTTATCTAACACCACCAATAGTGACGTCTTGGCGTTGGACCATAAAGCGGCCGTGCCCTTGAGAATCGGGCGAGCCATGCACAGTGCCAATAAAACGGGAATCGCGCAGCGCAGCAACATGAGCAACCAATGCTCGAAGCGCAGCCGGCGTTGCTGGGATTTAAGCGTTAACTCAATCAGATGCATCGCGCCCCATTTCACTTCGCGATGCTGACTCTTGCTGATGAGATGCACGAGGATGGGAATCGCCGCCGCGGCCGCGCCCCCGATCAGTGCGAGATTCATGAAACTCATGCCACCCCCTGTCGTTGGCGCAAAAACCTCGCCAAGCAATCGGTGAGGCTCTCATGCGTGTACATTGGGACCAATTCAATGCGATGGCGCTGGCAACCCTCCTTCAGCGCGCTGGTGAATTTCGCGAAATTATCCAGATACGCAGCGCGGAAACTAGCCGGATCGACCATGCGGAATTCTCCGGCCATTTCCAAATTCTCAAACCGCGTCCACGCATCAAAGGGAAATTCCACCTCATCGCGGTCCATCACATGAAAGATCACCACTTCATGCGAAGCATGACGGAAATGGGCCAGTGACTGGAGCAGCTCTTTGACGTCGGTGAAACAGTCAGACAAAATGAATATCATTCCGCGCTTTTGAAGGCGCGGCACTATGTCGTGAAACACCTTGGAAAGATCGGTCTCCCCGCCCGGCTGCGTGTTCAGCATTTCCTCGTACAGCACCCGCAGATGGCGGGTACTGGACCTCGGCGGAATGTGGGCCCGAATGCGCGTGTCAAAGGTCATGAGGCCGATGCTGTCGCTCTGCTTCATGATAATGTGGGCCAGACAGGCGGCGAGTTTGAGGGCGTGCTGCAGCTTGGTTTGGCCGCTTTCTCCGGCGTAGGCCATGCTGCCACTGGCATCCACCAGCACCATCGCCCGCAAATTCGTTTCCTCCTCGTACTCGCGCACATAATAGCGATCGGTCTTGGCGAATACCTTCCAGTCCACCCGGCGAATTTCATCGCCCTGCACATATTCGCGGTGTTGGGCAAACTCTACACTGAAGCCCTTGTGCGGCGAGCGGTGCATGCCGGTGATCGCCCCTTCAACCGCCTGCTTCGCCATCAGTTGAAGGTTGGCGATGCTTTGCAGCTCTTCGGGCTGCAACATGTCGGTTAACGGAGCCATGAATTGAGCGACGCCGACCAGGGCATTACAAAGTTGCTCCGGCCGGTTGTTGCGGCACCGCCTGTAAGACCCGGTCGATAATATGATCCACCGTAATGCCTTCGGCTTCCGCATTGAAGGTCGGCACAATGCGGTGCCGCAGGACCGGATGAGCCAGTGCGGCAATATCTTCAGGCACTACATTAGGCCGGCCCTGCAAAATGGCCCGGACTTTGCCGCCTAAAATCAATTGCTGACAGGCACGCGGCCCCGGCCCCCAACTGATCAACTCCCGCGTAAACGGCAGGGCCTCGGCATCATCCGGCCGACAGCGTCGCACCAAATCCAATACGTAGGCATTCACGTGATCCGGTACCGGCACTTTGCGGACAATCTGCTGGCATTGGATGATTTCCTCGCCGTTGATCACCGACCGGATTGGATCATTGTGAATCCCGGTCGTGCGGCGGATGATCTCGGCCTCTTCATCTTTTTTTGGATAATTGACCTTGATGTGAAACATGAAACGGTCCTTCTGCGCCTCGGGCAACGGATAGGTACCCTCCTGTTCCACAGGGTTTTGGGTGGCTAATACAAAAAACGGCTGCTCCAAACCGTACGTCTGGCCCCCCACCGTTACGGAATGCTCTTGCATGGCCTCGAGCAAGGCCGCCTGTGTTTTTGGAGGAGACCGGTTAATCTCATCCGCCAATACCAACTGGGCGAAAATCGGGCCGCGCAGGAAGACCAACTGCCGTCGCCCTTCGGCGTCCTGCTGGATCACATCCGTGCCGGTGATGTCCGCCGGCATCAGGTCGGGCGTAAACTGCACCCGGCGGAACGAAAGGTTCATGGCTTCGGACAGGCTTTTAATGGTGTACGTTTTGGCCAAACCCGGCACCCCTTCCAACAAACAATGGCTGCGGGCGAAGATGGCGATGAATAATTGTTCGATCACCTCGTGTTGGCCGACGATGGCTTTGCCGACCTCGGACGCCATCTGACGGTAGACCGCCGCGATTTTGCGCGCCAACTCTTCATCGTTGGCTCCGGAAAATGTTTTCGACTGCGACGGCGAACTCGACGGTGCCGACGAACTGACCGATGGAACAACCAACAAGGTGTTACACGTCGGGCATTTAATTTGGGACCCCGCGGCAGTATCCTCCACCGTGAGGTCCATTGAGCAGGCCGGGCATTTAATAACCATCTCCATGGCGCTGAGACAATCTGCCCGCTTTTTACCCGAAACGCAACTGGCGAGTGCCCACAACCGGCTCTATTTCAATGGCTTCAGCGTGTAGGGATCGCGCAAAGGCACGTCTTTCAGTCCGCCGGGGGTAAGGCTCTCGATGGTAACCGGATGATCCGGGTGCCCTTTCAGAATTTCCTTTTTATTGCCCACCACCAGGATGGCCACCTTGTCCGGTGTGAGATATTTGGCGGCAACCCGCTGAATATCTTCCTTGGTCACCGCGGCGATTTTGTCGCGAAAGTTTTTGTAATAGGCTGGATCCTTCGCCAAACGCCCGGTGAATTCCTCACTGGCGAACGTGCCCGCCACGGCGGTTTTGGTCTCAAACGCCTGCGGAAATGTCTGGATGTAACTGGCCTTGGCGGTTTCGATCTCCTTGTCGGTCACCTGTTCCTGCGTGATCTTGCGCATCTCCTCCAACACGATCTGGGCGGCATATAAAACTGTGCCGGATTTACTTTGGTACCCCGCCACAAACGTGCGCGGGAAATAGGTGCCGCCCGGGCAATAGGAATAGGCGCTGTAGGCCAATCCTTCGTCCGAACGCACCCGGTTGGTGATGCGACTGGTGAATCCGCCGCCGCCCAGGATGTCGTTCATGACCTGCACCGCGTAGTAGTCCGGATTATCCCGAAGGATACCCGGCAGCATGATATCCACGCGCCCCTGATTCACCTCTTTATCCACGAGATACACGCCCGGCTTGGCAAACTGTTTATTGGTCGGCACCGGTTTGGCCGCCTGCCCTTGGTACGGCCACTTGGCAAATAACCGCTCAAGCTTGGCCACCATGGCCTGACGGTCGAAGTCACCACTCACCGCCACCACAAAATTACGCGGGTGAAACCAAGCCTGATGAAAGGCGCGCAAATCGGCCTCGGTGATCGATTCAATCGAAGCCTTGGTGGTGACTTGACTGCGGAAAAAATGATCGCCATAAGCGAGCCGGATAAGTTCCCGGCGCTCAATATTGCGCGAGTCGTCGTTACGCTGTTTCATCGCCTGAATCTGCTGGGTCTTGTACAGGTCCATCCGATCTTTCTGGAAACGTGGCACCGTCAGCACCTCGCGCAGCATCGCCAAGCCCTCATCCAAATCCTTGGACAACAGGTTCACACCAACGCTGCCGGAGGTATCCCCCACGCTGGACGACAAGCCCGCGGCCAGAAACGCCAACCGCTCCTCCAGTTCCTCCGCACTGTGATTTTTGGTGCCGCCCTTGCTGAGCAGATAACCGGTCATGGCCGCGAGACCCTCTTTGCCTTTCGGTTCGTTAAATTTGCCCGTGCGCACGAGGATGGAGATACTGACCAAGGGCAGTTCGCGATTCGGCACGACAAACGCCACGGGACCGCTCTTGAGCGGCACCCGGTACTCCTTGCCGGTGGGGGGGGCATAGGTGAGTTTGGGGAATTTTAATTGCTCCGGTCGTTCCGGGATTTTGGCCGCCACGCCCGGCAATACCAGAGCCAGCAGCCATCCAAAAATAATCGTCTTATCATTCATCGGGTAAATTCGTTCGGGTTATTTCTTTTCCAGTTCAGCGATTCGCTTGCGCAGCACATTGCGGATCACCTTCATGACCGGCGGTGCCTTGGCGCCCGCCTGTTCCATCTGCGCCTCCAGACCGGCCAGTTGTTTCTTCAGCTCGTCCAGATTATTGTTTGCGTTGATGCTGCTGCTCATCTTGCGGGCCATCGCCTTGGATTGCGCATCCAGCCCGGCCAACAACGGATCGTCGCCCGCGCCCCCCGTGCCCGGTTTGCGGGTGTACACGGCTACCGCGCGGTTTTCCTTGGTGAAATATTTTTTGGCCACGCGCTGTAAATCAGCGGGCGTCACCGCCTGTATCTTCGGACCGGCCTCATTGATTTCACGCCAGTTTCCCAGCCCTTCGCTGCGCATGATCTGCATCAGGATCGGGTGATTGGAACTCAGCCGCCGATATTCCGCAGCGGCAAAGTTGTTCTTCACCTTTTGCAACTCCTTTTCGGGCACGGGCTCGTTTTTGATCTGCTCAATCAACCGGTATATCTCCTGCTCGGCCATCTCCGGCGTGTTGCCCTCGGTGATCTCCGCGCCCATGTTAAATTCGCCCGCATACTTGCGAGCGCCCTGCCAAGCCCAGGTGTCGGTGGCCAGTTTCTTGCCGAGCACGAGTTCCTTGTGCAGCCGGCCGGTGCGTGTGCTGAGCACCTGCGCAAGCACACTGAGCGGATAGGTGTCCTTGTGGCCGAATGCCGGTGTGTGCCAGTAAATGTCGATGTTCGGGTTGGTTTCCGCTTCCGCATAAAAACGTTTCTCGGCCTTTTGCGGTTGCTCCAGTGTCACCACATCCGGCGGCAATCCCTGGCCTTTCTGGAGCCGGCCAAAATATTTTTCCGCCATGGCCAGAGCCGGTTTGCCTTTGAAATCGCCCACCAACACGAGCGTCAGATTTTGCGGCATGTAATAGGTTGCATAAAAGGCGTCAGCCTGTTTTTTCGAGATCGCCGGAATGTCCGACGGCCAGCCAATGATCGGCCAACTGTACGGGTGCGATTCCCAAAAGAGTGAGTTAAAGCTTTCGAAGAATTTCCCCAGCGGCGTGCTTTCCGTCCGCATGCGGCGCTCCTCAAACACGACATCGCGCTCCGCATAAAACTCGCGGAACACCGGCCGCAATAACCGTTCGCTCTCCATCCACATGAACAGCTCCAGCTTGTTCGCCGGTACGGTGATGAAATACGCCGTGTGATCGTAACTCGTGTAGGCATTCATCCGGCTGCCGCCGTTGGCCGTATAGATGCGGTCAAACTCGTTCTTCACGATCACCTCCCGATGAGCCTCCACGAGCTTCTTGAATTCCTCATTCAACCGATTCCATTCAGCGGTCTTTTGCTCCGGATCCTGCAGGTCCGTGATCTCACCCCGGCGCCACATGGCACGCATCCGACGTTCCTCCGCGCGCATCGCGTCGCGCACCTTTTCCTGCGCGGCGATGATTTCCTGATCCTTTTTGTAATCCTTGGTCCCAATGGTCGGCGTGCCCTTGAACATCATGTGCTCAAACAAGTGCGCCATGCCGGTGATGCCGGGCCGTTCGTTCACACTGCCCACCCGGGCCACCCAGCCGCCGGAAATGCTCGGGGCATCGTTGCGCTCAAGCAACAGCACCTTCATGCCGTTGGAGAGAAAATGCTCTTTGACCGCCACCTGCTGCGCGCCCAGCAACAGCGGAAACAGGAATAAACCCAATAGAATTCTCATGATACGCCGGAGAGCAGACCACCCCCAACCGCAGGCGTCAACGGGGAAACGTGTCCGGGCGCGCTTCAGCTGCGGGGTTGTCTCGATCCACGGTTCAACCTAGGGTTTGGCGTGCGCATTTTATGTTTTTTCTTGGTCCATTCCATGGCGATGGCCGCCGACACGCCCGCGCAGGCGAGGAGTGCCATGCTCAATGGCGCCCAATATCTGCGGTCCATCTCGGCTGAGGGCGGGTATCTGTGGCGGTACTCGTTGGATCTCAAGCTCGTCTCCGGCGAAGGCCGCGCCACGCGCACGATGCAATGGCTGCAGCCGCCGGGCACGCCTTCCGTAGGCATGGCCTTGTTGGAGGCGTATCAACGCACTGGAGAAAAGGCGCTGCTCGATCATGCGTTGGCTGCCGGCGCCGCCTTGGCCGCCGCCCAACTACCCAGTGGCGGCTGGAATTACAGTTTTGATTTCAGCGACCCCGCACGTTCGAAGCGGCGCAATATTTCCACCTTCGACGACAACACCTCGCAAAGCTGCCTGCGCTTTCTGCTCTTGCTCGGTGAAGTGGCAACGGGCAACACCGCGCGCGAACGCGCCATTCGCCACGCGCGCGACTTGGGCCTGCGCAAACTATTGGAGGCCCAGTACCCCAACGGCGCCTGGCCGCAGCGCTATGATGGTGTGCCCAAGGTCGCCAAGGATTTCCCCGTGCTCAAGGCGCGATATCCCAAGACGTGGTCGCGCACGTATCCCAAAGCCAACTACATCAACCATTACACCTTCAACGACAACTCCCATCGCGACTGTGTGCTCCTGGCGCTCGAAGCCCACCGGGTGACGGGCGATTTGAAATATCTGCAGGCGGCCCGGCGCGGCGGCGATTTCATTTTGCTCGCGCAAATGCCCGAACCGCAACCGGCCTGGGCCCAGCAGTACAACGCCCGCATGGAACCCGCCTGGGCGCGAAAATTCGAGCCGCCTTCGATTACCGGTGGCGAAAGTGTCGGCGCCTGCCGCACGCTGATCGAGCTGTATCTGGTGACCGGCGATACAAAATATTTCCGCGCCGTCGACGCGGCTGTGAAATGGTACCGCCGCTCCGCCATTGCCCCCGGCAAGTGGGCGCGTTTTTACGAACTGCAAACCAATCGTCCGCTCTACTTCACCAAGGATTATCGGCTCACCTACCGCGATAACGATCTGCCAACCCATTACAGCTTCCAAAGCTCCTACGGGGTCGAGAGCATGATCCGTTTTTATGAAGCGGTGAAAAAGACCGGGCGCTCCGCGTGGATGGATTCTCAAAAGGCCAAACCGCTCTCAGCCGCCCAACGAACTGCGCGTGCCAAAGGCATGGAGAAAAAAGTCCGCTTCCTAATCGCCGCTCAAGATCAGCAAGGCCGCTGGATTACGCGCGGCAAACTTGAGACCCGCGGCATGACCTTCGGAGATCGCGTCGAAACTCGCGAGTTCATCCAGAACCTCGGCGTGCTTGCCGAATATTTGTCGTTGCTCAAGTAACCCTCTCCCGTCCACGCTTCCCTCATGAAACGCCGCGTGTATCTGGATCACCTTGCTGGCGGGCCTTGGGCCCCCGAGGTATGCGATGCGATGCGGCCCTGGCTCGGGGACCAATTCGGCAGCGCCGGCTCCCTGCACCGACACGGCCTCAAGGCGCGTGAAGCGATCGAAACGGCCGCTGGCCAGTGCGCGGCATTGATCGGTTCCTCACCGGACCACATCCTTTTCACCAGTTCCGGCACCGAGGCCAACAACCTCGCGATCAAAGGCGTTGCGGAGGCCCAACGCGAACGTGGCAATCACCTGATTTTATCCAACATCGAGCACCCGTCCATCGATCAATCCTTCGCGTGGCTCGAACAGCACGGTTTCACCGCCACCCGTGTGCCGGTTGACGACAAGGGCCGCTTGTCACCTGCCGCTGTGGCAGAGGCGATTACCGACCAAACCATCCTGATCGCCACGCATCACGCCAACCACGATCTCGGCACTGTTCAGGACATCACGGCGCTTGGAGCCCTGTCGAATGAACGCGGGATTCCGGTGCTGATTGATGCCACCGCGAGCGGCGGTTGGCTGCCGACGAATGTCGTGGAGACCCACATCTCCCTGTTAACCTTGGCCCCGCACCGCTTCGGGGGCCCGCAGGGCGTCGGCGTGCTTTATCGCAATCCGCGCGTGCCTCTGGCGTCACTTTTACATGGCGGCGTGCAACAGGACGGGCTGCGGGCGGGCACGGAAAATATCTCGGCGATTGTCGGGGCTGGCGCCGCGGCCGCCTTGCCCCCGGTTGATTTGGCTCCGCTCCAACTGCAACTGCACGCCGGTCTGTTGGAATGCATTAACCACATCGTTCTGAACGGTCCCGAGCCCGGGCCGGAGCGGTTGGCGACTCAATTAAACTACTCCATCGCCGGGCTCGAAGGCGAAGGGCTGGCACTGGCGTTAGACATGCAGGGCATCGCGATTGCCAGCGGCGCGGCGTGCGTCACCCAAAACACCGCTGTTCCCCCGGCCCTTGCCGCGATCGGGCTTGACGCCGCCCAAGCCAAGGGCAACGTTCTCCTCTCCCTAGGCCGCGACACGTCGGCCGCGGACATCGACCATGTGCTGGAGATCTTCCCCAAGCAGGTCGACAAGCTCCGCTCCCTGTCGCCGGCGTGGGATGCCTAGATCTGCGGGTAGAGCGGATCGGCAGCACATACAAATGAATCTCGAAGAACAAATTCAGGAGGCCCTCGAGGGCGTGAATTATCCGGGCTACTCGCGCGACATCGTGTCGTTCGGGCTGGTGAAAGGGGTGGCGGCCGCCAATGGATCGGCGGGGATTGATCTCGAGCTCACCACGCACAATCCCGAGGTAGCCGCGCAGTTGAAAGCCGAGTGCGAGGCGGCGGCGAAATCGGTGGAGGGCATTGAACGCGCAATGGTGCAGGTGAAGATGCCGCCGGCCGGTCAAGCCCCGGCGGGCGGCGGGCAAGCCAAGCCCAACAGGATTCCCGGCATTAATAAAATCATCGCTGTGGCGTCTGGCAAAGGGGGCGTGGGCAAGAGCACCTGCTCAGTGAACCTCGCCTGTGCGCTGGCGCAGACCGGGGGTGAAGTGGGTTTGCTTGATTGTGATATTTATGGCCCGAGCGTGCCCTTGATGATGGGTGTAAACGAACGGCCCATGGTGAGCCCGGAGGAAAAGCTCGTGCCGTTGATGAACCATGGCGTGAAGCTGATGAGTATGGGCTTTCTGCTCGAGGGCGATCAGCCGGTCATTTGGCGCGGGCCGATGATCATGAAGACCATTCAGCAGTTTGTCATGCAGGTGGACTGGGGCACGCTGGATTATTTGCTGGTGGATCTGCCGCCGGGCACAGGTGACGCGCAGTTGTCGCTGTGCCAAACGGTGCCGCTGGATGGCGGGGTGGTGGTGACCACGCCGCAAGAGGCATCGCTCGGGGTGGTCCGCAAAGGCATCGCGATGTTTGAGCGGGTGAACGTGCCGCTTCTGGGCATTGTGGAAAACATGAGTTACTTCACCGCGCCAGGCGGTGAGCGGGTGGAGATTTTCGGCCACGGCGGCGGGGCGGCCGAGGCGCAAAATCAGGGCACCACTTTTCTGGGCGAGGTGCCGATTTTCACAGAAATCCGTGAAGGCGGCGATGCCGGCGTGCCAGTGGTGGTCAGCGCGCCTGAAAGCGCTCCAGCCAAGGCGTTTGCCGAAGTCGCAGCCACCCTCCGCGAAGTGCTCGACTAGGGTTTATTCCCGCTATTCACCGGTTATTCACCGGCGAATCCCAGTTTTTCGGCCTGTAATTTGCGTTTTTTCCGCAATAATGTATTGTTTTCAATGAAGGGTTCGTGTACGCAACACGTCCCATTGGAACACGCTGATGGCGATATCGGGTACATCCAGTGATTTGCTGAAGAATTCCACGCTTTACCGGGAGTTTCTGGCGGAGCGCGAGGAGATTCTCCGGCATAAATGGCTGGAATCCGAGAAAGCCGGCACGGACATTGGCTTTGAGCAGGCGCTGACCGACTGGATGGTGAATCACCGCTCCCAGTGGCGCAAACGCCGCCAAGCCGAACGCGCCTCGGCGTAATCGAACAGACAATTTGAACGCCCTTTAAGGCGGTCCCGCGAGGCCGCCAAGGTCGATGAAACAAAACGGATCAACCCCGCGTTGGCTCCGCGCACAGGCGCGGCTGCGCGGCTTTTTTTATGGCTGAGGAACGCACCGTGTTGGAGGCGGCCGATCTCGGTCGCGCGTGGCGCCGCGTGGCGCATGAAATTGTCGAGGCGCAGGCCGATGGCAGCTCGCTGATGCTCGTGGGCATCCAACGCGGCGGCGTGGCCCTCGCCCAGCAACTCGGTGAGACGCTTGGCACACTGTACGGCGCGCCGGTGGCCACCGGCACCGTGGAGCCCGGCCTCCACCGCGACGACCTTTCCCAACGCGGCATGAGTGAACTGCACCCCACGGAATTGCCCGGCGATCTCGCCGGCCAGACGGTCGTGCTCGTTGATGATGTGCTCTCCACCGGCCGCACCGTGCGCGCCTCCATCGACGCCCTGCTCGGTTTCGGCCGGCCCAAGTGCATCCGGCTCGCCGTGCTCATTGACCGCGGCCATCGCGAGCTGCCCATCCGGCCGGATTTTGTCGGCAAAAATTTACCCACCCACACGGACGAACGTGTGGAAGTGCGCTGCGACGATCGTGGCGCGCCCCAGGCCGTGGTCCTCCAATCCCCATGAGTTGGCATCGTAAACATCTGCTGGATATCGAAAGCCTCACCGCCGAGGAAATCACCGCCGTGCTCGACACCGCGCGCGAATTCAAGGCCGTCGGCGAACGCGACATCAAGAAGGTCCCCGCCCTGCAAGGCAAGACGGTGGTCAACTTCTTCGTCGAACCCTCCACCCGCACCCGCGTGAGCTTCGAGCTTTCGGCCAAGCGGCTGAGTGCGGATATCATCAATTTTTCCGCCGACGCATCGTCCTTCCAAAAAGGCGAGAGCCTCAAGGACACCGCCCGAAATCTCGAGGCGCTCAATGCCGACATCATCGTGATCCGGCACAAGGCTGCCGGCGCGCCGCATTTTCTCTCGCGGTTCCTAAACGCCCACGTGGTCAACGCCGGCGACGGTGCACATGAACATCCCACGCAGGCGTTGCTTGATGTGTTTACCATCCGCGAAAAGAAGGGGGACATCACCGGCCTCAACGTCACCATCCTCGGCGACATTCTCTACAGTCGTGTGGCCCGCTCCAATATCTGGGCCCTGCGCAAACTCGGCGCCAACGTCACTCTTTGTGGACCCAGAACGCTGGTGCCGCGGGTGTTTGAGGAGATGGGCTGCCGCGTAACTTACAATCTCAACGATGCCTTGGCCGATGCCGACGTGATCAACCTGCTCCGCATCCAGCACGAACGCCAGCGCAAGACGATGTTCCCGAGCATCGGCGAATACGCCCGCCTATTCGGCCTCAACCGCAAACGCCTCGCCGCCACCAAGCCCGAGGCGATCATCATGCATCCGGGCCCCATGAATCGTGGTGTGGAAATAGAAAGTGAAATTGCCGATGGCGACCGCGCCGTGATCCTCGAGCAGGTCACCAACGGCATCGCCATCCGCATGGCCGCCCTCTACCTCGTCAACGGCGGCCAGCAGGACGCGCTTTAGAGTGATTCCCATTCCGTCGGGTCGATACCCGCTTGCGCAAGAATGCGCTTCATCAAGGTCCAGTCGATATCGCCGCGATGCGGATTTGGAATAGGGACCGTCAGTGATCCTCGCCGCATGACTCCATGCCGCTTACCGGGATGCGGGCCGGTCCAGCCCAGTTGACGAAAACGCCTAATCAACTCCCGCCGCTTAATGGGCTTGGGCATGTTCCGGCTGGGGGTTGATATCCACGCCATCGATGACCTCAAAGCGATCCCCTTCGCGCAGCTTCACCAGCAGCCAGTCTTCCAACGCACTCCGCAGTTCCTCACGACAGGCCGATTCCGTATCGCCTTCCGCCCACAAGCCGGGACATTGCGGGATAGTCGCAAAGAAACGTCCATCCTCCATGACTTCAAAACGAGCATGCTTCATGGCGCGTTGGATGTAGTCGATCAACATGATTTTCGCGTTGTGAAAACGTACTACGATGGGCGCTAAAAAGCCAGCCCGGTGCTTTAGAGATTCTCTTCCAACGCCGCTTGACTGGCGGCGGCCACATCGGCGTGGAGGGATTCGTTGTGGCTGTCCATCGTCACCACGGCCGGAAAGCCTTGCACCTCCAGCTCCCAGATCGCCTCGGGGCTGCCGAATTCTTCCTTAAAATACACGTTGCGGACCTTGGTGATATGCTCGGCAAGCACCTGCGCTGCTCCGCCAATACCATGCAAATACACGCAGCCGTTCTCCGCGCATCCGGCCAGCGTCTTCGGCCCCATGCCGCCCTTGCCGATCACGCCGCGGACACCGAATTTCTTCATGATATCCGCCTGATACGGCTCTTCGCGGATGGAGGTCGTCGGCCCGGCAGCGGTCACGTGCCATTCGCCGTTGTCATCCTGTTGCACCACGGGGCCGCAGTGATAAATGATGCCGCCCTCCAGATTCACCCCCTCCGGCAACTCGCCGCCCTCATGCAGGTACTTGTGCACCGCATCGCGCCCGGTAAACACCACGCCGGAGATGGTAACCTGATCGCCAACCTTGAGGCTGCGCACCTGTTCCTCGGTAATGGGGGTCGTCAGTTCGGTCATTTTAGTAAAGCCACTCCTGGATTTCGCCGACGCCATCCAGCTTCGCGCCATGCCGCCGGAAGGCCCAGCACATGTAGCTAATGCTCACAAAATATGAGGCCGGCACGCGGTTGGCCGCACAGATTTTCACGCCCAACAAAGTCGTGTTCCCCCCAAAGCCCATCGGGCCAATGCCCAGCTTGTTGGCCGTGCTAAGAATATCCTGCTCCAACGCATCCAGCTCCGCGTTGTCATTGTGATCATCCAGCATGCGGAGAAACTGCGTTTTCGAGCGCTCGTATCCGGTCGCCCGATCGCCCCCAATGCAGATGCCGAGGATGCCCGGCCCGCAGCCTTTGCCCTGTGCCTGTTGCACGGCATCGAGGATCACACGCCGGCAGCCGTCGAGATCGCGGTTGGCCTTGAGCGGCGTGTTGGGCAGCGAATACTGCGCGCCCACATTTTCGCAGCCGCCGCCCTTGAGCATCAGCCGCACCTCGAGTTGGTCCCCGCGATGTTGATGAAAATGAAAGGCCGGCGCGCCCGGGCCCACGTTGGTGCCGTCGTTTTTGCCGGTCAGGGAGTCCACGGAGTTTTGCCGGAGATACCCTCGCTTCGTCGCCTCCGTCACCGCCGCCCGCGCCGTTTCCTCAAATGTCACCTGATCAAAGCCCACCGGGCAATCCACGTAAAACAGAACGCTCCCGGTATCCTGGCAGAGCGGCTGCGATTTCTCCTTCGCCAGCGCGATATTGCGCTCAATGATCTTCATCGCATTTTCGGCGATGGTGTCCTTTTTCTCATTCTCCAACGCCGCCAAAATGCCGCGCTGCACATCATCGGGAATCTCCGCGGACGTACGCCGAACAATCTCAATCAGGGACTCAAACAGTGGCTCCATGCAAAGGCCCACGCTACGAATCGGGCCGCGTGCTGTCAATGCGCGGTGCACGACCGTGGATTGGCCGTTGACGCGCGGCATTCCTCGCGGCACTTTCCCGTCTGCATGAGTGAGGAATCGAAACCAGAATCCGCGCCCGCCAGCAAGGCCGGTCCTTCCGGCGGCGGCAAGCTCAGGCCCCTGCCCTTGCCGGTTTCCGTGCCGAAATGGCCGTTTCTCATGGCCGACATCATTTTTATCGGCTTGGGCTACTGGATCAGCACGCTCATCCAGGGCGAGCCTCAATCGTGGCAGATCATCAGCATCCTTGTTTGTGCGGTGCTCGGTGCGGGTTTCGCCGTGGCGCCATTTTATTTTGAGTACCGAGCCGAAGCTAAAGCCGTGGAAATCGCCCAGCTGACCACCGTGGCCAAGGAGATCGGCAAGATGGAGGCGGTCGCGCAACAAATTGCCGACGCATCCGAAAGCTGGGCTTCAGTTCAATCCACCTCGGAACAAACGGCCAAGCTGGCCGAGGAAATTGCCTCCGGCATGGCCGCCACGGTGAAAGACCATGACGAGTTCATGGCCAATGCCAATACCGAGGAATTGAACACGCTCAAGCTCGAGGTCAACAAACTCCGCCGCGTCGAGGCGGATTGGGCCAACACGTTGGTGGGGGTCCTCGATCTTGTGTACCGGCTGGAACAATCCGCCCAAGCCTCGGGGAAAGAACAATTCATCCAAACCATGACCCAATTTCAGGGCCAATGCCGGGAGGTGGCTCGGCGGGTCGGATTGGTCGCCTTCGAGGCCGAAAAGGGTGCGGCGTTTAATCCCGACGAACACGCGCTGCCGGAAGGGGAACAAGCCGGGGATAACGCCTCGGTTACTCAGACCCGCTTACCGGGTTTTCGTTTACAGGGCAAACTGGTGCGCAAACCGCTGGTGGCGGTCAGCTAATGTTTTCGACTGGCGTGTGCACAGACACCCCGTGTGCTGGCCGCAATAAACTCCAACATCGCGCGCGCCTTGTTCCCGGGCGAGGCTTCCAGTGCTTCCGCCACGGTGGCTCCCACATGATTCCCTTCGAGAAAAATCCGCTTATAGTGGAAGTTCAGTTCGCGCCGTTGCTCCGCGGTGAACCCCGCGCGTCGCAGGCCCACCACATTCAACCCGCATAACTTGTTCACGCCAAAGGCCATGGTGTACGGCGGCAAATCCTGACTCACGGCCGCATTGCCCTGCATCATTGCCAGCGTCCCCACCCGTACAAATTGATGGACGGCCGTGTGTCCCGACAGGAATACCCGGTCGCCAATCACCGCGTGTCCGCCGATTAACGCCCCATTGGCGAAGATATTGTTGTTTCCGATCACAGCATTATGGCCCACGTGACTGTGTGCCATGAAGAAGTTGTCCGAGCCAATGGTGGTGTCCTCCTCCAGCGTGTTCGACCGATGCAGCGTGACATGTTCCCGAATCACATTCCGGTTTCCCAACCGCAGCCGGGTCGATTCATTCTGATATTTGAGATCCTGCGGCGCATC
Organism: Verrucomicrobiales bacterium; assembly: GCA_038145765.1. Classification (GTDB taxonomy): domain Bacteria; phylum Verrucomicrobiota; class Verrucomicrobiia; order Limisphaerales; family UBA1100; genus UBA1100. The sequence continues at coordinate 39,970 of JAYQQG010000003.1, forward strand.
ACCAATCACGGCCCCACTATGGATGATGTTTTCCGCGCCCAAATCCGTATGCCCGGTGAGATGCACATACGGCCCCACACGGCAGCCTTCCCCCACGCGGACATGGGCATCGATTACGGCATAGGGCCCCACCTGCACGGTTTCATGCAATTCGGCTTTGGGATCGATTATGGCGGTGGGGTGGATCATGGGGATAACCGGTAAGTCATTCCCAATACCGAAGGAAGCCCCAAAGCCCAAGCTTCAAATCTTCATTCGTAAAAGTAGCCGTGCTCCTTGAGCGAATAATAATCTCGTTCCCGTTCATTTGTGCGGCGGCCGAGGATGATATGATCCAGCACCTCGATCTTCAGCAGTTGCCCCGCCCAGATGAGGTCGCGCGTCACGGTGATATCAGCCTTGGAAGGCGTGGGGTCACCGCTCGGGTGGTTGTGCACCAACACCACCGCTGATGCATTGGCCGCCACCGCATGTCGAAATACATCCCGCGGGTGTACGATTGCCGCATCAAGTGTTCCTCGTGTTAGCACCTCCTTACGCACCAAACGCCGGCGCGTGTCCAAGAGCAGCGCATAGAAATGTTCCACCGTGTACGGTCGACATTCTTCCCGCAACAAGTCGGCCACCGCTTCCGGCTGATCTAACAGCGGCGCTGCCGTTTGAATTTCCGCCGCCATCCGGCGGGCAAGTGTAAAGGCGGCCTTCAGCGCGATGGCCTTGTCCCGGCCGACTCCTCGGATTTTCTGCAACTCCTCCAACGTCGCCCGGGCCAACTCGCCCAGAGAGCCAAACCGTTGAATTAGGGCCTTTCCCAACTCTACCGCCGATTGCCCACGCAATCCTGTTCGCAGTAGAATTGCGATTAATTCGGCATCGGCCAGCCGGTCGCGCGGCCGTTCCCGGTGCGGCAGATCCTTGATGCGGGATGGCAGGGTCACGATAGGAATCGTGAACTTTTATAGTGCCGGAGCAAGTCTATTCCTCGGCGGAGCCGGGGTCTTGGCGGAACGCCTCAAATTCCGCCTGCGCGTGGGCCGGAATTCGTGCCTGTAAATGGACCCACTCGCCCTCATACCGTTCGGCATCTATCTGGCCGAGGGCCCGCACCCGTGCCTGAACCGCCCCGTTGGCCGCCGGAATTCGCAGGTTCAAACATTGCCGGATCGGCCGCAACATGGTGCCCAGCTCGGCCATTAACTCGTCCAACCCTTCCCCCGTACGTGCCGACACGGCTACGGCATGATCGTATTCTCGCAACCAATGCAGGTTGCCGTTTCGCTCGGGCAGGCGATCTACCTTGTTGAACACCATGAGCGTCGGTTTGTTTTTTCCGTCTATTTCCTCCAGTACTTCGTCGACCGCATGGATCTGTTCGGCCGCGGCTCTGTTGGAGACATCGACCACGTGCATTAAGATATCGGCCTCCACCACTTCTTCCAACGTGGCTTTGAAGGACTCGACAAGTTGATGCGGCAGTTTGCGAATGAACCCCACCGTGTCGCTCAGCAATGCGTTTTGATTGGTGGGCAAGCGGAGTCGGCGGGTCGTGGGATCGAGTGTGGCAAAAAGTTTGTCCTCGCTCAACACCTCGGCCCCGGTGAGCGTGTTTAGCAAGGTGGATTTGCCGGCGTTGGTGTAGCCGACGATCGAGACGAGCGGCCAGTTGCTGCGTTGCCGTCCGCTGCGTTGGGTTGACCGCACCCTTTTCACTTCCTCCAATTCTCTTCGCAGCCGCGCGATGCGTTCCTGAATGCGCCGGCGGTCAACCTCCAACTGCGATTCGCCATCGCCCCGCATGCCAATGCCGCCTTTTTGCCGCGACAGGTGCGTCCACATCCGTGTTAATCGCGGTAAAATATGCTGCAGCTGGGCCATCTCTATCTGCATCTTGCCTTCGCGGGTGCGGGCCCGCTGTGCGAATATATCGAGAATTAATGCGGTTCGATCGAGCACCTTGCAGTCAAAAAGCCGCTCCAGGTTTCGCGTCTGCGCTGGGCTCAATTCATCATCAAATATCACCGTTTCCGCACCGCCCGCCTTGGCCGCCTCGGCGAATTCCTCGGCCTTGCCCTTGCCGATAAACGTGGCTACGTGGGGGCGTTCCAGCTTTTGTGTCCCTTCACCAACGATGGTCGCGCCTGCGGTCGTGGCCAGCTCGGCGAGTTCCTCCATCGATTCATGGACTTCGACCGAGCTCCCCTGCTTGAGCTCCGCCCCCACGAGAAAAACGCGCTCGTTTTGGCCTTCCTGTTCGGCGAGGGATTTCACGATTTATTGCGGGCCTTGTTCAAAATGCGCTGTGCCGTTTCGGCGGGTTCCTCGTCGGTGGACACGGCCATGATCTCCGCTCCCTGGAGTCGGCGGAACCACGTCTTTTGTCTCCGTGCGAATTGCCATGTGCGGGATTTAACCAAGGCGACCGTCTCCGGCAAGTCCTGTTCGCCCCGCAGGTGCCCAATAACCTGTCGATATCCGAGGGCTTGTTGCGCGACGCGATTGCCCTCCAAGGCTGCGCGCAGGGAACAAGTTTCCTCCACCAATCCGGCCGCAAACATGGCCTCCACCCGTTTCTCTATCCGGGTGCGTAAATCCTCTCGTTCGCGTTCAATTAGAAAGAAGTTGGCCGGTGCGGTATTTTCCCATTGTGCACGCTGTTTGGAAAAGGGTTGGCCCGTCAATCGAATGACCTCCAAGGCCCGCACAACCCGGCGGGAATTTTCACGATCAATGGTCGCATACGTCTCGGGATCGGCCGCCGCCAATTCCTCCTGTCTTTCTTCCGGCGTCATCGCCTCGAGTTCCGCCCTTACGGTGGGATCGGCGCTGGGTGCCGTGCCCAACCCTTCGTGCCATGCCTGAAAATACAATCCCGTGCCCCCACAAAAAATCGGCTGCTCCATCTCCGGTATGCGCTGGTCCACCTCCACCACAAACTGTGCCGCATCAAAGGATTCCTCCAGGGTTGCGCAGTCGATGAGATGATGCGGCACCGCCTCCTGCTCGGCGGCACTCGGCTTGGCCGTGCCAATGTCGAGCCCCCGGTAGACCTGCATGGAATCGACTGAGATGATTTCGCCTCCCTGTTGCCGGGCCAGCTCTATGGCGATGGCGCTTTTGCCGCTGGCGGTGGAGCCGGCGATGAAAATGGGCTTCCCCATTCATTCCTCCTTCATCGGTTTCTCTGCTTCTTCTTCTGTCTCTTGCACGCGCCACGCCATGATAAACAGCAGGCCGACGCCCACACAGATCCCGATGTCGGCAATGTTAAAGGCGGGGTATCCAATCTCTGTCCCGCCGCGTTGTTTGAGATAAAACCGGATGAAATCAACCACGTGTTGATGGACGACGCGATCAATTAAATTCCCCACGATGCCTCCGATGAGTAGCCCCATGGCGAGCTTGCCTTGGGCACTTCGTATCTCAAACTGATGTCGCCAATAGATGAGCGCTCCGAGTGCGAACAGGGAGATCACCGCCAGTTGCAGACTTTTTCCCTGAAATTGACTCCAGGCCGCACCTGTGTTGTGCCAGTTGACGAATTTGAGAAATCCTTCGATGACCACGATCTGTTTCGTCGGATCAATGGCGTTGATGACGATCAGCTTGGTGAGCTGATCCGCCATCAACACAATCGCTGCCGTGACGAGTATGCGTGTTTCCTGCAAAAACGGCACGGTCCCTTCGGGTTCCGTGGCTCCAGAAGAAATCATGGGTCCGCCGCGGGGCTAGTTTGTGCGCATGGGCATCAGCACGTATAGAAACGGGGTGTTGCTCTTGATCACGCCCGGGCTGAGGCTGTCGGTCAACTCCACATAAATCTCGTCTCCCTCGAGAATTTTGAGCGGCTCCATGAGATAAACTGGGTTGAATGCCACCTCAATCTCCGGCCCGGAATATTGGATCGCGATGGATTCGCGTCCTGAACCGATATCCGGAGTATTCGCCGTAATGGCCAGTGTATTGTCGGCGAACTTGAGTTTCACTGAGTTGGCTTTGTCGCTGGTGATCTGATCGGCGCGGCGCAACGCGTGATGCAGTTCCTCTCGCACCACGGTGATACGCTGCTCGCTCTCGGCCGGAATCACCTGTTTGTAATTTGGAAAATTTCCTTCCACTAATTTGCTGTGGATCCGAATTGCTTCCCCACTCTCCTGGGGCACGGTGAATTCTACGTGCGTTTCGCCCACCCCTATTGCCACTTCCCCTTCGCTTCCCAACAAGCGTTGCAGCTCGGCAACTGCTTTGGTGGGGAGGATGAACTGGGCTTTGGTGCCTCCCTCAATTTCCTCTTCCACCAGTGCCAACCGCCTTCCGTCGGTGGCCACCAAGGTCAGTCGCTCGGGCTCGGCCACGATGTTGATGCCGTTGAGGGTGTGGCGGGATTCATCGGTGGATACCGCGTAGCCCGTCTTGCGAATCATCTCTCTAAATTTTGCCTGCCCAACCTTAATCTTGCCACTTTCTTGAAATTTCGCCGTTGGCGGATATTCCTCCGCCCCGATTCCGTGCAATTTGTAATTGGCGGCCCCTGCTTGGACGGTGGCTATTTCTTTGTCATTGATCTCGATTTCGATCTCCGTTGCCTCAATTTCCCGAACCAATCCAAACAACCGCTTGGCGGGCAGCGATGAGGCTCCCTCACTTTCGACCTTGGCGGGCACGGAGGCGTGGATGCTCACCTCTAAATCGGTGGCGCGGAGCTCCAACTTGTTGTCGCCTGCGATCAACAGTACATTGGACAAGATGGGAAGTGTCGATCGGGCTCCCACGACGTTCTGCACTGTTTGCAGTCCGGAGGAGAGGTCTTCCTTGGAAACGGAGATTTTCACGGGTGCTTACTAAAAGATGAATTCTTAAAGAACCAAGTTATTATTAAGGGGCGTGGATAAGGCAAACAACCTTGAGAGTCAAGAAAGCGCGCAGAAAACACGGGCCATTCTTGTACACACCCGGTGCGGAAAAAAATGGGGAAAAAAACAATAACTCGAACAAGAGAGGGGAAATTCGATTTATCACTGGATAATTCACACGGAAGAAGCCTACTTATTGGGACGCCTCGCTTGAGCGATCACTTGGGGAAGCAACGCGCACACCCGTTCCACTTCGGCACGGGAAGAATCTCGGCCCAAAGACAAGCGAACCAACGAGTTTGCGGAGGAATCCGGGGCCCCAGTAGCTTTGACCACGTGCGAAGGCGTTACAGAACCACTCGAACAGGCGGACCCGCTGGAAGCACAAATACCCACAAGATCCAAACCACTGAGCAAAGCAATGCTATCTGAATCTTCAACGATAAAGGAAACCGTGTTTTGCAATCTTCCTCCTGAAATCCTGTCTCCAATGAACGAAGCGCCCTCAATGGAATCAAGGGTCTGGATCACGAGGCAGGAGAGATCGCTGAGCAGAGCCATCGGAAAAACGGGGGAGGGGACAAACCGCTCAACGGCATCAGCCAAGCCGAGGATGGCCGGGAGATTTTCAGTGCCGGCGCGGCGTTCATTTTCATGGGCGCCTCCGTGCACGATCGGATCCGGATTTAGGGGAGACTTGGCAAAAAGCAGGCCGGCACCTTTGGGTCCATGAAATTTATGGGCACAGAGCGAAACAAGATCCGCGTTAAAGGCTTCAATTCCGCCAAGAGGCAGTTTGCCGAACCATTGAACGGCATCCGAATGAAACAGAACGCCTTTTTCTGCACACAGAGCACCGATTTCAGAGACCGGCTGAATCGTTCCCAGCTCATTATTGGCCGCCATGACGCTCACCAACACCGTATCCGGCCGAAATGCGGACCGGACAGCATCGATAGAGACACGGCCCACAGAGTCCACAGGCAGAACGGAGACCTCGAAACCCTCGTTATTCGCAAGATATTCACAAGGGTGCAAAACCGCATGATGTTCAATTGCGGTGGTGATGATGTGACGGCCAGAGCCACGTAATTGGCGCGCCATGCCGAGCAGCGCAAGGTTCGTGCTTTCGCTGCCGCCACTGGTAAAGATGAGTTCGCTGGGCTTACAGTTCAGCGTGGCGGCGATGCGTTCACGGGCATCATCCAGCAGGGCACGGGCGGCCTGACCGATGTGATGCACACTCGAAGGATTGCCCCACGCGACATCAAAAGCGGGCTGCATGGCCTCGCGCACAACGGCATCCAGCGGCGTTGTAGCGTTGTAATCCAAATAAATCGTGCGCACGGCCTGTGTTTACTGCATACTCCGCCGCGATGCCAGACTGGCTTCAAGTCGTACTTCTCGGAATCATTGAAGGCATCACCGAATTCCTGCCTATTTCATCCACAGGCCATTTACTGCTGGCAGAACAATGGCTGGGCACACGTTCTGAATGTTTTACCGTCTTTATCCAAAGCGGTGCGGTATTAGCGGTCCTGGCGGTATTCAAGGAGCGCGTTCGCGAAATGGTTTTTCAATGGAACAAGCCGGAAACACGCGATTTCCTCATAAAAATGGGGGTTTCCTTCATGATCACCGCAGTCGGCGGCCTATCGCTGAAGAAGGCGGGATGGGAATTGGAAAATGCGGCCGAACCCATCGGATGGGCGCTGTTGATGGGCGGCGTGCTCTTTATCGTCATCGAACGGCAACAATCAAAGAAAAAACAGCCCGCTGAAAGCAGCGACCATTTATTGGCCCGCATCACGTGGACCGTCGCAATCGCCTTTGGGCTGGCGCAGTTGGTGGCGATGGTGTTTCCAGGCGCCTCACGCAGTGGGGCGACGATACTGATCGGGCTATGCCTCGGTATGGCACGGCGCGAAGCGGTGGAGTTTTCCTTTTTGTTGGGGGTCCCCACATTACTGTCAGCCGGCGTGTACCAATTGGCTTCAGCGATAAAGGAAGCCCCAGACGCCGTCCGCGCGGAGGCACCTATGTTGCTCTTGGGGACGGTGATCTCCGCCCTCACCGCCTTTGCAGCAGTGAAATGGTTGCTTTCGTATTTGCAGAAAAACAATTTTGTCGTCTTCGGATGGTATCGAATTGTCCTTGGAGCGGCGGTCTTGGTTTATGCCCTGAACGGGGCGTAAAAGGCGCTTTTCCCCGATTTATTCACAGGGCATTGAAACCGACAAATTACGGAGCGGGCATCCGCTCCAGAGCATCCAGCCGAGGTTGAAGGAGTTCCTGAATTGCGGGGGTATCCTCAAAGAAAACGCCGGAAAAAGTCATCATAAACACCCGTTTTCCTTTAATCGCCGTGAAGGAATTACCAATCGGCGCCCCATGAACATACAGCACATGAAAGCTGGATTGATCTCCCCAGCGAAACAGATCATTACGCTCCATTTGGGATGTGCCGCTTTGCGAGTTAAACCCGATGTTCAAACCCAATTGAACGCCTTTGTATGAAATGAGAGCATCAGAAGAATTGGGCTCCACCGTGACGGAACAGGAAACGTAAGGGGCATCCGGATTATCCGGATCATCAAATTCGTACTCCATGTCATAGGAGCGATCCAAATATCGTTGTTTAACAACCGTCTCCTTGGATAAATCCGGCTCAAATCCTTCCATCCACTCCGACAAGATGGACACCGTCATCAACGCGGAACGATCATCCGAGGATAGGGCCTCATCTTTGGCCGTGAAAATAAACAGGGCCCCGCCGCCCAATACGAACAACAACCCTAATAGCGCTGCCCCCATCAGTCCCAACACCAGATACAGACCCGTACGCGACTTCGGCGGCCCCGGGGGGTGCGCGTGCAGCGGTAAAACCGGCGGCACATCCGATTTCATGCCACAGGCTAAGACAAACCCGTCAGGGAGACAACAAAACAGCCTTTGCCGCATCAGCAGAACCTGTCAAAAAAGGAGATGCGCTTCTTGTGGATGATGATCTTCACTCCGGCTCTTTGGGCGGCCACCATCCAAACCATTGCCGGCAACGGCAAAGCGGGCTACACGGGCGATGGAGGCACCGCCACCCATGCACAGCTCAAAGGGCCCTTTGGGGTCACCCAAGGGCCGGATGGAGCGCTTTATATTTGTGACACCTACAACCACGTGATCCGGCGCGTGGATGCGAACGGTCGAATCAGCACCGTTGCCGGCACCGGACACAAAGGGTACGCGGGCGATGGCGGACCCGCGACGAAAGCCCAATTGAACGAGCCCTATGAAGTACGGTTTGATGCCGCCAACAACATGGTGTTTGTAGAGATGATGAATCATCTTATACGGCGAGTCGATGCCAAGACCGGGCGCATTAGTACCCTTGCAGGCACCGGGAAGAGAGGGTTTAGCGGCGATTCGGGGCCTGCCACTCAGGCTACCTTGAACCGGCCTCACAGTATCCAGTTTGGCCCAAGTGGCCATTTGTACATCTGCGATATCGGCAATCACCGCATTCGCCGGGTGGATGCGAAGTCCGGAAATATCACGACCTTCGCCGGCACCGGCGAACGCAAACCCACCCCAGACGGGGCCAGGATTCAGGGAGTTTCATTAAATGGCCCACGGGCGATTGATTTTGAGGGCCACCAACTGTGGCTTGCTCTGCGCGAAGGCAATGCCGTGTACCGGCTCGATCTCCAGCGCGGCACTATTCATCACGAGGCGGGCACGGGGAAAAAAGGATTCACCGGCAACGGCGGGCCCGCCAAGGCCGCCACGCTTTCCGGCCCCAAGGGGATCGCGGTGGGCCCACGAGGAAATATCTATCTGGCGGATACCGAAAGCCACACTGTGCGCATGATTGATCGCCAAACCGGACGGCTGGAATTGATCGCGGGCGACGGAATGAAAGGCGATGGCCCTGAAGGGAATGACCCGGAGCGCTGTCGCATGGATCGGCTCCACGGGATATTTGTGGATGAGAAAGGGGCGATCTACGTGGGCGATACCAACACCCATCGCGTCAGACTGATTCGCCGCTAAACCGCCATTCTCTTGGGAGGCAGTCAGGCGCCGGCTAAAACTGGTAGATCAAATTCAAGTGCCAGGACTGATCATTTTCTCGGCCGTTCACGCGCACGCGGGTGTGATCCCAGCGCCATTCCGCGCGCGAGACGGTGTTCGGCCAAAGCGCATACTCCACAGTTGTCGTGAGCCCATAACCATCCGCCTGTTCGGAGGCACTTTCACCGGAAAACAATCTCGCCCCGTCCTCAAACCGTTCACCGCGCACATGCCAGGTCGTGCGCTCATTGGCGTGATAACTGAGGTGCGCGCCCCAAACCGTGTCGTCATTGCCCGAACCATTCAGCATCCGGGCATCGTAGGTGAACGCCAGTGACCATAGGTCCGAAGGCAACGGCAGGCTGGCGGCGAGGTAGAGATTCTGCACTGGGGTTGTGCCCGTGCGTTCCCGGCCGTTGACATATCCGAGCGAGAGCGCCGTCCCCTTCCCGGGGCCAAACTGTTCGGGCAGCAGCCAAGTCAGGCCGGCGAGAAACGTCTTGCGGTCCGTATTGGCCGGGGCGCCGTTGATGCGGGCATCCACGGAGTTGGCCACGCCTAATGACAACAGGAAATCACTCTCACCGTTTTCCAGCACATCCACGCCCGGATACATCGCGAGGAGACCGGTGTGAATGGTGGGCTCAATCGTGTAGCCCCAGGAATGGGTGTAGTGGTTGTTCAATGCGCGATCGGAGGATTCAAACCCCAACAGCGAATCGAAGGCCCCCACCCGAAGATCCACACTCCGGGTTGCGCCCGTATGACGCGGATCACCCAAGGGAACGCGGAAATCCAGGTAAGCCAGCCGCAGGGCAACGTCATCCGCAGCGTTGCTGGTGCCCAAGTCCGACGCCTGCGGGCCGGCCCAGAGATCTACGCGGTAGCCCGCATCAAACAGCCATTCATCCAATGGGCGGCGAAAGGAGAGGCCCACCACATCCAACGTGAAGGAACTGCGGTTCTCATGGGAAAGCGCATAAGGATATGATCCCGAGCCGGAACCCCCGTGATACGCCGTGCTGATGTAGCCGGAAAAATGAGTGGACGCAGCCAGCGCATCCGCCCCGGCCGGAGCCTCCTGAGCTTGGAGCGGAAGCCCGCTTAACAATAACATCGCCCAACCCCGCCACATCCAGCGTCATTAAACGCCAAGCCCCCCAATCCATCAAGGCACAAAAAAACCCTCCCCGTTGCCGGAGAGGGTTTCAAAGGGTTCTAAGCGAACTTAGAAGCTGTAAACGAGGTTGAACGCGAGCGTGTCGTCGTCGTTCGAACCCTCTTCCTCGGTGCTCATCCACTCCACGCGGGAGATCACGTTCTCCCACAGGTCGTAGGTAATACCAACGGCCACGGAGGACAGATCCGTGAGGGAATTAGCATCATCAACACCCCACTCGTAACGAGCATTCAGGGTGGCCTTGTCGCTCAGAGTGTAGGCAGCGTAGACCTGGTAGATCTCACCGTCGTTACCGGCTTCAGCGTCCACCCAGTCAGCGGCGAAGTCCAAAGAGAGACCTTCCACCGGCACGGGGAGACCCACTTGCAGGTACCAGTAATCAACAGCGTTGAGGTCCTGGATGGTTGCACCATAGAGCTCGGTTCCAGCTAGAGCGCCAGTCCCGTCACCAAGAGTGTAGCTGGCAGTAGCAAGCCAAGCGGCGTTGTTTGCACCACCATTGTTATTGGTAGTGTTATTACTGGAATCGTTGACAGCACCAACTTGAACAGCGAGGTCATCAGTCAACTGGTAAGAGGCGACCACACCAGTGTGGTGGGTAGGCTCAGCGTTGAAGGCGAGACCGCGCTGGAAGAACGCGTTGGCGTTGTACTCATAAGTTTCGTAGCCGACCACGGTTCCGAATTTACCAACCTTAAGGTCGAGGCCGTTACCAACAGGCAGACGCAGGTCAATGTTGGCTTGAGTCAGCTCAACGAGATCTCCGTCACCAGCGGTGGTGTTAGCGTTGTTGGTGCTAGTTCCTTGGTCATCCGGACCGACCCACAGGCCAACAGTGTAGCCGGTAGCGTACTCGCCGGCACCTTGGGCGCTGGAGAGGGTCAGGCTCACGATGTCCAACTTAAATTGGTCGCGGGCGTCGCCGTTTTGCTTAGCAATGGCAGTGCTTGAGCCATCAGCCATGGTGTAGCTAGTGCTCACATAACCGCTCAGAGTCGTGGAGGCGGCGAGGGCGTCGGCGCCCGCGGCAGCTTCTTGAGCCTGAGCAACAGACGAGAGGCTCACTACGCCAGCGGCGGCGAGAGCCATGGTCCATTTATTCATTTTCATCATTTGTTTCCTTTTGCGATAGGTTGTTAACTATTATACTGCAGTTTCAGTAGTTGGGGCCTGCTATAAAAACGAAACCCCACGCCCAAAAAGGCGCTAACGGGGGGTTTGATAGGTGAATAACTCTCTGCATTCAAGAAAATTTTAAAAAAAATCACGCACGCGTAACAAAGCATCCTTTTCGATGAACGAAGAAAAAGATGATTTAAATACCCCGTTCTCAGTGTTCACACATCACCGATAGCATTGAAGAATGGGTAAACGGAGCCACTGCCCGGCCCCGAACCAAGAAACGCCATGGATGACCCTTCATCGGTGAAAAAACAGTGAACAGAATGAATAGCGGCCCGTTTTCACCGTCTTATCTCATGTGCGGCAGCTCTTCTTTCGCCGCGCACGAGGAGGAAACGAGACAATATAGACAGGTTGGGTAGCTCGCCGGCTCTGGAAACAGACCGGCGGGTTTTTTGTTAAAACACGATTATCAGCACTTTTTGCCGACAAAACAGCAAAAACCTGCCAATCTCACGGCCGATGGGCGAATTGGATCCGCAGCTTGACCGGTTTTTGCGCAGCCAACCCTCCTTGGGCGACGGTGTTTATTTAGCCAGCACGGCGGTGGTGGTGGGTGATGTGACGCTCGGCGATCGATCCAGTGTATGGTATCACGCCGTATTGCGTGGGGATATCAATGCCATCCGCGTCGGAGCGCATTCCAATATTCAAGATGGGGCCGTGGTCCATTTGGCCGATGATGACCCGTGCGAAATTGGCGACTGGGTCACGGTCGGCCATGGTGCCGTGGTGCACGCCTGCACCATTGAAGATGAATGCCTGATCGGCATGAACTGCACCATCCTCGACGGCGCGGTGATCGGGGCCCAATCCATTGTCGGCGCGAATGCCCTCGTCACCGGCGGCACGCGTATTCCCGCCGGTTCCTTGGTCCTCGGCAGTCCGGCCAGAGTCGTGCGCTCTCTGACCGAAGCCGAACGCGCCGACCTCAAGCCTTGGGCCCAAAAGTACGTGGACAACGCCACCTATTGTCTGAAGCATAACCTGAATGTCGGCTCCCCGCTTTGTACTCTGGGCGAATGAGCTTGCCTCCGGCCCCCGCCTTTGGCACACAGAACCCCTTCTTTGCGCGGTTAGCTCAGTGGTAGAGCATCACCTTGACACGGTGGGGGTCACTGGTTCGAACCCAGTACCGCGCACCATTTTATAATCCACTACGGGCTGGTTGGGGCCTGAGGTTTGGCAGCAAGCGCCCCAGGGTCGATGAAGGTGTAGGTGCCGCCATTTTCCTGAGCAATGATCATCAGCGTGGCTTCGGTGGTTGTGCCGCGCAGTGGATCGCCCACGGCAAGGGTGTGCACCTTCGTTGCGTGGTTGGCATTGAGGGATTGGATCAGTTCGCGGACAGAAGGCTCGCCCTGGCGCACGCGGAATGCTCCGTCGGTTAGGAGAAATAATTCAGTGGGGTTATGGGTGAATGCGGACTTCAAGGAATCGGACGGATCGGTGCCCCCTCGGGCGCGGCGCGAGTCAATCCACTCGCTCACCTTGGCGATGTTGGCCGGAAGGCTATCCAGCATGATGGGCGACCGCGTGGCGTTGATGCGCATCGCGTCGTCGCGCTGGTTAAAAAAGTAAACGTAGAATTTCCCCTCGCCGCCCATGGCATGCAGGGATTTGACCAGGGCATCCTTGGCCATTTGCAGTGGGCCGCCCCACATGCTGCCGGATTTATCGATGATAAACACGACGCGCGCAGAGGGGTCCTGTTCGGCGGTATCGAATCCCATGGAGGCAAAGGTCCCGCCAGAAAGGTTGGTGACCGTGCCAATGCCGGGGGGTGGATGGGCATGTTTCGCCAGATTGGCCAATAGCGGCCAAGATTGCTCACGCGGAAACGCCGCAGATATCCCGAGCCGCACGCGGGCATCGACGGGCAGGCCGCCCTCTGCCCCGTCCCAAATATTTTTCCAAGGGGCGACGGGATTCGGATCCGCCCGCACCTCGAGCGCAAAGGTTTCTACCCGCGGCAGCAACACCGTGCGGTGGATTTGTGAAGCCCGGTTGGTGTGTGCCAGCAACGGTTGCTGTATCATCACCAGTTGGCGTTCGCCATCGACCGTGGGTTCCGTGATAAACTCAATATGGCGAAGTGGGTATGCGCCCAGATTGCGCGCGCCCCAGAAATCGCCAGGGACTCGACTGATGACGGAGAGCCGACTGAACGACCCCATGGAATCCAAATGCAAGGGTCCATTGGTGTGGTGATCGTACCAGGCGGCTCCCGAGAGCACCTGTTCCAGCGCTTCCAGCGTCATGCGTTCGCGATGCGAGTTCTGCGCGGCCGCCTTGCTACTCTCCGTGGCGTTGAGCACCGTTACCCAAGAGGAATAAATCATTAGCACAACGATGGAAGTAACGGCCAGGGTGGTCATCAACTCCATCAAGGTAAAACCGGCACTGCGCTGCGTGGGCCTCATGAGACGCTCGGAACACTACGCGAACACCAATATAATTCAAGCTTGGGCTTACACCTCCATTAGCTCGCCGGGTGCGGGCTGGAGTATGTTGAGGCGAGGCATACGGTCGCGTAATTCGGCCTCAATCCAGTTGCGGGCCTCGGGTTCGCCATGGGCGAGGATGACGGTGCGCGGGGCCATTTGGACGGCGAAATCCACCAGCTCCTCCCGGTATGCGTGGGCGGACAGATCGAAGCAATCCAGATGACAATGCCGGGCGAATTCCCCGGCGCTGGGACTAAAAAGAAAGGGCTTGCCCAATGGGGCTGCGCGCAATGCGCCCCCCGGAGTATTCGGAGCCGCATAGCCCACGAACAATATGGAATGCCGTTTCTCCGGGGCCATGCGTTGTGCCAGCTGGTGGGCGGCGGTATGTTCACTCAGCATTCCGGCGGTGATGACGAAAAGCTTGCCGTCCACGTTCAGTTTCCTGAAATCGCGCTGCTCCAGTACTTTAAGATCTAGCGCCTCATGCAGATTCAGATCCGGCCGTAAATTGGGCGCTCGACCGGAGACTAAATCGTAAATTTCAGTGAACACTCGGCCGAGTCCGCCTATATAAACCGGTTGCCGGTTTAATTCGCCCGATCTCATCGCCAGCGCCAGCGCGGCCAGAATTTCCTGTGTTCGCCCCAAGGCAAACACTGGCACGAGCACGCCGCCCTGCTGCAGGCCCTCGCGCACCGACTCAATGAACCGCCTCAACTCCGCATTGCGGGTAAACTCCGCAGGGGTGACCGTTGCGCCGCGGGTGGTTTCCAAAATCAACACCTCAGCATCCGTGCCGGAAAAGTCGGCCCGAGGAGAGAGGGTTTGGTCGTGAAAACACACGTCGCCTGTGTAAAAGAGCGTTTCTCTCCCGTGTACGACACGCACACCGGCCGAGCCCAGTACGTGTCCGGCGGGGTGAAAGCTCACCGTCGGCGCCGGATGGATGGATGCGCCGGACGGGGCCACGCCCCAGGGCGCCTCGTTTCCATATTTAAATCCTTGAAAAAGATAAGATATTTCGTCCACCTCATTGTGGTGGAACAACGGGTAATCCAGAATATTCTGCTCAATCCGCTGGCGCTTCATCACGTTTACTGAGTTATGCAGCACGCGTTCGATGAGGAAATAGCTGGGCTCGGTCATCAACACACGCGCGCGCGGGAAGTGGCGCAGGGCCACCGGCAGAGAGCCGCAGTGATCCTGATGACAATGGGAGATCGCGATGGCATCCACCTCCTGATCGGCCACTTGTGAATACAACGGCAACCCGGCGCGCCCTTCCACGCCCGGCGCCGTGCCGGCGTCGAGCAGGATGCGGTGTCCGCCGGTTTCCACCAGCCAAGCGCTGGCCCCAATGGTATCGGCGGGGTTGAGGTTGGTAATGCGCATGCCGGAGGCTACGCCGCGTGTGTCATCGCGGGCGAGCCTTTTGCCTCGAATCCGGGCAAGCCAATGGCTAGCCTGTGGGCGCATGCGATTGCTGGACCGGTATCTGTTGCGCGAGTTACTTGTGCCGTTGGGGTATTGCCTGATGGGCTTTCAGATTTTTTGGACAGCATTCGATTTGTTCAGCAACCTCAAGGGCTATCAGGATCGGGGCTTGGCGTGGGGCCAAATCGGGGAGATCTATATTTTGCGCACACCGGAATTAATGAGCACGGTGTTGCCGATCGCCCTCCTGTTGGCTTTGCTGTACACGCTCACAAATCTTGCGCGCAGTAACGAGTTGGTGGCCATGCGTGCGGCGGGGATCAGTTTGGCGCGGATCAGTGTGCCCTTCTTTGCCGTGGCGCTGATGATGGGCGGCACCTTATTTGCCGTGACCGAATTCATCGCGCCCAACGCATCGGCGAAATCCACGCGCCTGTTGGAAGCCGGCCATTCGAATGCGGACAAATGGCTGACGAATCTGGATTTTCGGGATGATGCGCTGGGTCAGTTTTGGCATATCCAACGGTATAACCTCGCGACTGGGGAGATGGAGAACCCTTCGGTGGACTGGACACGCGAAGAGGTGCGCACGGTGGTGGATGCTGCGCGTGGGGTGTGGACCAATGGGCATTGGGTGTTTTATTCGGCGGAAACCAAGCTCTACACGCCGCCGACCAATGATCTGCCCAATCAGGTGCTGGCCACCAATGTCCTTGCGGGACTGGATCTCGGCGGATCGCCGGAACAATTGCAGGCCGAAATCAAAATCGCGCAACTGGACCAGTTGAAAGCTGCCAAGCAGTTGCAGCTTTCGCTCATGGAAATCATCGAATACCGCAAGCTGCATCCGGACATGCAAACCGACAAGGCGGCCTTGATTCTCACGCAATTTCACGGGCGCATCGCACAACCGTTTACGTGTTTGGTGGTGGTGCTGGTGGCCCTTCCGTTTGGTGCAGTGAGCGGACGGCGAAACGTGTTTGTTGGGGTGGCCGGGAGCGTGGGAATTTGTTTCCTGTACTTCATTTTAATGCGCTGGGGATTGGCACTAGGCACGGCCGGGCACATGCCGGCCATGTTGGCAGCCTGGTTGCCGAACCTCATCTTTGCGGCGATAGGCACTGTGTTGTTGCGGAGGGTGCCATGAGCCGAACGTTTACGCCGGAACAACTGCAGCGATTATATGAGGTGTCGCGCGCCATCCACGCCACACTGGATTCGGCCGAAGCGTTGCGGTTGATTGTACGCGAAGCCGTGCAATTGGTAGGGGCGACGAGTGGATCATTGGCTCTGGTAAACCCCACCACCGGATTGCTGGAAATTGAGGCGGCCGAAGGGTTGTCCGAAGGAGCGAGTGCCCTTTCCCTCCGGATGAACGAAGGCATTACCGGCTGGGTGGCGTATCATGGTGTGCCGTTGAGGATCGGGGATGTGAGGGCTGATGAACGCTATATTTCGGTCCGGCCCAATGTGCGCAGTGAGCTGGCGATTCCGTTATTTATTGAAGACGATGTGCGTGCAGTGCTGAACGTGGATGCGGAGTCGACGGCCGCCTTTACTGAGACCGATCAGTCGTTGCTTGAGGAATTGGCGCGGCACGCGACGCAGGTGATCATCAACACGTGGCAGTATGAGCAGCACCGTCAACGCGCCGAACTGTTGAGTTCGCTGGTGACGGTCGGTCAAACGATCAATAGCAATTTGCATGTCGATGCCGTGCTGGAATCGATCACGCGCGAGGCCGCGGGATTGGGCCGGGTGAAAATGAGTTCGCTGCAATTGCTCGACCCCTCGGGGGAATGGCTGGAGGTGCGGGCCCAATTTGGAGCCGGCATCAACTATCAGCAACGGCCTCCGTTAAGTGTGGTTGAAAGCTGGATGGGATCGGTCGTGCGCCGGCGGAAACCCATGCAGGTCTCCAACGTTCAAACGTCGGCACAATATCAACATCCGGAAATCGCCCGGCGCGAAGGCCTGGTGTCCCTGCTCTGTGCCCCGTTGATTTTCGGAGATCAAAGCCTGGGCGCCTTGAGTGTGTATACGGACACGCCGCATGTGTTTTCCAATGAGGAAGTGCGAACGTTAAGCGCGCTTGCCGAGCTGTCGGCTGTGGCGATTGAAAAGGCGCGCTTGTACGAACGCACGGTGGATGTGGAGGAACAATTGCGCCGCAACGAGCAGCTCAGTGCGCTGGGGTTGCTTGCGGCGGAGGTGGCCCATGAGATTCGCAATCCGCTCACGGTGATGAAGATGTTGTACCACTCGCTGGAGCTGGAGTTTCCCGAAGGCGATCCGCGGGCCGAAGATGCCCGGGTGCTCAGCGAAAAGATGAATCACCTCGACCATATCGTGGACAACATCGTGAAGTTTGCGCGCAATGCCGAGCCCCAGATGGGCCCGGTGGAATTGCCGGCGCTGTTGGATGACCTGACTCTCTTGACGCGCCATAAACTGCAGCATCAACAGATCGAGTTAATCCGTAACGAAGCCCCTAATCTGCCTGCCATCAAAGGCGATTCGACCCAGCTTTCACAGGCGTTTTTGAATTTGATTCTCAACGCCGCCGAAGCCATGGAACAAGGGGGCACCTTAGAAATCAGTACCGCGATTGATGAAACAACTGTCCATGTCAGATTCGCCGATTCCGGCCCGGGGATGACTGCCGAACAGCGCGAACGGGCCTTCACGGGGATGCTCAGCACCACCAAGGACAAGGGCGGCGGACTGGGCCTGGCGATTGTCGCCAAGGTTGCCGAGGCGCATGGTGGGCGGGTGGAGATGGAATCAGCCCCAGGCGAAGGCACTCGCATTACGTTACGGCTGCTCCGCTAAGCTAAAATATTGGCAAGATGCATGCTGCGGTTGGGCATGGAAAAAATGCGCCCAGTGGACAAGGTTTTCTTCGGCTTCACCGCTGGGGCGACGTTGCTGGCCTTGATCTGCGTTATCCTTCTTTGGACGGCTTAGCCCTCTGCTTGTGAGGAAAAAAAGCGGCCCGCAGGCCGCTTGGGAATCTGTTGGCGGTGAGCCTTAGATGTACTCGTTGATCAGGTTCTCGAGGAACTCCTGGCGGCCGCTGCGGTTTTCGCTGATCTCGCCTTTCTCCAGCATGTAAGCCTCAAGGCTTTCGAAGTTGGCGGTGCCGTTTTCGATTTCCTGGCCAATGCCTTCGTTCCAACTGGCGTAACGGTCCTTCACGGCTTGTTCGAGGCGGCCGTCAGCGCGGATGGCCGCGGCAATCTTGAGGCCGCGCGCAAAGGCGTCCATGCCGCCGATGTGTGCGTGGAACAGATCAATGGGTTCGTGGCTCTCGCGGCGCACCTTGGCGTCGAAGTTCACGCCGCCGGGGGCAATGCCGCCGTGCTTGAGGATGGCGAGCATGCTTTTGGTGGTGAGATAAATGTCGGTCGGGAACTGGTCGGTGTCCCAGCCGAGCAGGAGATCGCCGGTGTTGGCATCGATGGAGCCGAGGAAGCCCTGGCCGCCGGCGTAGTCGAGCTCGTGCTCCATGGTGTGGCCGGCGAGGGTGGCGTGGTTGGTCTCGATATTGAGCTTCACGTAATCCTCCAGGCCATTGGCGCGGATGAAGTTCAGGCACGCGGCGGCATCAAAGTCGTACTGGTGCTTGGTCGGCTCCTTGGGCTTGGGCTCGAAGAGGAACTGGCCGGTGAAGCCGATCTGCTTCGCGTAATCCACGGCCATGTGCATGAACTTGGCGAGGTGATCCAGCTCGCGCTGCATGTCGGTGTTGAGCCAGCTCTGGTAACCTTCGCGGCCGCCCCAGAACACGTAGTTTTCACCGCCCAATTCTTGGGTGACCTCGAGCATCTTTTTAACCTGACTGGCGGAATAGGCAAAAACATCGGCGTTGCAGCTGGTCGCGGCACCGTGCATGAAACGCGGGTTGCTGAAGAGATTGGCGGTGCCCCAGAGCAGCTTGATGCCGGTGCGTGCCTGCTCCTCCTTGAGCACCCCCACGACCGCGTCGAGGTTGTCGTGGCTCTCCTGCAGCGTGGCGCCCTCGGGCGCGATATCGCGATCGTGAAAGCAGTAAAAGGGCGCGCCCAGTTTCTCGAGGAATTCAATGAACACCCGCGCGCGGTTTTGGGCGTTGGGCACATCATCTGAGCCCGATTCCCAAGGCCGCACCGCAGTGCCCGGGCCAAACGGGTCATTGCCCATCCCGCGCATGGTGTGCCAGTAGGCGATGCCGAAGCGCAAATGCTCCTTCATCGTTTGGCCTTCGATCACCTCGTCGGCGTTGTAATGCTTGAAAGCCAGCGGATTACGAGAATCCGCCCCTTCGTATTCGATCTTCTGTATGTCCGGAAAAAATTCAGCCATGAAATAAATCGGGTTCGCGCGCATTGGAAGGAAGCCGCGCAGGCAAGTCAAGGGAAAGGCGGCTACCAAACCTCCACGGGCCCTTTGGGCACCGGGATGGCTTTGCGGCTTTCAATGGCGGATTCCGGATTCTTCATAAACGAGGCCATCAGGGGTTCCAGTTCGTATTGCGGGCGGAGCTGGCCGTCGGCATCGGTGAATTGCGTGCGCCATTGGAGATAATCCGTGAGGACAGTTTCGAATTCTTCACGGGTGCTAATTTGTACGATGGCCTTGTTGAAAGGCTTGGCGGGGCCAAAGCGTTTGGCGTACCACGGGGCGACTTTGCGGAACATCACACTGCCGCGATCTTCGCCGAAGACCTCAGCCATCAAATCGTAGTGCCGGCGCAAGACACGAATGCGTTCGTCGAAGGTGGCCTCGGGGAGGAGCTCGCCGGTCTCGATATAATGGCGGGTGTGCTTGAAAATCCACGGGTTGTAAAACGCGCCGCGGCCGATGGAGACGCCGGCGCAACCGGTGGCCTCAATCATGTGCTTGGCGGCCTCGGCAGAAGTGACATCGCCGTTGCCCACCACGGGCAGGCCGGGCACGGCTTCGACGACTTGGCGGATTCCATCCAATTTCACTGTGCCGTCAAAGCCCTGCGCACGCGTGCGGCCGTGGACGAAAATGGTGGCGCATCCGGCATCGGCCAGAGCGCGGGCGAGGTCGGGCGCGGTGATGTTGTCGTCGTCCCACCCCAGGCGCATCTTGGCGGTGACGGGGATTTTCAAGGCCTCCACCATGCCGCGCACGAGGGCCTGCGTCTTGGGCAGCTCGGTCATCATCGCGGAGCCGCCGCCGGTCTTTACCACCTTGCGCACGGGACAACCCATGTTGATGTCGATGGCGGATACGCCCAGTGACTCAAGGTACAGAGCCGCATCACGCATCTCCTCAGGCACGGCGCCGAAGAGCTGCACGGCGAGCGGCCGATCGGCGTCGTTGGTCTCGATGAGCTTCAGCGCCTTGGGGTTGCGCTCAATGAGTGAGCGGGCGTTGACGAGGTCGGTCGTGCACAAATCCACCCCGCCCACCTCGCGAATGACCAGCCGGAAGGGAAGGTTCGTGTACCCCGCCAGCGGCGAGAGGAACAGATTCGACCCCAACGCCAATGTGCCCATTTGAAACATGGCGCAGGGAATGTATCATGTGATGGGTTTTGTTTCAGGAATAAAAGGCCTTCTGAGCCATAAGGCCTATTCTGGATTAGAAAAATGTAAGATTTGAAAGATTCAGACAAATTAATTTGTAACCTATTAGGACGGGAACAATTGAACTTCAGGATGAGAAATGAGCCATAGAACCCCTCAGAAAGCTGGATTACCTTAATTGAATTATTAGTGACCATCAGCATTGTGGCGGTATTAGCAGGGTTGCTTTTACCTGCGTTTGCGCGTGCTAAGCTTAAAGCAAAGCGGACGCAATGCCTTCATAATATGGGGCAACTGACGAAGGCGTTTATAGCGTTTGCAACGGATAATGAGGGTCGAATGCCTTGGAATCTAAGTCCTCAAGATCGTGAAAATCACTACGGGAACAACTATTTGGAATGTGTGCCGGCATTTTTGCATATTCCACAGATGAAAGACGAAATTGGAACGCCCAAAATCCTACTTTCTCCGTGTGATCCAGAGGCGCAAGCGGCTAATGAAATTGCTCAGTTGAACTGGAAGACCTATCACACACCACTGAATCGGTTGATAGATTGTAGGGCTGTCAGCTACCGAATTGCTCGGGGCAGCGGGGATACAAGCCATTCCGAGCTCGCGCTGATTACCACACGCAACGTGTCGCGCTATGATTTAGTGGGCGCAGAATTTGTCACCGATCGGTATGAAGGTATGGCCGGCTATGATGATTCCCGCGGCGGGGTCAGTTCGATGGATGGCAGTGTTCAAGGAGTTGATTCGCAAGCGTTGCGGGATAAGGAACGAATTCACAAAGAGCTGAGTGTTTCCACCGAGATATTTGGGTGCTGCCCCAAACCTCTGCCGGCGGGAGGCTGTTGTGGGCGGCCGCCCAAGGAACCGAGTTGGCCCGATACGTTTCAGCTCAATTTGGCCGGAGCAGCCGGGATAGCACCAATGACGTGTTCCGCATAGACCTCAACGGGAGTGAGCCTTGAGCGGCGCTCTCGGAAGTGACGCGGGATAGTAAATCGTTTGCAACTGCTCCGCCCGCGTGCCGCATGCGTATTTCCAGCTGCATAATAAGATACGATAATAGGTGTTCCATAGGCCTTCCTCACGGAACTTTCGGGCAGAGGTGAGGACGGTGCCGTAGGCCAAAGCAAATTCTCCGCAAGGGGCGAGTGCCTTGCAGAGTTCATATTCCTCCATGAGCGGGACATCCGGCACGCCGCCGGCTTGCTCGAGGGCGGTGCGTTTCACGAAGATGGCTTGGTCGCCGAAAAACTTTTTGGTCAACTTCCAGAGCAACCAACAACGCAGGCGCGAGCCGGGCAAGGGGCCGCGATCGCGGAAGCGTTTGTAAAAGGCGCCGGCGATGACTCCGGGCTGGGCAAGCGTGTGGACGATGGTCTGGCCTGCATCATCCGGCAGCCAAGTGTCGGCGTGCAACAGAAGAATGATGTCGCCGGAGGCGTGTTGCGCGCCGAGCCGCAGTTGCCTGCCGCGGCTTGGATCGCATTCCAAAATAGTGCAGTCGGCCTTGCGGGCGATGTCTTGCGTGGCGTCGGTACTGCCGGCATCCACGACGATGAGTTCGTGTAGATTCTCTACCGCGCCGGCGCGCCGGAGTGTGTCGGGTAGTTCGGCGGCCTCGTTGAGAGTGGGGATGACAATGGAAATGGCCGGCATGGCCTAATCCTCTTTCAACTGCTCATACGCGCCGAAGTCGCTGAAGAAGTGTTTCTTGGCGAATTTGTAGATCCAGTTTTTCTCGGGGACCTGCTCGATACGATTCCATTGGCTGGGGCGGTTATCCATGGCCTCCAGCTCGGGCAGCGCGGTGCCGCG
Organism: Verrucomicrobiales bacterium; assembly: GCA_038145765.1. Classification (GTDB taxonomy): domain Bacteria; phylum Verrucomicrobiota; class Verrucomicrobiia; order Limisphaerales; family UBA1100; genus UBA1100. The sequence goes on from JAYQQG010000003.1 coordinate 62,501, forward strand.
GGCGGTGCCGTCGGGGGCGTCGTGTTTCTCGACGAATTCTTTCACCTTGTCCGGGCGCTCGAGCATGATGCAGCCACGGGTGGTCTCGGCGCTCATGGCGCGGAAATCTTTCAGGTATTCGCTCTGCACAAACACGTCGCGAATGTGGCGTTCGTCGCGGATGTTTTCCTTGGCGAACTGGATGATCGGGCACGGCTCAATGGCGCCCCACGGGCTGATGTGATGGCTGATGCCGGTGGCTGCGGGGCACAACGCCTGACCGTCGTGCATGTAATAGGCGTCGATCATCGCGATCGGTTTCTTGGCGCGCATCTCGACGACGAATTTGCGAATCTTCAGCTGTTGCTCGGGCGTAAGGCAAAGCTGTTCGTTGGGCTCGGGGCCGACCGGGCGGTAGGTGTGGTACCACGCGTACATCACGCCGAGGTCGATCAGCTTATCAAGCCATTCCTCGCGCAGAAGATCGTCAATGTTTGTCTGGCACAGACTGGTGGCCACGCCGGTGAGCAGCTGGGCGTCCACGCAGTTTAGAATGCCCTGCATACTCTTGCTGTAGACATCTTTTTTGCCACGGCGCTGATCGCTGATGATCTCGGTGCCCTCGATCGAAATGAGCGGCGTCACATTGCCCATTTCGCGCATGCGTTCGGCGTGCTCGGGAGTGATGAGTTGGCCGTTGGTAAAGACCTGAAAATAACAATCCGGATGTTCAGCGAGGATATCCAGCAACCCCTTGTACATGAACGGTTCGCCACCCAGGATGCCGAAGAAACTGTTGCCGGCCTCGCTCGCCTCCCGGATAAGCCGGTGCAAATGTTCGGCCTCAATTTTCTCCTGCTTCGCCGCTACATCCACCCAGCAGCCTTGGCAGCGCAGGTTGCAGGAATTGAGCACAGAGATATAAAGGAACGGTGGAAAATACTCGCCCCGCTTGAGCCCCGCCTTGAACCGCTGCACACTCCGCATTCCGCGCCAACCGAAGTTGTAGGCAAACTTCCAAAGCAGACGTTTGTCTGTCTCCAGAATCACCCGGCGCATCATAGGGAGGTACATGGGCGGGGACTATTGCCCGCAAAAGCCCAATTTTCAATGACCAATGTTTAGAGTCAACCGGGATGATATGTAGGGACGAGCCTGCGAGTCCGTTGATGGCACCGGCCTATTCGGGCTCGCAGATTCGTCTCTCCAAAGGGGTGGTGCCGTCGCAGTACGACGGGCCAGATGGGGGCCTGAATCCGGCGTCTATTCCTCCGATCTGGAGAGCACAGTGCCGAGGTCACCGGGGCAGAGGAAATGCGTCCGTTTATGGGATTGACGTAACAGCTCGCTTTGTAAGGCTGCAAATTACACGCCCAACACGGCGAACACCTCGTTGCGGGTGAGTTTGCGGGCCGGCTTGGTCCCGTGCCTTGCCTTGAGATTGGGGCCTTTTTTGCAGCGACCGAGACAACCGCATTTCTCGACTTTAATCGGAGCGCCAGCAGCTGCAAGGGCCTTGAGTCGAGCGTGCAAGTCCCGCCCTCCGCGCTTCCAGCATTTGCCGGAAGCACATATCTTATACACGGTTTGGCGGTCCGATTTCTTGGGCATGGCGAGATGATATTGAGACGCAGTCGCAAGTCAACGTAGAAATCCAACTTTTTTTTTGTGCGTTTTTTTGCGTCAAAATGGTTTCATAATGCGTGAAAACCACCCAATAATTAGAATGATTAAGGTTTAGAGTGGGTGTTTCATCGGGTTTTAATGATTTTTTTCAAATAAATGGCGTGTTTTCATTTGGTATCATTTCTGCTATCGATCGCATGGCTGGCGTGTCAACGGCGCCATAAAACTCATAAACAGAGCAAAAAAGAAAAAATAATGAAAAACCAAAAAGGATTCACCCTTATCGAGCTGCTGGTCGTGATTGCGATTATTGGTATTCTCGCGAGCATGTTGCTCCCCACCCTTGCCAAGGCCAAGAAAAAGGCGAACCGTATGAAGTGCTCCAATCAAGTGGGGCAAGTTTCCAAGGCGCTCTTAGGTTACGCAAACACCAACGAGGGGCGGCTGCCCTGGCTGCAAACGCCTGAGGACGGGAATTTTAAATGCAAAGAGATGATGGATGCGATGCCGGGTGTGACCAATTTTGAATCGGCGCGGTATTATCGTCTCATGGATCCTCGTTTCTTGTTTTTGGATGCGGAATTACGCTCGGACTTGGGCACCTCCAAGGCATTGTTCTCCCCTTCCGATCCCCGCTGCAAGCGGACCAATGATCAGGATGTTTCCGGCGGGGCCCTCAATGGTTGGGGCAGGCATACATGGAACAAAAGCGGTAACCGCGGTAAATACGTACATTCAAAGGGCTTGAGCTACGGCGTGCACCATGGCGGGGACGCAGATAAGCCGGAGACCTTTATTACATTCACCCGGAACGTGATTGGACGGAACCGGATTGACAACCATATGGGGAACGGATTGACCAGCAAATTGAAGGACGCGGATGGTAAGAGCGGTGAAAACGCCAATGGCAAAATGGCGCGTCGGATGTATCTGGAGGATTCCTACTTTGTAGGACCTACCACTGCAGGCAAATGGAAAGAATGGGGCCATAAGAATCCCCCCACGGATGCCGGGAACAATCGCAACCTTAAAGAGATTGCCATGTCAGGCTTGGATGAAGGCCAAGGCAACTATTCCTTGGCGGATGGTAGTGTGAAACAGGCCAGCGATGCGGATTTCCAAGCCCAATACAAATCCGCCAAAGATGCGACCGGAGGCGCAGGCAATGCATTCTCCCAAAGCGTGAGTCGCCCAGGGTTCTTTTAGTGCTATGAATTAAGTAACAGAAAGCGCCCGCTTATGCGGGCGTTTTTTTGTGCAGTCAAAAAAAAGACCCCTTAGGGGGTCTTAAAACACAATCGATCGGGGGCGATTTTATTCGCCCTCGCCTTCGGTTGAACCGGTTCCCTCGGGGGCTTCGGTTACTTCCTCCTCTTCGTCGGCCGGGGGGGGAGTGTCGTCGCCCGTTTCTGCGTTGCCGCATCCGACGAACAAGCCCAGCATTGCGGTGAGTCCAAGAATAGAGGTGAATTCAATGAGTTGCTTCATAGATTGATCTTTCGGGCGGGATCCTATGCCGCAGGCAGGCATGAAGCAACTAGTTAGTGTTAGGCTTACACAGTGGCGAGGATTTCGTCCCGTCGCTGGCGGGCTTCCTCCACATTACGGGTGCCCAAGCTCTTGCGCACCCGACGCTTGGTGAAGTCAGGCATGTGCAGAGTGTAGTGCAGCCACCATGTGCCGTGGTTGTTCCACAGGTGATGGTCCGGGTTCTTCTGGTTGACACGGACAGATAGGGTCATGTTGGTCATTAGCTTACGTTTATCGCTGTTCGTTAAACGCCTCAGGTCTCTGAAAACAAAACGCCACTGTACTGTCAGGCATCAGTGACGGGTCGCTCTCGCGGAGTTTTGTTCAAGGCCGGTTGGCCCCGCACATCGGTTGGTGAAACACTCACCTTCCAAGGCACCTTGGCTTTGCTCCGTTGCCAGGTTGCCAGACCCTTCGCGGGTCGTTCCTGATGCGGTTCGAACACAACACATCGAGCTGCTATCAACAAGGATCTCTTTTGTCATAAATATTTCGACTAACCTGATCACCTTACTCATGCAAAATGCAACGCCGCGATGCAGATCCCGGCCAGGGCAATGACGCTGCAGGTGGCGTAAAAGAAGGAGCGATCCAGGGGTGTCGTTTCGTCGTTCATGTTACAGGGTTGCTTCGTTAGACAGAGTCTGGTGAGGAAGCGATACGGAAAAATCGTTTTGTCTCAGAAAAGTTTTTTTCGCCTCCGCTTACGCCAGCTGATACAAAGCCGGTATGCAACGCATCCTATGGGTCACCCTGTTGATCGCGACCGTGCTGACGGTGCGCGCGGAGAAACCGGCACAAATTTTTGACGGCAAAACGTTCAAGGGCTGGGAAGGCAACTTGAACTATTTCCGGATTGAGCAAGGTGCCGTGGTTGGCGGCAACCTGAAAACCAAAATTCCCAACAACGAATTCCTTTGCACCCAAAAGACGTACAAAAACTTCATCCTCAAGCTGGACGTCAAACTGGTGGGCGGCCCCACGGCCAATGCGGGCATACAGATCCGCACCAAACGCATCCCGAATCATCACGAGGTGATTGGGTATCAGGCGGACATGGGTCAGGGCTGGTGGGGTTGTCTCTATGATGAATCGCGCCGGCGCACGATGTTGGCCAAGCCCAAGCCGGGCGTGATCGACAAGATTCTCAAGAAGAATGATTGGAACCACTACGAGATTCGTTGTGAAGGCCCGCGCATCCGCCTCTATCTGAACGGCACACAGACAATCGATTACACCGAGGCCGATCCAAAGATCCCGCTGGACGGTGTGATCGCCCTTCAAATCCACAGCGGTCCCCCCACCGAGGCGTGGTACCGGAACATTCAAATAGTCGCACTGCCCGACTAAAGTGACGATTGTTGAAATCCAGAAATGGAGGGGGGCGTGAAAAAAACGCCGAAGAGGCTCACAATTCACGCAAAATCGAGTTCCGGCCAATGACGCCACCCCTTTAAACGCTGGTTTCGGCCGTTGAAAACAAGCTTTCTGTTGGCACGAAATCTGCGCTAAATCACCTCCTGACTGGTGGATGCGTCCATCAAAAACCAAACCAACAACGAAAATATGAAAACTCAAAAAGGATTCACCCTCATCGAGTTGCTGGTCGTGATAGCCATTATTGGTATTCTTGCGAGCATGCTGCTCCCCACCCTTGCCAAGGCCAAGAAAAAGGCGAACCGGCTCAAATGCTCAGCTCAAGTCGGCCAAGTGGCCAAGGCGTTGATCGGGTTTGCCAACGACGCCGATGAATGCATGCCCTGGTATCAAACCTACGAGGATTCCCGATTCTTTTGGAATGAAGTCCTCCATGAAACAGCTGCGGCAACCGAAAATGCCAACATGGATCACTACCCCATTGACCCGCGTTTTCTATTCCTCGCCCCCAGCATTCGTGGCGATTTAGGTTCTGCCAAGTCACTGCAATCCCCATCCGATCCCCGTACCAAACGGACCAATGATCAGGATGTTTCCCAAGGCAAATTGAACGGGTTTGCCCGGCAGCATTGGTATGGTGGCCGCTATTACTGCCATCAAAAAGGATTCACCTACGGCGTCCATCGCGGCGGCGATGCCCTCAAGGGCGGCACCATGCTTGTGATTACCCGCAACCTCGGTGGCGTGAACAAGCATAACGGAGATGGCCAGGTGAACAACGGCGGCTGGAACCGTATTCACCGAACCCTCACCGCCGCCAACGCCACTTGGTACGGCGCCAGCACGACCGGAAAGTGGAAAGAATGGGGCTGGGACGGCAGCCTCACGGGCAACGGCGACCGTAATGTGAACGAGCTGACCATGTCGGGCTTGGACGAAGGCCAAGGCAACTATGCGTTGTCGGATGGCAGCACCAAGCAGGCCGATGACGCCACCTTGCAAGCCGAGCTGAAGACTCACAGCGAACAAACCGGCGGCAAAGCCGAAGTCCATGATGTGATCTCCCGGCCCGGTTTCTGGTAGATCGTCCAGCATCAATCGAAGAATCAAACGCCCGTGAACACGGGCGTTTTTTTGTGGCCCCCTGAGCAAAACCGACCCAACCCTTGCCAGACTCCATATCCACAAAAAAAGGCCCCCGTGGGGGCCTGTGTTTGAAATTAATGGTTCAGCGGATTATTCGCCGGAGCCACCTTCTTCGGTGGTCCCGCCTTCACCCGCGCCACCGCCATCATAGGGCTCATCCGCGGGCGGCGGAGTGTCATCACCGGCGTCATCGGCACCACCACCGCAGCCGATGGTGAGACCCAAGAAGGAAGCCAAGCCCAAGATGGGGAACAATTTCAGGAGTTCTTTCATAATGATTTTTTTGGTTACGGCTTTCAACGCCGACAACGGCTTGTGCCAAAAAAAAGGCCCGATTCAAAGATTTTTCTGCAAAAAATACCCAAACCTCACGTCCGGCCAGATCAAAAATTCGATTTTTTTTATATTGTAAAACCAAAACCGGAAATTAAGCGTGAAATCTGCGCAAAAATGTGGGTTTTCATCCATGAAAGAAAAATACACACCAAAAAACACCGAATATGGGTCATTTTTGTGATGAAATCGATGGCACGAAGCATGCTCATGCTTGGCGTGCTTGAAAAGGCACGTACAACCAAGAATAACCAAGACCATACAACTAACGATGAAAAACAAAGCGTTCACATTGATTGAACTGCTGGTCGTGATTGCCATTATTGGGATTTTGGCGAGCATGCTGCTCCCGACACTGGCGAAAGCGAAGAAAAAAGCGAACCGCATGAAATGCGCCAGCAAAATGGGCGGTGCCCAAAAAGCGCTGTCCGGATTTGCCGGGGACCACGAACAAGCCTTGCCATGGATGATGACTCCCGAGGAGATCGCCTATACCTACGGTGAGCACGTTGAGGAATCCAACCAGCTCAAAGGCCGGAATGAAGACTGGGCCCAATGGAGCGACTCACAGCGTGCCGGCAACGATGGGTTCTGCAAGCACAACGCAGCGGATATCCGTTACCTGTTCCTCCAGAACACCCTGCGTCAGGATCTGGCCACCTCAGCCAGTCTGCACTCTCCATCCGATCCTCGCGCCAAACGCACGAGTGATCAGGATGTCCAGAACGGCATCCACAAAGGCTGGGGGAATAGCTGGTGGAAGAGCGCTAGCGTTCATCAGCGTGCGATTAGCTACGCGGTGCACAAGAGCGGGGACGATCTAAAAGGCTCCGGTTCGATCACCATGCTGACCCGCAATCTCGAAGGCGAAAAAGCCAGTGGCAGCGTGCCCAACCAGATGAACAACTGGAGTCACAACTGGGATCCGGCACACCGTGCGATTCGCCCGACTGAGACCTGGGCCGGCCCGAGCAACGACAAGCGTGTGGTGATGAGCGGCTTGGACGCAGGCCAAGGCCAAATCGCCTTTGCCGACGGACAAGTGCAGCAAGCCGACGATGCCAGCCTGCAAGCGGCTCAAAAGCGCAACTCCGAGCTCGAAGGCGGCATCGCTGAGCCCCCGCCCGCCGGTGGCAATCAGCAAATCACCCGCGGCAGCTGGTGGTAGGACACACGCAAAAATCTGAAAACACAAACGCCCCCAATCGGGGGCGTTTTTTGTTAATCATGCGTGAATTCCACGCAACAGCTTTCGTTTCTTTTTGAAAAGGGGGGGATTATTAATTTTGGGGCAGCAATATTTTGGGACGGCGTTATCTTTCCGAATTAAACGCATTTTTAAAATGGCACGATTGTTGCGCAAACCACGTCAACTAGGGCCATTGGCTCCTATAAAACCAACCGAATAAACGAAAGCAAAATGAAAACGAAAAAAGCATTCACTCTGATCGAATTGCTGGTCGTCATTGCCATTATCGGCATCTTGGCGAGCATGCTGCTCCCCACTCTGGCGAAAGCGAAGAAAAAGGCCAATCGCATGAAATGCGCCAGCAAGCTGGGCAACGTGCAAAAGGCGCTGACCGCGTTTGCCGGCGACCATGAGCAGGCCTATCCGTGGTACCTCACGGCCGAAGACGGCGCGCTCGAGTACAAAATGATTGTGGACGAAGCGGCGACCGCCCACAACCGCCAAGGCTGGAACCGCAAAACCGCCCAACAACTGGCTGGAGACCGTGGCATGCTGGTGCATATGTGCGGTGACCTGCGCTTCCTTTTCACGCATAACCAAATCCGGCAGGATCTGGCCAACTCCGCCTCGCTGCATTCCCCGTCGGATCCGCGCAGCAAGCGGACGAGTGATCAGGATGTGCGCGACGGCAAGCTCGGGGGCTGGGGCCGTTCCTGGTGGAATAGCGCCTATGTGCATCAGCGTGGCATTAGCTATGGACTGCACAAGAGCGGAGACGACCTGAAGGGTTCCGGTTCCATCACCCTGTTCACACGCAACATCGAGGGCGGAAATCCTTCCGGCAACACGCCCAATCACATGAACAACTGGACGCACAACTGGAGCCCCGTGCACCGTACCCTGCGGGACGACGAGCAATGGCTCGGGCCAAACGGGGACAAGCGCTACAACATGAGCGGCTTGGATGAAGGCCAAGGCAACATGGCCTTTGCCGATAACTCCGTGGTTCAGCAGGATCAGGCGCAGTTCACTGCCGCTATTGCCAAGAACAAGACACTGGAAGGCGGTCAGGCGGACGTGGGCAACCAGATCGGCCGCGGTGGCTGGCACTAAGGGACTCCACCCCCTTGGAAAACAAGCGTCCCCACCCGGGGGCGCTTTTTTTGAGGCCGCATCCGATGGACGGCGTCTAATCGACTATGAAACGACTGGCGCTGTGGATGGGACTGTTGGGGTGGACATATTCCGGATGGAGCTTGGATATCGCCTTGCCCCCGGATGCCGGCAAAGGGCAGGTGGTGTATCGGGCAAATGATGTGTGGCTGCAGTATGTGGACCTGCGGCCGCAGGCGGCATTGCGGCGCGACTGGGCAGGGAGGGCCGAGCACGGAACTTTGACCGAGGCGGTGTTGCTGCATACGAATGTGGAAACGGGCCGGGTGTTGCCGATCATGAAAACAGAAACCGGACGCGAATGGCGGACGCGTGCCGGCAGCATGTGGCATTCCCGCATTATTGGGTTGGCGGTGGATGAGGCACGCATTTACGTGGCCCACTGGGCAATACGCGTGCGGGGGCGCGGGTTGAATCTGACTCAACCCAATGAACCGGGACAACCGCCTATCAGCGGGGCCTACAGCGTCTCGGTCTTTGCACGGACGGATGGCAAACTGCTGCATTTGACGGCTGTGCCTGGCGGGCCAAACGGATTGCCCGCGGTATCCCTCAAGAAAGGGCCGCTCAAACGGGTATCCGGCGGGGTGGATTGCCATGGCACGCAGGTGCGGTTTAATGGATTGCAGGTGCTGAAATAGGCGGGTTATTGGCAGCGCATGCAGTTTTTGTGAATTAACATGAATCCTTTTGGACTGCGATTGCGTCTTTAGAAAGAGAAGCAAGGAGCAGGGTGTTTTCGGACGCATGATTTCCCTCGGATTTAGAATCAAGTTGTTGTTAGCCATGTTGGCGGTGGTCGCATTGACCACGGTGGCATTTCTAATGGTGGCACTGCAACGGGTGGATGCGGCCAATGACCAGCTCTTTCGCTCCCGGGTTGAGGAACAGCTGAAATATCTGCCCCGCGAACAGGCCGAGCGCCTCGGCGAAGTGCGGCAGGTGATGGAGCAGTTTGCGGCGCGGGACAGTGTGCGCGTGGCGGTGGAGGAACGGGATGCGGATCGCCTGTATGAGCTGGCCCGCGAATCGTTGTTTAATGTGCTGCACGAAGAGTTACAAAAGCAGCGTACTCCCCTACATGGCGTGAATAACGGCACGGGGCCCCCGGTTATTCATGTCCCCCGCGGCCGGGGAGGAATGATTGCTTCGCATCTGGTTTTCTTGGGCGAACAGGGAGAGTTTCTATTACCCGAGTTGCGCCCCGGTGCCTACCTCTACAACCGGATGCAACGTGAATTCCGCAACAAACTGGACGCAATGTACAAGGGGTTGGTGGATTTAAACCAACCGGCAACCGGCTACGTTTCGGTGCCTGGCTTGAACGGAGCACAGCGTCTCTTGGAAGTCCTCTGCCTGCCGGTTGACGCGCTCACGGGCGGCAGAAAGGTGGGCACCTTGGTGATGGCCTTTCCCGTGAATCGTCGCAGCGAGCAAACTTTGACCGAAGTGAGTGATTTGGCGACCGGGGTTTGGGTGGAGGGAGCCTTGCTCTCGAATGCGATCCCGGAGAAGGATCAGGCTCAAGTGGCGCATTGGCTGAAAACTCACGCCGAAGATTTATTAAAGGAAACAACCAAGCCTGCGCCACAGCTTTTGACTCTGAACAATACCCCTTATCGCGTGTTTATGGCCCCGCTGGAAACCGATCCGGCCCTGCCGCCCGCCTATAAAGTGGGCCTGTACGCTTGGAGCGACGCACTGGCGGTCCAAGAGCAGTTGAAATCACAGATTCTACAAGTGGGCGCCATCATGGGCTTTTTCGCAGTCGGCGTCAGCTGGCTGATTTCCTTGGGACTCTTCAAACCCGTTCGACGCCTATACAAGGCCACCATGCGCCTGCGGGAAGGAGATTATGATGTCCGGATTCCTGTACGTGGCAAGGATGAATTTGCCCGATTAGCCGCCGCATTCAACGAAACAGCGAAAGAGTTATCGTTAAAGGATAAGTATCGAGATGTTTTAAACAAGGTCACAGACAAGTATGTGGCCGATCGCATGATCAACGGCAATGTGGCGTTGGGCGGGGAAACTCATGGAATGACCGTTTTATTCTGTGATATGCGGAAATACACGGAACTGACCCAGCACATGTCGCCGGAAGAGACCGTGATGATGTTGAACGAGCATATGACGGCCATGACGCGCGTGGTGCATGAGCATGACGGGTTGGTCGACAAGTTTGTGGGTGACATGATTATGGCTGTTTTTGGGGCGACGGGAAGTGATCCGACCGCCCCGGAGCGGGCGGTGGCCTGTGCGCGGGCGATGATTGCGGAGCGCAAGGTGCTCAACATGATGTCCGGCCGCGAAATCAATGTCGGCATCGGCGTGGCCACCGGCGAAATGTTGGCGGGGTTCATGGGCTCTGAAGACCGACTGAATTTCACCGTAATTGGCCAGGGGGCGAATCTGGCGAGCCGGCTGTGTACGGTAGCCGGCCCGATGGACGTGTTGGTCGATGAAGCCACCTGTGAAGCCGCTCGCGAAGGGCGTTCGGCCCAGCCGTTGCCGCCCATGGAAATCAAAGGTTTCAGTGACCTTCAGGCCGTGTATCGCTTGGGTGCGGAAACGGTGACCGACGATGAGCCCGCTCATTCTATCGGAACGGGCTCCTAAAAGGGCGGTCTGCGCCCACCGCCATTCCTTCTTGGCAAGCAAAAAACACCTGAAAAAGGCGTAAAAATCGGGTGATTTTTTGAGCTAAAAATGTTACGACAGGGTGAATCACGCAGTGATATCCTGCGTCGAAAAGCAACAACCTGAATCGGACCCGAATGATGCTAACGATCACCGGTCAAAAATATCGCTTCTGTGACGGCCTCAGTCGCCGTGGATTTCTCTCCGTAGGCAGCCTTGCCATGGGCGGCCTCACGCTCCCGCAATTGCTTCGCGCCGAAGCCAAGCAGGGCATCCAGCGCAACCATAAGGCGGTAATCAACATCTTCCTGCCCGGCGGACCGCCACATCAGGACATGTGGGATCTGAAGCCCAATGCGCCCAAGGAGGTGCGGGGCGAATTCGATGAGATTTCTACGAATGTTCCGGGTATCCGTATCGGCGACCAGTTCCCGCTCATGGCAAAGATGATGGACAAGTTCACCGTCATCCGGTCGGTCGTCGGCGCGGCCGGCAGCCATTACTCGTGGCAATGTCAGACGGGTCGGCGCACGCATGCCAATCAGCCCCCTGGCGGCTGGCCGAGCATGGGGTCGGTGTTGTCGCGATTGCATGGGGAGGCACAGGTGGGGGTGCCGCCGTTTGTCGGCTTGGCGCCGGACACCAGTCACAAGCCGTGGGGTGATCCCGGCGTGCCGGGCTTCCTCGGGCCGGCGCATGGACCGTTCCTGCCTAACAAGGCCGGTGGGGTGAAGGAGGACATGACGTTAAACGGCATTAACCTGAACCGGCTTGATTCCCGCCGTTCGTTACTCTCCCAGTTTGATCAACTGCGCCGTGACGTTGATACCAAGCGGCAAATGGAAGGCCTCGATGCTTTCAACCAACAGGCGCTCGCCATGTTGACTTCCGCGCGTTTTGCGGAGGCCCTGAACCTGGACAAGGAAGATCCGAAGTTGCGGGACCGTTATGGGCGTGGCAGTAACAAGAAGCAGGCCGATGGATCGCACAAGTTGCTGGATGATTTCCTCTTGGCCCGCCGCTTGGTGGAGACTGGGGCGCGCTGTGTGACGGTCGCCTTCAGTCGATGGGATTGGCACGGCGGCAACTTCAAGCGCGGCCGCGAAGATATGCCGATGCTCGACCAGGGCCTGACAGCGCTCGTGGAGGACTTGCACCAGCGCGGGCTCGATCGCGACGTGAGCGTGGTGGTGTGGGGCGAATTTGGCCGTACCCCGGTGATCAACAGCAAGGCCGGCCGCGACCACTGGCCGCGCGTCAGCTGCGCGGCACTCGCCTGCGGCGGCATGACCCACGGTCAGGTGATCGGCGCCACGGACGCTAAGGCGGGCGAGGCGGTGGATCGGCCCGTGAAATTTGGCGACGTCTTCGCCACCCTGTACACCGCCATGGGGATCGATGTGCAAACCACCACCGTGTCCGATCTGTCTGGCCGGCCGCGTTATCTGGTGGACGAAGGGGCCAAGGTATTGCCGGAATTAATCAGTTAACCAAACCATGTAAACAAACCCCACCCTAAAACGAAGGAGAACTCATCATGCTGAAAATCTTTGGAACCCCGAACGGCCGCGACTGCGACGGCTTTACTCGCCGCAATTTTTTGCAAGTGGGAACCTTGGGCGCAGCGGGATTGAGTTTGCCCAATCTGTTGGCGGCCAAGGAGCGGGCCGGGCAGGAGGGGTTGCCGGTGAAAAACAAGTCGGTCATCTGGATCTGGCTGGCGGGCGGTCCGACTCATGTGGAGACCTTTGATCCCAAGATGACCGCTCCGGTCGAGTACCGCAGCATCACGGGTGAATGCAAAACACCCATTGCCGGGGTTACAGTTGGCGGCACGTTTCCCAAGATCGCCCAGTGCGTGGATCGCATGGCGTTGGTGCGTTCCTTTGCGCACGGCAGTAGCAGCCATGGCACGGGCACCACATGGGTGATGACCGGGTACAATGATCGCAACAATATGAAGCCCTCCTTGGGCTCGATCATTTCCCGCGCTCGCGGCACTACCGATGCCCAGACGGGGATGCCGACCTACATCAAGGTGGGTAGCATCCGCAGTGATGGCCCCGGCTGGCTCGGAGCGCGGTACCAGGCCCTGAGCCCTAGCGGCAAGGCCCGGCAAAACATGAATCTCTCCATCGACAGCCAGCGCTTTGGCTCTCGCCGGACCTTGCTGAACGAGCTGGACTCCATTAATCGCGAGGTGGATCGCTCTGGCCAGATGGAAGGCCTCGATGGGTTTGAGCAACAAGCCTTCGACCTTGTGCTGGGCAGCGCCAAGGATGCTTTCGATATTAAAAAGGAAGACCCCAAGATCCGCGAACGCTATGGCAAAGGCCTGGGGGAACAGCTCCTGCTCGCCAAGCGCCTCTGTGCGGCGGGGGCCGGCTTCGTGAACGTCAGTTACGGTGGCTGGGACATGCACGGCGGCATCGTAAAAGGCTTGAAGAGCCGCGCGCAGCAAATGGATCAGGGCGTGTCAGCGTTGATCAATGATCTTACCGAGTCCGGCCAGTTGGAGGATACGTTGGTGGTGGTCACTGGCGAATTCGGCCGGACCCCGCGCATCAACAGCAAGGGAGGGCGCGACCACTGGGGCCGCCTCTGCACGCTGGCGCTGGCCGGCGGCGGTTTGCGCATGGGGCAGGTGATTGGCGAAAGTTCGCGCAAGGTTGAAGTGCCCGCGGAAAACCCTGTCAATCCACAGGACGTGATGGCCACCATTCTGCACATGTATGGGCTTAGCCATAAGCTGCAGTTCACCAGTCCGCAGGGTCGGCCCACCTACATGATCGAGGACGGATCGCCGATCAAGGAACTCATCTGACACAATTTAAGGAGATCACACCGTATGCTGAAAATCCATACCGACATCATCGGCCCTCACTGCGACGGCACCAGCCGCCGCAACTTCCTGCAAATTGGCTCGCTCGCCATGGGCGGATTGGCGTTGCCGCAACTGTTGCGGGCGGAAGCGGAAGCCGGCGCGGCTGCGCAACGGCAAAAGAGCGTGATTATGATTTTCCTGGGGGGCGGCCCAAGCCATCAGGACATGTGGGACATCAAGGAGGAGGCGCCGCTGGAATATCGTGGCGAATTTAACGCCATCTCCACGAACGTTCCCGGGGTCCGCATCAGCGAGCATTTCCCCAAGCTGGCCAAAATGTGGGATAAGTGTGCGGCCATTCGTTCGACCGTTGGGCAGGCGAATGATCACAACGCATTCCATTGTATGACCGGTCGTGTGCGCCGCGGACCACAGCCCAGCGGCGGTTGGCCCAGCATCAGCTCCGTGGTGGCCAAGCTGGAGGGCAACGGTCTAAACGGCACCCCGCCCAACATCGCCATGAGCAACCGCGACTCGGGCCCGGGATTTTTGGGGACGCCCTACAAGGCCTTCTCGCCCAGCGGCAAAGGGAAACAGGATTTGACGCTCAATGGCGTCACCACGGACCGACTCGGGAACCGTCGACAATTGCTCGACAGCTTTGATCAATTTCGGCGCGATGTGGACAATCGCAA
>JAYQQG010000004.1:0-62459 GCA_038145765.1 Verrucomicrobiales bacterium
CCTTAGTCTCGTGCGCTCGGCGATGTGTATAAGCGACAGGGGTAAACCATCCGTCGGCAGTTGGGTGGCGTATGGGTTGGGCTCGGAAAATCAAAACATGCCGGCTTTCATCGTGTTGCCCGATCCGCGCGGCGGCCTCAAGGGCGGCCCACCGGCTTGGGGCAGCGGTTTCCTCCCGGCGACTTTTCAGGGCACCACGTTTCGCCCCGGGACCAAGCCCATCCTCAATCTCCACCCGCCCGCCGAGCGTTCGCCGGAGCGGCAGTCTGCGCTGGCGAAGTTCATTCAACAAACCAACCGCGACCACGCCGCCCAGCGCGATCAGGACGACACCCTTGAAGCCCGGATCCGCGCCTATGAGCTGGCCTTTCGCATGCAGACGGCGGCGCCGGAGATTGTCGATCTCTCCCGCGAAACTGCCGCCACGCGCAAGCTCTACGCGCTGGATCAAAAAGACTGCGCGGAATTCGGCACGCGCTGTCTGCTGGCCCGCCGCATGCTCGAGCGCGACGTGCGATTTGTGCAGCTTTACTCCGGTGACACCCTCGGCTGGGACGCCCACAAGGGCGTGTTGCAAAACCACACTACCTGGTGCCGCCGCACCGACGCTCCCATTGCCGGTCTGTTTGACGACCTCAAGGCGCGCGGTTTGTGGGATGACACCCTCATCATTTGGGGCGGCGAATTTGGCCGCATGCCCATGAGCGAGCAAGGCACCGGCCGCGACCACAATCCGTGGGGCTACAGCGTCGTGCTGGCCGGCGGTGCAGTGCGCGGTGGCCTCGCCTACGGCGCCACCGACCCCATCGGCCTGCGCGCCGAGCAAAACAAGATTCACGTCCACGACCTCCACGCCACCCTCCTCCACATCCTCGGCATCGACCACGAACGACTGACCGTGAAACATCACGGCAAAGACGAGCGGTTGACGGATGTGAGCGGGAAGGTGGTGAAGGAAATCTTGAGTTAATGACCTGTTTTCAATGACCAAGAACCAAGGACCAAATCCCAGGGAACATCCAATATCCAAACTCCAATGGAGTTGGCGTTCGCGTCATTGGACATTGGTCATTTTTTGGTCATTGGTTATTGGTCATTGGTCATTTGGCGCAGAGCGCCACTGGTCTTGGCAACCCCTTAAACGCCCTGCTGTGCCGGACGATTCGCGCCACACCCACCCCATCGACGCCTTCATTACCGCGCAGCTCCGGCCGCACAAACTCGCTCTGGCGCCCGAAGCCGATCGACGCACTTTGATTCGCCGCCTCACCTTCAACCTCACCGGTCTGCCGCCGGCTCCTGCTGAAGTGGAGGCATTTCTCAAGGACACCGATCCACGCGCCTACGAAAAACTCGTCGACCGTCTGCTCACTTCGCCGGCGTACGGCGAGCACTGGGCCCAACACTGGCTCGATCTCGCGCGCTTTGCGGAGACCGACGGCTTCGAGCATGACAAGATCCGCCCCAACGCCTGGCGTTATCGCGACTGGGTCATCAACGCCCTCAATGCGAACCTCCCGTACAACCAGTTTGTGCAACAGCAAATCGCCGGCGACCTGCTGCATCCCAAGGATCCGCAGGCTGGCATCGCCACCGGCTTTCTGCTTGCCGGCCAGGACATGCCAGACATCAACCTGATCGCCGAGCGCCGCCACATGATTCTCAATGAAATGACCGGCACCGTCGGCAGCGCCCTGCTCGGCATCACGATCGGGTGTGCCCAGTGTCACGATCATAAGTTTGATCCCGTCAGCCAACGCGAGTTTTACCAGATGCGCGCCTTCTTCGAGAGCGACCTCCAGCTCAAGGAGATCAAGTCCGGCGACGTGACCATCCGCGCCCTGCGCCAAGGCAAACCCGCCACCACCCACGTGATGGTCCGCGGCGATTTCCGCCGGCCCGGAGAAGCCGTCAAAGCCGCCTTCCCCAAAACCATTAACACCGCCAAGAGCCAAACCACCCAGGGCACCCGCACCGAACTCGCCGCCTGGCTGACCCATCCTCAAAACTCCACCGCCATGCGCCTTGCGGCCAATCGCCTGTGGCAGCAGCACTTTGGCCGGCCACTTGCCACGCCTGAGGATTTCGGCACCCAAGGCCAGCCGCCCACGCAACCCGCCCTGCTCGATTGGCTCGCCACGGAATTGCCCCGCCAAAAATGGAGTCTCAAGGCCATGCACCGGCTCATCCTCACCAGCGCCACGTGGAAACAAGCCAGCCTGAATGCCGGCAACGATCCCCACTGGAAACAACGCCTACAAGCCGATCCCGAGAACCGCCTGTGGAGCCGCCAAGACCGCCGCCGCCTCACCGGCGAAATGCTGCGCGACACATTGCTGCTCACCGGCGGCCAACTCAACCGCCAACGTGGCGGTCCCGGCGTGCGGCCGCCGTTACCCAAGGAAATCACCAGCACGCTTCTGCGCAACCAATGGAACGTCAGCCCCGACACCGCCGATCATCGCCGCCGCAGCGTGTACCTTTTTGCCCGGCGCAATCTGCGCTTTCCGTTCTTTGACTTGTTCGACCGGCCGGCCGGCGCCGAGAGCTGTTCTCATCGCATGACCTCCACCACCGCACCGCAATCGCTCGCGCTGTTAAATTCCGAATTCGTCCGCCAATCCGCCCAACACCTCGCCGCTCGCGTGGCCAAGGAAACGCCTATGCCCAACGAACAAATCCGCCGCCTCTACCGGCACCTCTTCCAACGCGCCCCCGGTGAGCATGAATTTGCCGCCGCCCGCGCGCTGGCCGGCCCCGAGGGACAGCAACTCACCGACCTCGCTCTGGGCCTCTTGAATGCCAACGAACTGCTCTATGTGGACTAGCCCCAACGTCACGTGAGCCGGCCTGCCAACCCAACCTCCGAACACTTTGATGCCATCATCGTGGGTGCTGGCGGCGCCGGGCTAATGTGCGCACGCACCGCCGGTCTACGCGGCCGATCCGTGCTGGTGCTCGAACATAACACGCGTATCGGCAAAAAGATTCTCATCTCTGGCGGGGGGCGTTGCAATTTCACCAACCTCAATGCCAGTCCGGAAAATTATCTCTCGAACAACCCGCACTTCTGCCGCTCCTCCCTCTCGCGGTATCCAGCCAGTGAATTCATCGCGTTGGTGCAACAGCACGGCATTGAGTTTTACGAGAAAACGCTCGGCCAATTATTCTGCCGCACCTCATCGCGTGAGATTGTAGATCTCCTGCGCCATGAATGCCGCGCGGCCGGCGTGCACTTGAAAACCGAATGCACCATCGACCGCGTCGGCCAGAATGCAGCCAACAACCGGTTCCAGCTGCAAACCTGCCAAGGCCCTGTGGAATGCGATTCGCTGGTGATTGCCACCGGTGCTCTGTCCTTTCCCAAACTGGGCGCGACGGATTTCGGTTATCGCGTTGCGGAACAATTCGATGTGCCCATCATTAAGCCCCGCCCCGGCCTCGTGCCGCTCATTCCTCAATTGGCCGATGGCCGCGACTGGCCGTTTGCCGAATTGACCGGCATCTCCCTCTCCTGCACGGCCAGCGCCGGCGGCACAACCTTTCGCGAGCAACTGCTCTTCACCCATCACGGCCTGAGCGGCCCGGCGATCCTGCAGGTTTCCAACTACTGCCCCGCTGGCGACGTGTTCACCCTAAATCTCCTGCCCGATCATGATCCCGGCACCCTGCTGGAAGAAACCCGCACTCAACGCCTCGACCCCGCCCGCTGGCTGGAATCATTTTTTCCAAAACGCATGGCTGCCAGTTTTGCCAAAACGTTTGCGCCGGACATGCCGCTCAGCCAAATGAAACAAAGCGAGCGCGAACAACTGGTGACCCTCCTGACTGCCTGGCCGTTGACGGCTGCGGAGACCGGCGGTTACGCGAAGGCGGAAGTCACTGTCGGCGGCGTGGATACCGCGGCACTGTCCTCCAAGACGATGGAATGCCGAGCCGTGCCCGGGCTTTATTTCATCGGTGAAGTGGTCGATGTCACAGGCTGGCTGGGCGGCTATAATTTTCAATGGGCCTGGGCCAGCGGCCACGCGGCCGGCGAGGTTATTTAGCCCGATAATCTTCGCCGCGATCACTCGCCTCCACCGAAGCCCGCCACGCCTTCAGCTCGCGCGTCATGCGCGCTACCTCCTCGGGATGTTGGTCACTCACATCATTCTTTTCGCCGGGATCCGCCACCAAATCGAACAGCTTGAGGGCTGGCAACTGATTCAACTGCTTCCCCTTGCCCCGGCCCCATAACTTGAATTGATCCCCAACCCACGCCACTTGATCGCCTGACTGGAATCCGATTGGCCGGTCCCGTTTTTTCATTTGTCCACGGAACAAAGGCAGCAAACTGAGGCCATCCAACGGCCGGTCATCTGCCGGCTTGGCGCCGATTATTTCCAATAGGGTCGGCAGATAATCACTCGTCACCGCCGGCACGGTTGTGTTCCCCGGCCGTATTTTCGCGGGCCACTCCATCAACCCCGGCACCCGAATACCGCCCTCCAGCAAATCCCGTTTGCGACCGCTCAAATGCCCCGCACTGCCCGGCGCGCTGCCCGCTTTGCCTTCCGGGCCGTTATCACTGCAAAAAGTCACCAGCGTGTTGCGCGCCACGTCCATTGCACGCAGTTCCGTGCGCAGTCGTCCGACCTGCTCGTCCATCGCCGTGATGCAGCCCCGATAATGCTGCGTGTATTTTTCCTCACCGGCATACATCCGCGCATACGCCGGACCGGCCACCACCGGCAGGTGCGGTGTGTGAAACCAAACGATGGCAAAAAACGGCTGCTCCTCGGCCGCGGCCCGGCGCATGAAAGAAATCGCCCGATCCATGATCACCCGTGAATTGGCGCCGGATAGATTGTCGACCACGCGTTTGCCTTTTTCATTCCAGTAGGCTGTGCCGTAAGGCTCGTGGTCTTCCGCCGGATCCCACCACGTTCGCCGCGCATTGACCTTCGGTTTCACCATCGGATCCCACGTCGGCACCTTGGATTCCGTTGAAAAACACACATCAAACCCGTTGGATTGCGGCGGCGAAAAATGCTTTGCGCCCTGCGGCCCGCCGCGGTTGGCGTCCTTCACCGTTTTGGTCAACGTGCCGAGGTGCCATTTTCCAAAATGGCCCGTGGTGTATCCGTGCCGCTTGAGCAATTCCGCCAGCGTCAATTCCTCCGGCTTCATATGGCCCGTATTGGCAAAGTAAATGCCGTAGCGAAATGGATGCCGCCCTGTAAGGCAACTGCCACGCGTGGGACTGCAAACCGGCGCCGCCGCATAAAACCGATCGAACCGCAAACTCCCCCGCGCCATCGCATCAAGATGCGGCGTGCGAATATCCTTCCCGCCATTAAAACCGACATCGCCCCAGCCCAAGTCATCGCACATCACCAGCACAATGTTCGGCCGATCGGCGGCACATAAGCCAACCGCCCACAAACTCAACCAACCAAGGCAACGTACCATTACGGTTTCCAGACTAAATCACCCACATCAATGGGAGCCACTCGTTCTACGTGGCCATCGGCAAACCCGACGAGATAGTCGTCTCCGTGCGAAGCCATCTGGTCCGCCGCACCTGAACCATTCCAACCGAGATCACTCTCGAAGAATACCACTGTACGCGCCGGCGACTTCAGATCTTCCAAGGACACTCCATCCAAATTCTTGTTGTAGGCATAAGAACTTTTCTGTTCAAACACGTCCAAGGGAGAAACGAATACATCCCGATTATCGCCCACGTAGGGCAATAACGCATCGCTCCATTTGCCGGCCGGCGGCAACCTGTTTTGATCCGCATGATACGCGTGAACCGCAATGCTCAACTGTCGCAATTGATTCATGCTTACCGCTTCACGGGCTTTGTTACGGGCCGCCTGAATGGCAGGCAACAAGAGCGCGGCCGCCACGCCCGCCGGCAATATGGCGGCAGCGATTAGGGCCGACTCCATCCCGTCACCCGTGGTATGGGTCTCCACCACCACCCCTTCCGGGGTCACCCGCAAAATACCCAGCTGGCTCGCGGCAGCCTCGCCCGCCGGACCGGCATACATTTTCTCGATTAACGCCATCGCCTGCGGCGGCACGTCGCCTTCTTTTGAAGCGGCCTTGATCAATTTTTGCACGATGGCTCCATACTCTTCCTGCACGCGGCTACTGAGGAAGTGAATCTGGTTCCCGTTCAGGTTCACCCCCTTGGCTAGGCGCTTGAATTCTTCGGTGGACTTGAGCCCCGGCACGTCGCCGGACTGGACCGCGAGCACATTTTTGGCCAATTGCTTGGAGGTGGTGAGCACCAAATACTCACCCGCTTGCATCAGTGTTGGCGAAAAATCCAACGGCACCGGCAAGGGGGCAGGCGGCTGCACGGTGTAAAGCGTGGTGTCTCCGATCGTTTCCTTTTGCACGGGCACCCCGGCCGCAGGACTTTCGAGCAGTGACGCCAACCGCTTCATCAACTGATCGTCCTTGACCTTGAGGGTCAGGGCTGCCGCCGGTTCCGAGATTTCCACCGTAGCGGATTCAGGTAAATCAGGAATGGGCAAAGTGATGCGTTTCTCGGCATCCAAGGTGACAAAGAACCCCACTTCGCCTCCGGTCGATTTGAGCAGCGTCTCGAAGTTGAACGCCTGATTGAGTTGGGCGATGCCTTGTGCCATTTGCCCCACGGCTTCGGCCGGGGCGGTTTTCTTCGCGAATTCCTGCGCCCAATTGTATCCGGCCACCACGTCCACATCGGCATGAAACACCAACGCTGTTTGCGCCGGCAACAGATTCAGCACCGCCTGCTCATGGGCTGTGCCGCCCATCAGTTTCCACATCAGGCCATCGCCCTTTCCTTCGTAGTGGTGCAACACCAGCGCGTTGCGATACAGGTGCTTTTCCCTGGCAAAACTGCTGGCGCCCAGCCCGCTCACCTCGCGCAACCCGCTCTCACGATATGCGGTGCGGATCATATTGATGGCCATGCTCATTTGAGCCGCCTCATCCTCGGGCATCTCTTGCCCGGCCACTTCGAGCAGGCTGATCAGGTTTTCGGTCCAATCATCGAACTTGGCCACCGCCTGTTCGGTACTGAGGTAGAGATAAAAACTGCCTCCCTGATCCAGATGCTGGTTTACCTGCCAAAAACTGTTCGCCACCGCCGCCTTGGCTGGTGATTGCGAAGCTGCCCCGGAAGGCACTGAAGGCGGCGCACTGGAAGTAGAAGTTTCCTCGGTGGCTGTCGTTTCTTTACCCCCGCAGGCGGCGCCGGCCCAAAGGAGGATCACGGCAAATATTGCAGTTTTCTTTTTCATATGAACTAATCGGTGAACAATATGATTCTGCGCTTCGATCCTTATGGGAACAATAAAAAAAGCCCGGGCGAACCCGGGCGTCTGAAACTCAATATTGTTATGGGTTCCATTTCACATGACCCCCTTCACCTGGCCCGATCACTTCCACGTGGCCATCCACAAACACCGTGGTGATCTTGAAAAACTCCTCGGGCATGAAGGATTCCTTGCCACCCACCCCGTTCCATTCAAGGCCCCCATCATACATCAACACGGTGTTGCGTTTGTCGTCGATATCCTCAAGTTTTACCCCGCTCAGGTTGGGGTTGTAGAGCCAGACACAGATTTTTTCGTTCGGTGCCTCCGGATCAATGAACATCGGGTTCACAAATGCGTCTGCGTTGCCCACGATTTTCATCGCGTCATCCGTCCACGTCTCGGCATTCGGCAACTGCCCATTCACATTGGCGTGATGGATCAATGCCGTGCCCACCATCCGGGCCTTGTTCAACATCTGCTGTTGTGTGGCCGCCTCGCTGGCCTCTTCTTGGACCGCTGCCATGAACGGCAGGGCGAACGCCGCGCCGACGGCTACCGGCACTACGGTTACTCCGACTAACGCAACCGTGTCGTAGCCCATGCCGGTGGTATGGGATTGCACCACAAATCCATCCGGTTGCACCTGCGTCACCGCCATGGCGGACGAAACACTCAGGGTCATGGCCTTGATCAATAGATTCTCCACCGGGGGCGGCAGATCATTGCCCGGGCCGCTGGAGAGCATTTGCTTAATCGCCTGCCCGTACACCTCGCCGACCCGTTCGCTCATATAGCTGAATTGATTCCCATTGAGATCCATCCCTTGCGCCAGCTTTTGAAATTCCGGCGTCCCCTGCAGGCCGGAATCCTGGCCGCTGGATACCGCCACCACTTTCTGTGCCAAGGCCGGTGAAGAGGTGATGACCAAATAATCTCCCACCCGGCACATCGCGGGTTGTAACGGAACAGGAACGGGCAATGGCAAAGGCATTGGAGCCTGTTTGATCGTCACATTGCCGGCCGGCACCGCAGCCAGAGGCGCCTGCAACACCGCGCCCACCGCGCCTTCGATCATTTTTTCAATGGAATCATCAGCCACTTTGAGCACGAGAATCAAGCCCGGCTCAGGTATGTTCACCATCCCAGGAGCGCCATCCACCGCTCCGTTCGGCATCGGCATCGGCACAGGCACCCCGCCATTGGGCAATGGCGGCAACACGCCGCCGGGCGTGCCAGGCACTTGAGGCACCGGAACCGGGGGCTGCGGCAAGCCGGGCACGGGCACAGCTTCCGGCAAGCGGATCCCCCCCGGCGGCGCTGGCACTGTGTCTTCCTTTCCGTCCGGTTCAAATTCAAATACCTCCGGCACAGCCGGGCCACCCACTGCGGAGCCGCCCAGTGGAACTGGAATGGTCTTTTGCGGGTCCAACGTCAGATACACGCCAATCTCACCGCCGTAACCGCCCAACACTGCCTGTAACATGGGGTTCTGCAATTCGCTGGTGAGTTGGGCGGCGACTTCGGGAGGCGCATGTTGAGTGACCAATTGATGCACCCACTTCAACGCTTCGTTAACATCCAAATCACCATGAGCCGCATACGCCGTCTCAGCCGGCATCAACTTCAATGCGCCGATCTCGTGAGGTGCGGTGCCAAATGTTTTCCAAAGCAACCCGTCGCCCTGGGCTGCATCCCGGTGCAGCACTGCTACATTTCGTTTTAGGCCATCACCCAGATCCTTGGTGCTGGCACCGAGGCCATCAACACTATCCAGCCCCAACCCAGTGTATACGGCTTTGCCCGCATTGAGAGCCGTTTCCGCCTCAGCCGCATTCCCACCCAAACCGCCGCCCAATTGATTGAGCAACTTACCGCCTTCGGTGAAAGCCGTTTGCACCCAGCGTTGCGCCTGATCGGTGCTGAGGTAAAAATAAAAACTGCCGCCCGAATCCAGTTTTTGGGTCACCGCAGCGAACGAAGTCGTCCCCTCGCCTCCGGCAGGCAAGGGTACCGGCACCGGAGGATTCACTGTGCCGCCCGTTCCTCCGGTGTTTTCGCCGCCGCCCGTACCGCCCCCGGCCCCCGTCATTATTGGAGGATTGGCTGGCTCCGGTGTTTCTTCGCCGCCCCCAAACACCCCCGCGAAAAAGGCTGCCGCAGCACCCCCGCCAAACAAAAACACAAAGGCTGCCACCCCGCTGATTAGTTTTTTCTTAACACCACTCGGCGCAGAAACCGGCGTTGGATCTGAAGCCGCCGCTTTTCCCTGTTCAGGAAGCGGCGACTCGCCGGAGGCTTCACGGGACACGGCTTGGACCATTTCCCCAGCGCTAATCCAGTCCGGCAACTCTCCGTGCCAGGCCAAGTCATCGGCCAACAACGTGCCGTTGTTCAGACCCTCCTGCAACTGCTCCGGGGTGAGCGGTCCAAACTGTTCTTCTCCGCGGCGAATATAGATGTCCATGGGCGAAGGGAAACATACACCTCATGGCCGCACAGGGCTAGTGTGAAAACGGCTACTTATCCTCCGCCTTTTCGGGCGGTTTTTCCGTCATCGGTTTGGGCGGGAGAACGGTGAGCCAGAGGCGGGAGGTTTTGGGAATGATGTATTCGGGAAAGCCCTGGGGCACGCCGTTGTTCACGCCGGAACTGGTGAGGGCGACGGTGGCGCGGGCGGGATCGCCGGATTCGGGTTTGACGGTGATCTGGAGCAGACCGTTGTGGGTGGGGGCATCCTGGGCGGCGATGAGCTTGAGGGTGGCGGTGCCTTGTTTTTCCAGAATGACCGGCTCGGCTTTCACGCCCTGGGGCAATTCGGCGCTGACGGTGAGTTTGCCTTTGTAGCCGTCGAGGTAATTGACGGTGACTTTCACTTCGTTGGTGGCGCCGGCGTTGAGGGCGAATTGCGGGGCTACCACGGTGGCATTGTAGGCGGGCTCGGGCTGGAAGATGCGCAGTCGATAAAAGTGTTCCGGACCACCCTTGTTGAGCAGACTGCGAACACGCACACAAAAGCGGCCGTCGGTGGGGGCGGTCCAGTTGAGCAGCGGATCACGTACCTTGTTGGCGTCATCATTGGTGACCAGTGCTTTGCCGGTGCTATCTTCAATGGCGAGTTCGGCATCGAGCAGGAAACCGAGTTGAAAGGAATCGACATCAATCCGATAGCGCTTCCCTTTCTGCGCCTCAAAGGCAAAACGATCGATGTCGCCGGGTTGATCAATGCGGGCGGAGATGTTGCCGGGGCCGAATGAGTTGGCGGTGGCATTGTCATCATTGGGCTCGCGCTCGACGTGTTCGGGCTGGCCGGTCACGGGCAGGCGCAGCGGGCCGTTGATGGCCTCGGTGGCCAGCACGAGTTCGGTGTCGTTTTCCTTCGCGTTCGCCTTGGCGGAGTCGTTGACCAGATTCCAACCGCGCAATGCGACGAGCGATTCGCCACCATTCACGGCGGCCGGCCAACCGTGCCGCACGTAGGGGCCGTTGGTGAGGGTCACACGATAGGTGAGCCCCGTGCCGCCGCCGAAGCTGGAGGTGCTGTTGGCCGGAAACTTGAAACACGCCATCTGCAACACGTACCGGCCGTCTTTCGGGCATTTCCAAACCAGCCGCGGATCGAGCGAGTGCGCGTCGTGATTGAACGCCAGTTTCACGCCGCGCGCATCGCGCAGGAGCATCAGCGCATCCATCGACACGCCGGCCGTGTAGGCGTCCATCGCCGCCACGAGGGTTTGGCCGGCTTTCATATCAAAGGCAAACGAATCGACATCACCGCCTTTGCCGAATTGCCCGTGTAACACCGCCGGCAGGGTCACCTCCTGCGGCTTGAGCATATCGTCGTTCGGCTCGGCCTCGGTGATGTCCCTGCCTTTGCCCACAAAAAACACACGCGGCGGTGCCGTGCCGTTGACGTCGAAAAACCGCACGAGACACGGCCCGGGCATGGCGTCCTTTGCCACGCTGACCTTAAAGGTGCCTTTCTTTTCCGTGGCGGCAAACTGCACCCCGGGATTTTCGCACCACACCTTGAGCGGCCACTCGTGTTTGCCGCCGATTGTGGCGTTGAGATCGGTGCCCCGCTGGGCGCCCATCGGGAAATGCCAGTCCACCTGCGGCGGGGCCGCGAGGGCGGCAAAGGAAATAATCAGGCACGCAAGCAGCGCGCGCATTAGGCGAAGAGTTCCTTGATCCGCGAGCCGCCATCGACGAGCTGCACCGGCCGGCCGGACTCCGTGTGCAGCACCTGATATGGATCAATGCCCAGCTTGAGGTACAGGCTGGCGGCGAAATCTTCCGGGCTGTAGACGTTTTCCGCGGCGTAATAACCCTTGTCATCCGTGGCCCCCACCACCTGGCCACGCGGACAACCGCCGCCGGCAAAGAGCACGCTCATCGCGCCCGGCCAATGATCGCGCCCACCGCGGGCGTTCACCTTGGGCGTGCGACCGAATTCGCCGAGACAGATCACCATCGTGTCATCCATCATGCCGCGTTGATCAAGGTCACTGATCAACGCCGCCAAGCCGGTGTCCCAGCGTGTGTTGAAGTCGCCCTTGAGGGTCTTGAAAATATTCGTGTGATGATCCCAGCCGCCGTAATAAACGGTGACAAAAGACACGCCCACCTCCACCAACCGCCGCGCCAACAACAGGCGTTGGCCCAGGCTGTTGCGGCCGTAAGCCTCGCGCACCTTCTCGTCTTCCTTGGCGATATCGAAAGCCGCCTGCGCTTCCTTGCTGGTGACGAGGTCCACGCCCTGCGCGTTGAACTGATCGAAATCCACCGCCGGATCCTGCGCGGCCTTGTCGGTGATGCGCAGCAGATTGTCGAGCCCGGCGCGCAGCCCGCGGCGGTCGTCCGAGCGCCCTTCGCTGATGCCCTTGGGCAACACCACGTCGCGCACCTTGAAGCTGCTGCTCTGCGGATCGGCCTTGATCACAAACGGCGCGTGCTGTGCCCCCAGAAAATTCGGCCCGCCCGAGCGGCTCATGCGCCCGAGGCTCATGTACGGCGGCAACCCCTTTTGCACCCCTCGCTCATAGCTCACCATCGACCCGAACGACGGGTGAAACGTCACAAAGGCGCCGCAGTTCACCGGCACCGGTGTCGGCCGGCCGGTCATCAGGTAATGATTCCCGCCACCGTGGTTGGGGTCCTTGTGGCAGATCGACCGCACGATGGTCATCTTGTCCATCACCTTGGCGAGGTTCGGCACCTTGTCGCAGAATTGCACGCCCGGCACGCTGGTCTTCATCGCGCCAAACTCGCCGCGAATCTCCTTGGGCGAATCGGGCTTGGGATCAAAACTCTCGTAATGCGACGGCCCGCCATCGAGCCACACCAAAATGCAGTTGAGTTTTTTCTTCGCCCCACCCTGCGCCTGCGCGCGGAGCATATCCGAAAAGCCCAGCCCGGCCAAGCCACCGAGGCCCACCTGCAGGAAATCCCGCCGGCCCAGCCCGGAGCAATTGAACTTCATCCCGTTCATTGAAAATAGCCTAGCGCAAACCGCTCCCTAGCGAAAGCGCTGAAATTGGGACGTATCTGGAGGATTCCCATTCAAAGGCATTATCCATTGGGTGTAACTATCTGCCGATTATCGCGTCTTTTGACTCAACTTTCAGGCCCCGATCGCATAGATTTCTGACGCCTTGTCCGGGCGACAAGCCTCAGGGGGCACGAAGGGGCAATGAATTTCATCAACACATCGATCGGCGTATTACTGCTGGCCGCCTTGGCGGGTTGGACCGGCTGCGCGGGAAACCCGACCAGCGCACCGGATGCCTTCGCGGGCTTGGCCTGGCCACAACAGTTTTCCAACGGCCAAACCAACGCCCCTGCCGGGGCCGGTTGGCTGGCAGATTTTGACGACCGCACACTGGAGGCGCTGGTCCGGGAGGCACTGGAAAATAATCCGGACCTCCGCGTCACCGCTGCCAAACTGGATGCCGCCCATGCCGCCCTGCGGATTGCCGGCGCTGATCTGGCCCCCACCCTCACGCTCAAAGCGGCCGCTTCTCGCGTGAAACGTAACAACACCAGCGGCTTCTCCATCACCTCCTCGCGCATCGAGCGCTACACACCCTCGATGGATCTGGCCTGGGAACTGGATGTCTGGGGTCGGTTGCGGGATGAACAATTCGCCGCCCGCATGGATGCCGAACAGGCCGCGGCCAATCTACGGGCAGCCCGACTCAGCCTCGCCGCCAACACCGCCAAGGGCTGGTTCGATGTGGCTGAGACCGAACTACAAACCCAACTCGCCATCCAGACCCACCAGAGCTACACCAACAATCTCGCGGTCCTGGAGGAAGGCTTGCAACGCGGCCTCACCAAGGCGCTCGATGTACGCCTCATGCGGACCAGCGTGCGCAATGCCGAGGGCACCCTGCACCAACGGCTGCGCGAGCGTGATGCCGCCCGCCGCGCTCTGGAGATACTGCTGGGCCGCTATCCCAAGAGCGAAATCGCCCTGGCCGCTGGGCTCCCCACCCTCACCAACAACGTACCCGCCGGACTGCCCGCCCAGTTGATCGAGCGCCGGCCGGATGTCCTCGCCACCCAGCGCGCCTACCTCGCCGCACACCGGCGCGTAGACGGCGCGAACAAAGATCGGCTCCCGAAGATCTCCCTCTCAGCCAGCGCCGGCACATCCTCCGGCGAGCTTCAGGATGTGCTCGATGTAAACAATAACATTTGGAACCTCGCCGCCAACCTGACCCGCCCGATTTTCGATGCCGGCCGGCTCAGGTCACAGGTGGAACGCACCCGTGCTCTGCGTGAGCAGGCACGATACACCTACGTGCAAACCACCCTGCAGGCTTTTGCGGAGGTCGAAACCACCCTCAACGCCGAAAACTTTCTCACCCGACAGGAAACCGCTCTGGGCGCCGCGGTCAATGAAGCCATCGAGGCCGAGAAACTCGCCCAGGACGATTACCTGGCCGGCTTGGCCGACATTGTCACCGTGCTCGAATCTCAACGACGCGTGTTTGACGCAAAGCGTTCCCTACTCCAGTTGCAAAATCAGCGGCTGCAAAACCGCATCGACCTATACCTTGCCCTTGGCGGTGAATTCGCCGCGCCTCAACCCGAATGAGCGACTCTAAATCAACAACCGAAACCCAACCGAAATCCAATGTGCCGCGCGTGCTGGCCGGCGTGGCACTTAGCATTGTTGTTCTCGCTGGAAGCGTCGGTTTGGCCTCGTATTTTCTAAACAATCAGCCCGAAGCCGAACGCCGAGAACCGCCCCGCAAAGTGACCGTGGTGAACACCGTGGTCGTGCAGCCCGAAGATTTTGTGATCCATCTTCCCAGCCAGGGTCGTGTTCAGGCACGAGCAACCACCGGGATTAGTCCCGAGGTCGCCGGTCGCGTCATTTCCATCGAACCCAATTTCAAGGAAGGTGGCTTTTTCAGTCCCGGCCAAAAACTGCTGACTCTGGACAATAGTGATTACGAAAACACCGTCACCAAAACGCTGGCCCAAATCGAACAACTCAAGGCCAAACTCAAGCTGGAAGAAATTGATCGAGCCAACCTGACCAACGCCGTATCGGTGGCCAGTGCCCAGCTGATGCAGGCCCAGATCGCCCTAAACAAGGAAATGATCGAAGCCACCTCGTTTCAAAACGCCTTCAAGGTGGCTGAAGCCAACCTCCAGCAGGCGCAGGTTGGCCTGAAGCTCCAAATACTTGAGCGGTCCAGCTATTCCAACGCCGTCACCGTGGCCGAGGCCAATCTCAAGCAGGCTGAGGCGAACCTTCAGCTCACCCTCGCCGAACAAAGTGCCGCAATCGCCAACCTTCGCCGCCTGAACAAATTCGAAGGGGCCTCGGCCCTCGCCAAAAAAGAACCGCAAGTGACCGAAGCCCAGGCCGCCACCGAAGCGCAGCGGGCCTCCCTCACAAAGGCTCAAAAAGATCTAACTGAGAAACCCGCCCAACTTGAGGCCGAGCTGCAGGCCAAGATCGTGGTGGCTCAGGAACAACTGAATGAAGCTAAAGCCAACCTCAATCTCCCCGAACAACGCGCCGCCGATCTGCGGGCTAAAATCAAAGTGGCCGAGGCCGAACTGATCGCTGCCCAAGCCGCTCTGGAAAAACCCGAGCAACTCCAAGCCGAACTCGGCGCCCAAATCAAAATCGCCGAAGCTGAGGCGGCACAAGCCCGCCGAAATGCCACCCGTACCACCGTTTATGCGCCCGATTACCATGGTCGTATTACCGAAAAACGAGTCGACATCGGTCAGGTGGTCAACATCGGCACTGTGCTCGCCACGGCCATTGCCACCGATTTCGCTGAAGTGCGGCTGCCGCTCTCCAACCAACGCCTGGCGTACCTGAACATCCCTGAACCCCTCGTCAGCACCAACAACACTGAAGCGTTGCAAAATCAACCGGCCACACCCCGCCCGCCGGTGACCTTGACCGCCGAGATTGGCGAACGCCGCTATCAATGGCAGGGCGTCATTGACCGCGCCGAGGGCCGGTACGACGCCGCCAGCCAGCAGCTGTTCCTCATTGCTCAAGTACAGGAACCTTACCGGACACAACCGGCCCTGCGTTCGGGCTTGTTTGTGCGCGCGGACATCACCGGCAATACGCTGGCCCAGGTGTATGTGCTAAAGCGGCACTACGTACGCCGCGGCAACGAGGTTGCTTTGCTTGTGCAAGACGGAGATCAGAAAACACTCAAGCGTCAACCGATCACCGTGCTCTGGCGCGATGAAAATGTAATCGTCACCGCCGATCTTCAACCCGGTGATAAAGTGATCACCACGCCTGTGGAATACGCCACCAACGGACAAAGCCTGCGCGAAGCCGGCGATCCCCTGCCCGGCCCGCCCACCGGCAAAGGCAAGGGATCAAAAGGCAAACCCAAGAAAGCCAAACCCGCCGCTGAATGAACGCGATGATCGCCTGGTTCGCCCGCAACAGCGTGGCTGCCAACCTCCTGATGGTGTTTATCATCCTCATGGGGGTCCACGGCATCGTCAACCGCCTGCCGGTTGAGGTCTTTCCAGATTTCGCGCCGGACGAGGTACAAATCCGCGTCACATACCGCGGCGCCACCCCCGAGCAGATGGAGGAATCCATCGTCATCCCGCTCGAGAACGCCGTCGCCGACCTGCCCGGCGTGGAGGAAATCCAAAGCTCCGCCAGTGAAGGCCGTTGTACCATTGAGGTCGAGATCGAGAGCGGCCATGACCCGCGCGATGTGCTGGATGACGTCAAGAGCCGCGTCGAGGCCGTCAGCGTCTTACCCGAGGGCATCGAACCGCCGGAAGTGAAGGTTGATGAAAGCCTCCACGAGGTGGTTACCCTCATTCTACACGGGGACATGAGCGAGTACGACCTGTACAAGCTTGGGGAACGCGTGCGGGACGAAGCGGGCAGGCTGGATGGCATTTCCCGCGTGCGCCTGCGCGGCCTGCGCAGCTACGAGATCAGCATTGAGATCAGCGAGCAAATCCTGCGCGAACACCAACTCACCCTGAAAGACGTGGCCGATGCGGTGAGCAATTCCGCAGTCGACATTCCCGGCGGCGCCATCCGCGCCCGGAACGGCGAATTGCTCCTCCGCACCGAGGGCCGCGCTTTTGATAAAGCGGCCTTCGATAAAATCATCGTTCAAGCCCGTGAAGACGGCTCGCACCTGACCCTTGGGGAAATCGCCACCGTCCGCGATGGCTTCGAGGAAAACCGCGTGGTTATGCGTTTTAATGGCAAACGCTGCGCCGTGGTGCATGTGGCCCGAACCGGCTCACAAAACGCCCTCAAGATCGAGCGCACCGTTCAGCAATATCTCACCGAGCTCACACCACAGCTGCCCGAGGGCGTGAGTATCGACATCTGGAACAACCGCGCCGATATCATCAAGAAACGCCTCGTCACTCTGAACGATTCCGCGTTCATGGGGATCGGCTGTATCATCGTATTGCTCGGCCTGTTCCTGCGCCCGGCTATCGCATTCTGGGTCTGCCTCGGTGTGCCCATCGC
Organism: Verrucomicrobiales bacterium; assembly: GCA_038145765.1. Classification (GTDB taxonomy): domain Bacteria; phylum Verrucomicrobiota; class Verrucomicrobiia; order Limisphaerales; family UBA1100; genus UBA1100. Next base: position 17,308 of record JAYQQG010000004.1, read on the forward strand.
CTTCATGGGATCCTTTGCCATGATGCCGTATCTCGGGGTCACCATAAACCTATTCACTCTGTACGGTTTTATCATCGTTCTGGGCATCCTGGTGGATGACGCGATCGTCACGGGTGAACGCATCCACGCCTATCAACAAGGCGGGGGCACCGGCTTGGATGGAGCCATCAAGGGCGCGCAGGAAGTTGCCACGCCGGTGATCTTTGGGGTGCTCACCACCATCATCGCCTTCGTGCCATTGCTGCTGGTGGAAGGACGTCGGGGCCAGATTTTTGCGCAAATACCGTTGGTGGTCATTCCCTGTCTGCTCTTTTCACTGGTGGAATCCAAACTCATCCTGCCGGCGCACCTCAGCCATTTATCCACAGGCAAACCACCCCGCGAACGCCTAAGTGTGTTGGCGCGAATCCAGCGGTGGTTTGCCGATGGTCTGGAATGGGGGATCGACCACCTGTACCGGCCGCTTTTGGCCAGCGCTTCCACGCATCGTTATGTGACACTGAGCCTCTTCATCGGCGCGGCCATCATCATTTGCTCGTACAGTTATAGTGGCCGATTGAAGATGATTTATTTCCCGCCGATCGATGCCGATTATGCCACCACCCGACTGGTGATGCCCGAGGGCACCCCCTACGAGGTCACCGAGGATAAACTGCAAAAGATGATCGATGAGGCGCACAACCTGAAGGTTGCCTACACCGGGACTTACCATAACCCCGAAACCGGTGAAGCCGAATCCCGCAGCCTTGTGCAGCACATCATCACCACCGTGGGTGGCCAAAATATCGCCGGCGTTCGCGGCAGTGCCTCCAGCGGCGTGGCCAATCTCGGTGAAGTACAAATCCAGCTGATGCCGCCGGAAGACCGCGTGCATTTTGAGGACACCAAATTCCACGAGATCAAGACCCGGGCACTAACCGCTGAATGGCGCCGGAACATCGGGGTCATCGAGGGCGCTCAGGAGGTCACCACACGCGCCGTGATCGGCCGCACGCGCGACCCCATCGCCATTAAGCTCGCCATGCCCGCACTGAACACCAGCGCGGAAACCACCGACGCTCTGGCCCTGGTTTCCGGCACCATCCAAAACGAGTTGGAAACTTATCAGGGCCTGTTCGATATCCATGATAGTTTTCAGCGTACCAAGGAAGAAGTGCGCCCGGTGTTGAAACCCGACGCCCTCCAGCGCGGCCTCACCCGCGCCATGATCGGCCAGCAGGTCCAGGGCGGCTTCTTCGGCCACGAAGCTCAACGGATTCAACGCGGCCAAAACCAGGTGCGTGTGATGGTGCGGTATCCGCTGGCCGAACGCGAAACCCTCGCCAGCTTGGAGAACATGCACATCCGCACCCCCGAAGGCACCTCCATGCCCCTCACTGCCGTGGCTGATCTGGAGATGGCCGAAAGTTTCCCCTCCATCCGCCGCACAGATCTGGCCCGCACACTCTATGTGGTCGCCGATGCGGACAAATACGATCCCACTTTGGATCTTGAGAAAATCCGGGACGACATGGCTCCCAAGGTTGCCCAACTCGTCAGTGGGCACCCCGGCATGAGTCATGAATTTGTCGGGGAAGGCCGCGAACGGCGCGAATCATTTGCCGCCCTGAAACTGGGCGGCGTCATTATCATCCTCGGCATCTACGCCATGCTGGCCATTCCCTTCAAAAGCTACAGTCAACCGCTCATCGTCATGGGCATCATTCCCTTCAGCATCATGGGCGCGTTGCTGGGGCACATGATCATGGATGTGCCCTTCAGCATCATGAGTGCCTTTGGCTTGCTGGCGATGGCCGGCGTGGTGGTCAACGACAGTCTTGTGATGGTACATTACATTAACCTGAAGCGCGCCGAAGGCCTGCCATTAACGGAAGCGGTGCGAAATGCCGGCGGGGCACGCTTCCGGCCGATCCTGTTGACCAGCCTGACCACCTTTGTCGGCATCCTGCCCACCATGTTTGAGAAAAGCACGCAGGCTCAATTCGTCATCCCCATGGGCATCAGCCTCGCCTGGGGCGTGCTCTTTGCCACCTTCATTACCCTGATCCTGGTCCCCATCAGCTACCTGATTCTTGAGGACATCAAAAGTGGCCTCCGCCGCTACTGGAATTGGCAACTCGATCGAGCGGCCGAGGTCGCCTAGCCCAAAACCCGATTTTCGTTGGACATTACCCCCCGTCCAACGGATATTCAGTTCATGAAGCATACCCTTATTCTAACGACAGCCCTCATCGCGTTCACTTCCTTCGCCGAAAAAAAACTTCACTCCGCCATCACCCCCGGCCCCCGCGGCGGTGGCTGGATCAATCGTCATGAATCCTTTAATAAACGAGTGGCCCAAGGCAATTGTGACCTTATCTTTATTGGCGACTCCATCACCCAGGGCTGGGAAGGTCGCGGCAAGGGCGTCTGGGCCAAATACTACACTAAGCGCAACGCCGTAAACCTCGGCATTGGCGGCGACCGAACCGAACACGTGATTTGGCGGCTGGATAACGGCAACCTGAAGAACATCAAGCCCAAGGCCGCTGTCATTATGATCGGCACAAACAATTCCGGCAGCAACACCTCAAGAGAAATCGCCGACGGCGTTGAGGTCATCGTCCAGCAACTGCGCAAGAAACTGCCCGAGACCAAGGTGCTTGTACTTGGGGTGTTTCCCCGCGGCGCCAACAACGCCGACAAACGTCGACAGGTCAACGAGGGCGCCAATGCCCTGTTCAAAAAACTGGCTGACGGTAAGGCCGTGCATTACCTCGATATCGGGCCAGCGTTTCTCGAGAAAGACGGCACGCTCACTCGCGAAATCATGCCCGACCTCCTGCACCTCAGCGAAAAAGGATACACCATTTGGGCCGAATCCATCGAAGCCAAGCTGAAGGAACTGATGGGAGAGTAACAAAGCCTCGCCCATTGCCCTTCCCCATGAAACCGATACAATTCAATTACGCCATATGAAACCGGTTATTGCACTGCTGACATGCGCGTTCACCCTGACTGCCGCACCCAAAGGACAACTCACCTATATCACACCCGAAGCCGCCGCCAAGGATCCGGACTTTGCTATCCAAGGCGAATACACCGGTGAAGGCACTGACGGTGAAGGCAAACGCTGGCAACTTGGCCTGCAAATTGTCGCCCTCGGCGAAGGCACGTTTCAGGCCACCGCATTCGGCGGCGGGTTACCCGGGGCCGGCTGGAACGACGAGACCAAGTGGACCTACATCGGGAAACGCAAACCTGATGCCAAGGGCAAGGCCAGTTTCACCAACGATCAATCGCCCATCTCCCTGCACTACATCAACGGCAAGGTGATTGCTGCCAAGGGCGACCGCAAGGTGGGCAGTTTCGACAAAGTTACCCGCAAATCCGACACGCTCGGAGCCAAGGCCCCCAAAGGCGCCAAAATCCTGTTTGCCGGCAAGGATAACGGCACGCTCGATGGCCTCAAGATCACCGATGATGGCCTCATGCAGGAAGGGGCCACCACCAAGGACAAGTTTCAGAGCTTCAAGCTCCATGTGGAATTCCGGCTGCCCTTCAAGCCCACCGCCCGTGGCCAGGCCCGCGGCAACAGCGGCCTGTATCTGCAGCGCCGATACGAGTTGCAGGTGCTTGATTCGTTTGGCATCGAGTTAAACCCGGGTAAAAACGATTGCGGCTGTCTGTATCGGCAAAAGTTCCCGGATGTAAACGCCTGTTTCCCGCCGCTGACTTGGCAAACTTATGATGTGGAATTCACCGCGGCCAAGTTTGATGCAGAGGGCAAAAAGACCACACCCGCCCGCATTACGGCACGGCTCAACGGCATCCTGATCCATGACGATTATGCGCTGAAAAACAAGACCGGCGCCGGCCACCCTGAAGGCGCCGAGCCCGGCCCGATCTGGTTCCAAAACCATAGCAACCCCGTGCGTTATCGCAACGTGTGGATCGTTGAACAATAAAATGCGCCCACTCGCCCTCGCGCTTTTTACATTTGCCATTTCGATCTCAGCCGCACCGCTGAAGCTCACGCTCAGCACTGTGCCTGGGCTGCAGTTCGACAAACCGCGCTTCACCGCCGAGCCCGGCCAGGCGATTGAACTCACGTTCAAAAACCCGGACGACATGGCGCACAATCTCGTCTTCACCCGGCCCGGCCAGCGCATGGCCGTTGTCCAGGCGACTCTTGCGCTGCCGCCAGATTCCAACCGTCCCATCGAGCACCAGGCCGTGCTGGCCCAGACCCGGACTCTGAAACCGAATGAATCCATCGTCCTGAAATTCACGACACCCAAAGCCAGGGGGATTTACCCCTACGTTTGCACTCTTCCTGGCCACGGCCTGTTAATGTACGGCGCCCTGTATATCGGTGAACCGATGCCGGACCTGGCCAAAGACACCCATGTACCCCCCTTGGCTCGTGCCAAGAGCGCCAATGCCAGCCTGCACGCCTGGCCGCATCGTCGTCCGTTGATGTACCGCATCTTCATGCCCGATGCTTCCCCGGCAGCCATCGCCGTTGCCCTGCCCCACGGAGTTTCCTACTGCTGGGATGCCGGCCAATGCCGCCTGCGTTACGCGTGGATCGGCGGATTTGTCGATCCCATGCCGGTCTGGCGCGGAAACGGCAATGGGCTGGCCAAGATCATCGGAGACCCATTTTGGGTGGCACCCAAAGTGTTCCCTCTAAAAGTGGGGCGTGCCTTGCAAAAAATTGAGTTCAAAGGCTATCGGAAGATCAAGGGCCATCCTGAATTTCATTATACCATCAACGGGCTCGACGTGTATGAGCATATCACCGCCCTGCCCAATGGTATGGGCCTCACCCGACACTTCCGCATTCCGAAAATTACCGCGCCGCTCTCCGTGACACCCGGCCATGGCGAAATCGATGCGGCACTGACCAACGGCGTGGCCGTATTGCCGCCGGCCAAAGCCAAGGCCTTTACCATCACCCATCATCATCGGCACCAGAAATGAAACGTGCCCTGTTGAGCTTTGCCCTGTTGCTGGCCGGCACCGCCCTGTCGGCGCCCTCGATCCACGACTACTACAAGGTAGAGACCATTGCCGTGCCCAAGGGGTTGGATGCCCAGATCGGCGGTTTAACCTTTTTGCCTGATGGCCGATTGGCCGCGTGCTTCCATCGCGGCGAGGTATATCTGTACCAACCGAAGACCAAGGAATGGACGCTGTTTGCTGACGGCCTGCACGAACCTCTTGGGATCATGGCCGAGGACAATCAAACGTTGGTCGTCATGCAACGACCGGAACTGACCCGCCTTAAGGACACTGATCAAGATGGCGAAGCGGATCATTACCAAACGCTCAGCGATCAGTTCGGGATGACCGGCAATTACCACGAGTTTGCCTTTGGCCCGACCCGGGACCAAAAAGGTAATTATTATGTTGGCCTCAATCTGGCATCCAGCGGTGCCAGTATCCGGCCGGAGATCCGCGGCGAATTCCGCCATTACGGCATCACACGCGAACAGTTCTACCTCAACCACCGGGCCGGCGCGGGCCGCATGTATTCCGCCGCACCATTCCGCGGTTGGATCCTGAAGATTGCGCCGGATGGAAAAACCACCCCGTTTGCGCCCGGCTTCCGCTCGCCTAACGGTGTCAACTTTGACAATGCCGGGCGCCTATGGGTGACCGACAATCAGGGCGATTGGCTCGGCACCAGTAAACTGTTTCACGTAAAGGAAGGTAACTTCTATGGCCATCCAGCCAGTCTCGTGTGGACGAGGCAATGGGAAGTGGGCCGCAATCCGCTCAAGGTGTCACCCACTGAGTACGATACTCAACGCACCCGTGCCGCCGTACTGTTCCCACAAGGCAGCATGGCCAATAGCCCAACCCAAATGCTCTCCGACACCACAGGCGGCAAATTCGGTCCTTTCGCCGGCCAACTGCTCGTGGGCGAGATGAACCGCTCGCGAATCCTGCGGGTGTTGGTGGATGAAGTCTCCGGCCAAACCCAGGGGGCCTGCCTGCCGTTCATTGACAACGGCGGTCTCCATCGCGGGATGCATCGTTTTGCCTTTGCTCCTGACGGCAGTCTTTGGGTTGGAGCCACGCACCTTTCGTGGGCCGGGGGCACCGGTCTACAACGGGTGACATGGACTGGAAAAACCCCGATGGAAATTTCAGGCATGAAACTGACCGAACGCGGTTTTGACCTGACCTTTACCCATCCACTCAGCCAGGTGGAAGCAGCCCAGTTCGAGTTTCAACGCTACTTTTACAAATACCACCAGAGCTATGGTTCTCCGCAACTGGGTAAGGAACCCATTGCCGTCACCGCGCTGGAGACCGGTAAGAACGAACGGACGGTTTCTCTGGCGTTGGACAAGCTCAACCCCGGCTATGTGTATCAGCTCAATCTCAAAAACGTGACCGCCAAAGATCAAACGCCCCTGCTGAACACCTTCATTTGTTACACCCTCAACACCCTGACGAATGGTGACGACAAAGCGCCCCACCTCACGACCTCCGGCTCGAGCATCCAGCCGATCAAGGCCCAGTCGGTGGAACTAACCAAGTCACCACAAATTCTGGATGCCGTGATCGCCGGCCGGAAAGGCCCCGCTTTTGAGCGGCACAATAGCGGATACACCGGCAAAGGTTACGCGGATTTTAATGCGGGTTCCGGAGAATATCTCGAGTGGTTGGTGACCACCAAAGAAGCCGGCAAATGCCATCTCACCTTCCGATACGCAGTGGCCGGCGGCAATCGTCCGCTGCACTTGAAACTCAATGGTAAACTCATCCAGAAACCCCTGCCCTTCAACGACACCGGCAGTTGGACCACGTGGAAAGATTTGTCTGTTGAGGCGGCCCTGCGAAAAGGCGAAAACCTAATCCGCCTCGAATCTTATGGTGCCAGCGGTCCCAACGTAGATCGCCTGACCCTCGAGCGCCGTTAACCATGCGCCAGACAGTCTCCACCTTTTACCGTTTTGTGGAACTGCCGGACTGCGAATCCTTTCGCGACCGCCTGGAAAGGCAATGCGCTGCGCACGATGTCCGCGGCATGATCATCCTGGCCACCGAAGGCCTGAACGCCACCATCGCCGGGCCCAAGGCGGGTGTTGATGCCGTGCTGGCCTTCATCCGGTCAGACAAACGCTTTGCCGGCATGCCCCATCGTGAATGCGAAACCGACCGCGACACCTTTCATCGTTTGCGTTTGGTGATCCGGCCGGAGATTGTGACGCTCGGGGATCCCAACGTAAATCCCCATGAAGCCGTCGGGGAATACGTGCAGCCCGAAGATTGGAATGACCTGATCCGGGATCCGGAAGTATTACTCATCGATACGCGCAACGATTACGAAGTGGAACTCGGCAGCTTCAAAGGCGCCCAAAACCCTGAAACCGCTGCATTCAGTGAATGGGACGAATACGTGCAAACACAGTTATCGGGGGCCAAACACAAAAAAGTGGCCATGTACTGCACCGGTGGTATTCGCTGCGAAAAAGCCTCCGCACATCTGCTGAAAAACGGTTTTGAAAAAGTATATCACCTGCAGGGAGGCATCCTAAATTATCTCCAACAAACGAACCCCGACCACAGTCTCTGGGAGGGCGAATGTTTTGTGTTCGATCACCGCGTGTCCGTCACGCACGGTTTGGAGGAAGGCGACAGCCGCATCTGCTTTGGCTGCCGTTGGCCTCTCAAGCTCGAAGACATGGCATCACCTGATTACGAGGAAGGTGTCTGCTGCCCGCGCTGTGCCGCCGATCTCAGCGACACCCTACGCGCCAGCCGCCGCGAGCGACAACGCCAACAAGCCCTTGCCCGTCAACGCGGCGATAAACACATCGGTCAACAGTTCAATTCCACGAAGGAACACTAGTCTGGCCTCGGTTGCCCAGGTGACTCACTGGCCGACGGCGAGAATGTTTTTCGGTATATCTTTCCGTTTCCGCCACAGGCAAGATCTGACACCAATGTAACGGATGTTCCCGTGATTTGCGTCACTTGAAATACTTCGCCATCGATCAACATTCGGCGCCCTTCCCGGAATTGTTTCAACACCACTGCGTTTTGATATGGCGTTTGGTGGATCAGATCCGCCTCAAAACTTCGAACTAACTGGTGTGGTGCATCGGATTGGAACCGAACACGGTTCGTGTTATAGGCATCCTCACCGGCGTTCCGCGTGATTAAATCCAAGTCATAAGTCATCCCATTGATCCGCCCGGAAGGGTTCTGGCGGGCTTGCGCAAGCTGCGCCTGCCCTGGTCTGGATGCCGCCTGAAAGATCGCCTTGATTTCCCAATCAGGCTGATAGGCCAGCCACCTCGCATTCACGCCTGTAAATTGATGCATTGTCAGGACTGCTTGAGGGTTGGGCACAGCGCCCACCCGCCGCGTCAAGCTCTGCTGTGAAGGCATCGGCACCTGCGGCAGAAAGGTGGCCAATGGAGCCTGAATTTGGGTGATATACGGTTTGACTAGATGCGCGGAATCATCCGCAGCCAACTCGTGCCGGATCGTGCCGCCGCTTAATACCGTACGACCACTGATTGTTGCATAATTCGTGCGAATGGCTGTGATCTTCAGAGCAGATATACCCAACGGTTCCTGAATGGAATCCGCCTGCCAACGGGGTTCCGGAACATTGGAAAGATGAATCTCCTTCCAAACACGGGGATTAAATACCAGATGATTCGCATCCGCCAACGCCCATTGAGGTGGGGTGACCTGTAACAGCGCCTGCAACGGTTCAGGCACAGGCTCATCGACCACGTTATTCGTGCGACGGGTGTAATCCAAATCCAGAGTAACCTCCAATGATTCCTCACGCACAAGCGTGCGGACGTTTGACGTCGTCAATGCCAGTTGAGGATTGGCCAACGTTTGCGCATATTCTTGGGGGAGTCCTGCAGGAAAAAACACGGATGCGTTACGGGGCCGAATGGGAGGTTGTGTGTTCGGGGTAATGTGCACATTACGCACACGACAGGCCGAATGCTCCGCAAACCGGGAAACAGCGTCAGCCACACTCGCACTCAAACCGTGAAACTTGACACGATAAGGGTACGCAATCCCCACTGAATTCGTGGCAAAATCCTGATCATGGAAAATCAGTTCCGGCTTCAATCCGTTAGTCACGTAGAGGAAGTCATCCGGACACACCTTGCTGCGCTGCAACGATTCGATCGATTGAATCCCACTCCCTCGCAAGACGCGCATCATGTGGACGACATCATCTAATTGTGCCTGCAAATGGCTCAATCGATTGGTTGGAACCGAGGCTGATTCCAGAACCGACGCGAATGAAAAGCTAAACCCATTTCCTCCGATCTTGGGATAATCTTCAGGAATCCGCACCTGTTGATTGGTTGTTTGGCGGTTCAACTCCACGATGGCCGGAAAGAGGCGGTTAAAAAACCCAATCCCATCCTGTTGCCCTGGATAAGGCGCCGCCAAGAACTGCCCCATGGGTTTCTGAAAATCACCCAACTCCAATTGAGCAGAGTTCGCTAACAGTGGGTAAGCCAGTTTCAATTCCATTTCAAAATCAAACCAGGGCTCCTTCAGATCAGGGGTTGGCACCGTGCCGACCAACTTACTGCTTTCCTCATCCGCAACAATCAACGGACTCTCGTGAAATTGCTTCAATACAAGCCGGGCGTATTCACGGTTTACCGAAGGTCGCATTCGAGGCTGAATGTTTCGAGCCCGCAACTGCAGGCGCACCGTATCCAATACTCCGGTCTCGGCCGGCACGGATTGCATTGAGCGCACCCAAAGCGCCGACTGCACATTGGTCACACTCTGTGGTGGAGTCGGGTATTGCTTTAACATCCCGCTCAGATCATTGGTAAACGGAACCATTTCATCCGGATCCACCAGCACAAAAACCTCAGGTTCCAGACGCGCACAGACCCGTTGCATCTCCTGAAGCAATTCAACCCAAACCCCACGGCTTTCGACCAGCCGCGTGGCGTTAGTGAGCCACAACCCTTCAAATTCATCCGGAGTTGGCCTGACCGGCGGAACCACCGGTTTCGCCGGTCGATCGGGCTCCACAGACTCTTCTCCGCCAAACCCCGCCACCAGCGGGCTCATCCCAGCAAAGATCGGCTTGATCCCGGCTAATCCTGCTCCCAACCAAATTAATAACGCCAACCCCGCCGCTATCCCGATCCCCATCCAGCCGCTCTTGGGTTGCTCAATTTCTGTTTGAGCCGATTCATTTCGCGGAGGCCAAATCTCCTGATCGGATTCTGGTTCCACTTCCCAACCAGATAGAGCCGCGCCAGCTTGGGTGGCATGAGGCGCGCCTGGATCAGCTTCCCCACCGGATTCAGCGGATTCAATCCAAAGCCGTATGATCTCCATCGACTGCGGACGTTGACCTGGATCCTTTTGCAGACAGGCCATCACAATGGCCTCAATGTAATCCGGAATATCATTCTGCAGCCCCAATTCCTGCAGTCGTCGCGAAATCGGCACAGGATCGGAATGGCGAATTTGATAGGACAATTCGCCTTGAAAAAAAGGCGGCTTGCTCGTCAGCAAATCATAAAAGGTCGCCCCCACCGAGTAGATGTCATCCGTCACACTCGGCGGATTGCCATCCATTTGTTGTGGGCTCATATATTGCGGCGTTCCGGACCCCATCAGGCTCGGAGCTGTTACGCTCAATGCCGAATTTGCCAGCGATGCAGAGATCCCAAAATCCGTCAGCTTCAGTTTCCCTTCATGATCGATCAGAAAATTTGAGGGTTTAATATCCCGATGCGCAAGGCGCTGGCTATGAGCGTAATTCAGCGCATCACACAACTGCAGCATATAGTCGCGCACACGGCTCCAAGGGAGGATAGATTCGGACGTGCTTCGCTTCAATTCATGCAAATCCGTCCCCTCCACATACTCCATGCTAATGAACGGCGGCTCGCCTTCCGATTTCCAAAATTCCCCCATGCGAACGATGTGCGGGTGCTGCAAACATTGCGTCTTCTCTACCTCCCGCCTGAGATCGTTCAATCCCTCAGCATCAGTTCCCGCGCGTTCATCCGTAAACACCTTGAGCGCGACGTCCACCTGTTGCTCTGTATCATAAGCCAGCCAAACGGCCCCCATCCCCCCTTTGCCCAATTCCAGACGCAGCACAAAGCGCCCCGCCCCCATCCGTGAACCTTCCACCAAACCACTGAAGCCCAATCGTTCGATGAGCACATGATAATTACTCACCCACAGTCTCTGATGCGCCTGCACCACCGCACGACCCTGAATCGGCACGCCGTCGAGCGTCGTCCCCGATGTGCTATCTAAGTCTTCAATTTCAATGCTTTCAGAACTCAACGTCAGGCGAGCATGCTGGCGCGAAACGCCATCGCCATCTATTTGAATGGCACAATGAACCCCACGACCGATGAGATGCGCGCCCTCGGTTAAGTGAAATTCCCCCACAGCCACGCCCTGCGCATCGAACACAGAAACCTTGGTGCTGGCCAGAGACATGAACGTGTTTTGTGCCGCACCTCCAGCCCAGAAGCAATCTAATTAGTTTAGTGAGGCAACCCGTGCACTGTGCCTCAGGAAACCGTCTCCGCCCCTGCGATTCGTGGGGTTTTGTAGGCGGTTTTGATCAGCTTTTTCAGTGTGGGCAAATGCGCGTCTTTCAAGCGCTTGAGATAAAGACAGGATTTGCCCGTCTTGTACGGCCCGAGTTTCTCCAGCAATTCTGTTTGTTCATCCAGAATGCAGTGCAGATAGAGCGAGAGATTTTGTTTCCGTGGCGAAAAACCAACGGGAAACCAGTCGCCCTCGGAGGTCTTCCCACGATACCGAAAAGTTCCAAACCCCACCATGGCCTTGCCCCACATCACAGGAGACTCTCCCGTGATTTTTTGCATCAAGACGATCAAGGTTTCACAATCCTCACGCTGCTGCTCATCCTTGATGCCAGCGATAAACTGACTGACATCCGCTGAGTTTTTTTGAGTCTTCAGTTCAGCCATATTACTTCAGTACGTTGATCGTGCAGTTGATCTCCGAACGCACGCTGGCGCCCTTGGCGCCTTTCAGGTTGTAGCGGATGCGGAGAGTCATGCACTTCTGTAGATCGGGCATCGTCAGCGTGATCGTTTTACCATCGGCACTGAGGGTGGCCTGGGTGACTTCCAGTTGATCCCGGCCCTGCTGGTTGGGATTGCTCACCTTGTAATCGCGGGAACCGTACCCGCGCGTGCGGCGGTAGTTGCACATCTCGGCGGCATAACTGCCAGGGTTGGTGGCAGCGGATTTGTCGAGCGGTTCGCTGAAGGTGAGTTGCACGCCTTTCTTGCTGGCGGAATATTTCACCGGCACATGCAGGGGCTTGCCGGTGTGGCGGAACCGGTAAAAGCCGCCGTGGCGCGATTTGTTGCCCGCCCAGCCGAAGAGGCCGCAGGCATAAAGTTGGCCGTCGATCGGATGAAAGCGGCCGCGCATGACGCCGGTGGGGGTTTCGCCGAGGGGGATGCGGCTCACACCGCCTTGCGGCACGCCGTCGACTTTCTCAAAAGGCACCGTGAACAGGCGGCCGGTGCCGTAGCTGAGGTTGATGAGCGTGCCCTTGAGCGGACCCCATTTATCGCTGGTGACCCACAGCTGCTCGGCCGGTGAACGGTCCACGCTGTTGTGAATCCACACCACGGGCGGATCGTAATCCTCCGGATCACGGCCGGGCACGTACGAGCCCATGTAGCCGTAGAAGCCATCCTGCTTGATGAGGTTGATGCGGTTCTTTGGAGTCCAGTGGCCTTCCTGGTCGCTGGCGAAAAAGGTTCCGTCGCCATTCACCGTCACGCCATTGGGCGCGCGGAAGCCGTTGGCAATGCGCCAGCTCTTGGAGCCGTCTTTGCTCACCTTGATGATCGAGCCGTGATGCGGCACCAGCCCGTCTTTCGCGTGGCGCGCGGCCTTGGCGAAATAGAAATTGCCCTCGGCATCCGTTTGCAAGTCCATTGCAAACTCATGGAAATGCTCGGTTACCTGATGGTCGTTGTTGAAATTCTCGTAGAAATCAATCTCACCATCGTCGTTGGCATCGTGCAGTCGCGTGATTTGATCGCGGCAGCAGACATAGATAGTTAAGTTGACAATCTTAAACCCAACCGTCTGAAAAATGCCGGTTGCAATCCGGCGCCAGGTGAGCTTGCCCTTGGGCAGGTCCAGGCCCTCAACGATCCACACATCACCCTGCCAGGTGCACACGGCGGCGCGGCGGTTATCCTTGAAGAAATCAAACCCGCCCAGACGCATCCAGGATTTCCACGGATTTTCGTCCGGCAACTGAAAGGTATCCGTGGCGTACGGCCCCAGATCGAGCCCGGCCTGAATTTGCGTCTCCACCGTCTGCGTCCACTGCGCCTTGCCGCCCTGCGTGAGCTTCATGAGATTGGGCGCTTCGTCCTCGGACTGCACGGTCGCCGCGGCCTTGGCAAAATCCTTCACGGCATTGGCCGGCCCGCTCCAGATGAGAACGCGCAACCGATGCGCCTTGGTGGCGGCCGGAATCCGCAGGCGCAGATTTTTACCGTCCGCCAAATCCCACAGGCCGGTTTCGCCCAGCACGGCGGCGGCGATCACCGTATCGTTCGGCTTGGCGCCCGCCACCTGCACGATGTTGCGGCTTCCGTTGAGCGGCTGGGCGTCATTGCCCTGCGCCACTTGCATCACAATCTCGCTGGTGCCCGGGGCGATGTGGAGATTGCGGATGAACACCTTGTCGCCATGCAGCGACGGCATCTCGAACACGCCGCGGGCGCCGACCGTGTAGGACAGCACCACCTTGTTGCCGTGCACATACAGCCCCTTGTAATGCGCCCAATCGCGCGGCAACGGCCCATAAGGTTTCTTGTCGAGTCCGCGCACGCGCACGGTGTCCTCCCACTTGCCCTGCGGACTGCGCCAGCCGGGGTTCACCGGATTGGCAAACGCCTGCGTGCCGCGAATGGAGGCATGCGCGTTGTGGCGGCCGTCAAAGGAGATGCCCCGCCAGTCGATGAAATTGTCCGTCCAACCGGCTGCGCAGTTGAGCAGATCGGTGTCGTACAACATGAATGCCTTGCCCTTGGACACCCCCCCCTGACCTCCATCGGCGACATCCAGCCGGATGGCGATACCCTTGTTGACAATCCCAGCGCCCGGCACCTCAAGGGAATGCGTGAGGTACGGGCCGTAATTCATCTCATCCCATTTGCCGGCAAACAATGGCGCGGCCATGAGAACGGAAAGAAGGAGCGCAATGCGTTTCATAAATGATCGGCCGCGATTGTACGGCGTGCGCTCGTGGGGGCAAGCGATCAGTGATTGAATAAAAACTCCGCCGTATTCAGCACGGCCCAGAGCAGGTCCTGCACGGCACCGGCGCGGTCGTCTTTTTTCTTCTCGAAATAGGCGGTGATTTCCTTGGCCTCAATGGCCGTGGGCCGCCGGTTGAGGGCCACCACAAAAATTTCCTCGGCAATCTGCGCCGGCGTCCGGTCGCTGGCGGCGAGCTTGGCCGCCCGACCGCTGGAATGGGTGATCTTCTCATGCAGCTTTTCGGAGTGCATCATGTGCAGCACCTGCACCACGGTGCCCTTGGTGTTGCGTTCACAGGGCGGATCACTGCTGGAATTCGGCCGGCCAAAGGCGTCCATGAACTCCGAGCCGATCTTAAAGTTCCACGTCTCCAGCGCACGCGCACCATTCCACGTGGCGGAGAACGTCGTCGGCACCCCGGTCACATCGCTCACTGCATCGAGCAACACCTCCGCACTCAGGCGCCGCCGGTAGCTGCGCGAAAAATTGCGTGTGTCCGCCGCGTTGGTCGCGTTCGGCTCAGAGCTGAGCTGGTACAGGCGGCTTTCGAGGATCGTGCGGATGAGCGCCATTTGGTCGTATTTAATTTTAACAAAATGCGCCGCGACCGCATCGAGCAAGGCGGCATTCACCGGCGGATTGGAGGCGCGCATGTCATCCACCGGCTCCACCAGGCCGCGCCCGAAGTATGCGCCCCACACGCGATTGACCATGGCGCGCGCAAAGAACGGATTCTCCGGCTGGGCCATCCAATCGACCAACCGTTCGCGCGCATCCTCGCCCGCCGCCAGTTCAGCCGGCTTACTATCCGGCGCGCGAGGCGGCAGGGTTTCGCCCGTTACCGGATGACTCACCGAACCGCTGGCCCCGTGATAGAACCATTCTGTGCCACCGGAAATGGGCGGCGACACGCCCGACCCCTTGCGTTTCACCTGCGCAAAGTAAGCAGCCAGCGAATAGAAATCGCGCTGGGTCCATTTCTCGTTGGGATGATTATGACACCGCGCGCACTCGAGTCGGGTGCCGAGAAAAACCTGACTGAATATCTTGGCCATCTCGTCCGGCGTTCGTTTGTCACGATACACCACCGTCGGCCCAAACCGGTGCGTGCTGCCGCTGGCGGTGATCATCTCGCGCGCAAAGGCATCCATCGGCAGGTTTTTCCGGAATGCCTCGCGCAACCATTGGTCCAGCACGTAGACGCTCTTGAGTCCGGCGCGATCGGGATTAGGCCGCACGAGGTCCGCCCATTGATTGGCCCAGTGATCGGCATAGGCCGGATCGGTCAGAAGCCGGTTGATCAGCTTCGCTCGCTTGTCCTTGGCCGGGTCATCGAGATAGGCACGGGCCTCTTCAATCGTCGGCAGTCGCCCAATGGTATCCAGCGAGGCGCGCCGGAGGAATTCCTCGTCCGTGCACAATTCGCTCGGCAAAAAGCCCAGTCGCTGAAACTGCGCGTAGGCCAGTTCATCAATGAAGTTATGCGCCGGCAAGGCCGCGTACCGCGCCGCGGCGATCTTCTTCTCCGCCGGCACTGTCACCCGCGAGATGGCCACCTGCCCCATGTACCGCGCCACCACCGTGCCTTCGCCATTGAGCTGCCCGACCGTGATTTGGCCGTCACCGGTCACCGTCGCCATGCCGTTGTCGTTGGAGACAAATTCCGCGAGCGCCGTCACATTGCGTTGTTGCCCGTCTGAATAATGCGCGGTGACCTTCAGCGTTTGCCCGGCGCCCTTACGATACACACCGTCGGCCGGCTCCACACTCACCCGCTCCAGCGTGGCTTCGCCCTCGTATTGATACGCCATGCCTTCGCGGATCCATTGCAGCAACACCTTGGCTGAGTCGGATCCCGGCGCAATCCGCTGTCCGCCCTCATGCGGCATCGCGAGCGTGGCTTTGCGATAAATCAAACTCTCCTCGGGAAACGCCGGAAACACGCGCCGACCAAAGGCGTCCTCGGTGATTTCCTGCCAATCCTTGCGTGTGTCGTAGGCGAACACCGACAGGCTGAACCCGCGCTGCCCCTCCGCCTTGGCATGGCACGAACCTGCGCTGCAGCCGGCCTTGCTGAGAATCGGCAGCACATCCTTGATAAAACTCACCTCGCCTTCCGGCGCGGGTGTTTCCATTTCCGGCTTGAGCGTTGCCGTGAGCCGGTTGTTGTCCCAGATGAACACCTCGCCCGCGTGATTGCCCGCCACCACCTTCTTGGCATCGGCCGTGGAGGCCACCGCGTGCAGGCGGCCGTTGCCGCCGGTGAGCTTGCGTTCCTTGGCCGTGCTCGAACGCTGCGCGCCGTCGTGCGTTTGAATGTCCGTGAAAATCCGCGCCAGCCCGTCCTCGCAGCTGGTGACAATCGCCTTATCATCGGGCGTCCAGTGCAGCCCCGTTACGCCGCCCTTGTGTACGCGCACCTCGGTCATCTTCAGCTTGGTCTTGAGATCCCAAACCAGAAGCTCGTGATCGGCGCTCACTGTCGCGAGTTGATCGCCATCCCCCTTGAACGCCACGCCGTATACGGCACCCTGGTGCCCCTCCAGTTTGGCGCGCACTTTGCGGTCTGCCAGGGTCCAAACAGTCGCCACTTCATCCGCGCCGGCGGTGGCCAACTGTTTGCCGTCCTTGCTGAGCGCCAGACCGTAGATGGCATCCGCATGCGCCTCCCAATCGGCCAGCGGTTTGCGCTCCGGCACGGACCATTGCCGCACCAGCCCGCGCACAGCCGGTTGACTGTCGGCGGTGAAGAGGGATTTATTGTCCGGCGCAAACACCAGCGCGGTGACGCGCCCCTCAAAGGCGCTAATCTCGCCAGCCGGTTTCAATTCGGCATTCCACAACCGCACCGAACGATAATCGGAACTGGCCAGCCATTTGCCGTCCGCGCTCCACGCCAATGCCTGCACGGCATCGCGATGCCCCTCCAGCGTGGCGAGCACCGCGTTTTTATTTTCGAGATCATGCACCACCACGTGATTGGCCCGGCCGATGGCCAGGCGTTTGCCATCCGCCGACATCGCCAATGCCAGCGCCGGCGCGTAATTGGCCGGCAGCTTGGCCAACTGCTCCGGTTTGGGGCTGGGCCGGTCCTTAAGCGCTTCGGCATCCCACGGTGCGCCGTCATTCACCCACGCCTCCAGCGCGGCAATGGCCCGGGGCGAAAGCTGATCCTTGGGCGGCATGTGCGGGTCCGCGCCGGGCTGCAGCGATTGCACCAACCGGCTGGCCGCCGCCTTGCCCGGCTGCAGCACTTTGCCATTATCACCGCCGGCCAACAGCGCCTCGCGCGTGGTGAGGTCGAGCCCGCCCTTTTCCTTGTCCGGATTGTGACAGGAGAAACAGTTTGCCTTGAGCAACACCATCGCCTCCGGAGTGCCCGCCCAAAGCGGCATTGCCAGCAGCATGAAGATGGAAGTCGCAGTTCTCATTTACCTACCACAGAGACATCGGGGACCCGGAGATTCTTCATTTTATTTCACCCGCCGCAACATCAGCAGGCGGAATTCCAGCGCCGTATTGCCCGGGATTTTAAGGGCCTGCAACGTCAGGTCGCCTTTGCCTTTTTTCAAATCCAACACGCCCATCTTCACGGCCTTGAAATCTTTCACGTACGACTCCATGCGCTTCACGCGGTCGTTTTCCTGACCACGCGCCGGCACCTCATGGGGCTGGGCGATCCGATACCGCAAACGCTGGCCGTTGTGGCTGAGCTCCAATAGCGCCCCTTCGTCGCCTTTGGGCACGGCGTAATGCAGCGTCACTTCGTATTGACCGCTGGCGCCCACCTCGGCCGGCCACGTGATTTTGTCATCCAGTGAGGTCCAGTTGAAAAAATACGAGCAGTTGGGAAACTTGTTGGAACGCTTGATGCCGCCGTGGGCAATGCCGTCGCGTGCGGGGATTTGGGTCCATTCATAATCCGGATGCGCGATCACAAACGGCCGGTTGTCTTCGCCCAATTCCGACAACACCGTTTTCTTCCAGTGCTCCACCTCACCCAGCAACCGCGCCGCGATCCAGGGTTTCTCCTTGCTGATGTCCTTCCGCTGACCGGGATCCGCCACCATGTCAAAGAGCTGTCCGGTGTGGCCGAGGCGATAGCGCTGTGTGCGCGCGCTAACCTTGCCGCGCCAACAATTCATGATCGTGCGATCTGCCCATTGCACTTTCTGCCCAATCAACAACGGCTTGAGACTGCGGCCATCGAGTTTCTTTTTGCTCACCACCGGCACGCCGGCGCAATCGGCCAGAGTCGGCAGCAGATCCATCACCGAAGCGATCGGCTTGATGAACGTCCCCTTCGAAATTGCCGCCGGCCAGCGCACCAGCAACGGTGACCGCACGCCGCCTTCGTCGGTTGACCCTTTACGGCCTTTCATGCCGCCGTTCCAGCGCACGCCGTTCGGGCCGTTGTCGTGGAAGAACACCACGATGGTATCCTTGGTTACGCCGAGTTGATCGAGCTTCTTAAGCAGACGCCCCACGTTCCAGTCGATGTTCTCGCACATGGCCAGTGCGCAGCGTAGGTGCGGCAGATTTTCGCTGCGCGGATCCCGGTTGCGTAGCTTGATTTCCTTGTCCTTAAACTTGTTCCACCACCGATCCGGCACCTGCATCGGCGAGTGCGGTGTGTTGTACGGGAGATAGGCGAAGAACGGTTTGCCGGCCTCGTGACTGCGCTCCATGAAGGCCATCGCCTTGTCGGTGAAATCATCGATGCAAAAGCCCTTGCCCTGCACAATTTTCCCGTTGTGCTCCAGTGGGGGGCTGAAATAATCGCCCCAGTGGCCCGAGCAAAACCCGTAATACTCCTCAAACCCCCGCCCGTTGGGATGGTACGGATACTGCATGCCGTTATGCCACTTGCCAAACGCGCCCGTGGCATAACCGGCGGCCTTGAAGGTATCGGCAATCGTCCGTTCATCCAGATCCATCCGCTCCCCGCCGGCCGAGGTGCTGTACACGCCCGAGCGCACATGATAGCGCCCGGTCAAAAACTCCGCCCGCGTCGGCGAACACACCGCACAAACAAAGAACCGATCAAACCGCGCCCCATCCCGCGCCAGAGAATCAATGTGCGGCGTGGCCAGATCGGTATTGCCATTCAGACTGAGATCCCCCCAACCCTGATCGTCGGTGAGGATGACCACGATATTGGGCTGTTTAGCCTGAACTCCAAGCTGAAGGAGCAGAACAAAAAGAAAAACGATTTTCTGCACGCCCAATTCTCGCGCAGCGCTGGAATTGCGGAAAGAAATTTCTATTGATGATCCCAGAGCGCGCGGGCATGCCCGGCCTCATATTGGAATCCAATAACGCCCACCGGCAATGCCTCAACATGCCCGTCGGCAAACACAGCACTTGCCCGCCCTAGATGACGATTCACCATGCGCATGGGAGTTGAATTCCAGCTGACACTGGTCGGCACTTCAAAAACGGAAGCGCCATTAAAGCCTTTAGCGGAACGTTGTTCCACCCATCGGTTGGGGTCCCGATGTTCGGGATTCGCCACCAGACCTGTATCTCCGAAAGCCACCGTCAACGCTGGATTCTTGACGTGACTTAAATTGCTCAAAGTCCCAATGGCTTGATTGAAGCCAACCCCAAGATGGCCTTGCCGACAATCCGGGCACTGCCATCCATGCTCCTGCCCAGCATGCAAACGCAGTTTGTGTTCCCACCTACTTTGCCGGGCCCCGGCAACCTTTTGCAGCACTTCCGAAGATTGTTGATCGGCAACATATCCGGCAAACGCTTCCCCCAACTGCCGATGCTGGTCCACACACTGACTGGCACTGGCTTTCAACCGTGCCCTGTTCAGAGCGGGAATAATGATGCCGGCCAAAACCCCGATCACCACGAGAATCACCAGAAGTTCGACCAACGTAAATGCTTTTTGGTTAGACCAATAGCGTTGCGTCAGTCGGTTGGGTGACATGCTTAGATGCTAGGTAATGAAAATGGTGAGTCAATCGAAAACAGTAGATTTTACCTCTGATTTTCAATGGATACATCATGAAATCGATTGATACGTGGATTTTCAACGCTCTTTATCTCACCAACGACCGGACGAATAATGATTTCATTCACTGTTTCTGCCTTTCCCAAGCCGAAGTGAAGTGTGAACGGGTGCTGACTGTTATAGGAATCCCCCGTCACCACCGGCAACACCTGATGCTTATTCCCAGACCGCACTTCCACTCGCGCCCCTAGGCTGACTGTCACGGGTGGCAAATGGATTCCAACCCAGTTATTCGAAGTCTCAAGTTGGTTAGACAATAAGTGCACACGGTTGACATAGGCCCGCCGCTTCTCATCTCGGGCCCGTTCCACAACCAGCAAGTCAACCCGACCATCCAAATCCAAATCAGCTGACACCACACTACGGCTGTCAAACTCATGCCCCAACCCCAACAAATACGAAATATTGGGAAACGTGCGATCCGGTGAATTCATCAACAGTACATTATGCTCGTATCCGTTCCACGACACCTCACTGCCCACCCCGGCCTGGCACTCATTGAACACCATTTGCATCAGTATTTCAGGACGCTTTTTATCATAATAAATATCATGCCGCCAATATTGCGTGCAGTAATCCCGTGCGGATTTGGCACTAAGAAACCCGTTGGCAACATACAGGTCGCGGTCTCCATCGTTATCAAAATCCCAAGGCGTACAGCCCCAAGCCCAACCCGTTCGCGCCAGCCGATCATTATATTCAGGCTGACGATACTGCACTGCCCCCTGTCCCAGCAACAGCCGGTTGCCGTAGCCCATTTTCATTCGTGCCTGTTGGATGTTTTCATGGCCAGGCCGCCCCAACCCCAGACTTTCAAGCCGGCGCGCCGTGGTTGAGCCCATGCCGACCATGTAGATATCAAGCCGTTGATCCTGATCGAAATCCGCCAATGCATGACTCATGCCGAATGAGTAGTGATTGGAACCCAGCGCTTCGGTCATGTCTTCAAACTGTCCTTGCCCGTTGTTTCGGTATAAATCCAGCCCGGCAAAGTCGCTAACGACGAGCAGGTCCAAGTCACGGTCGTTATCCAAATCCACCATGGAAGCACTGTAGGTCCGGCGATGCCGTTTTGCCTCCAAACCGGCCGCTACGGTGCCATCCACAAACCGGCCGTCTCCTTCATTGATCAACAAATATGAGGGGTGCCCATCATTGGCATCATAATACGGGGTCGGCAATTTTCCCGACATATAGGTGGCGGCATATTGCCCGATGAAGGCATCCAAATCGCCGTCTCCATCAATATCGCCACAAGTAATGCATTGCGGGTCCCGGATGGAAACCGAGGGAATTGAGGCCAAGCTGACAATCGGTTCGTTTTTTAAAACGCCGGTCTGGCTTCCTGGATAAACTCTAGGTTTACC
Source organism: Verrucomicrobiales bacterium (assembly GCA_038145765.1). Lineage (GTDB taxonomy): Bacteria > Verrucomicrobiota > Verrucomicrobiia > Limisphaerales > UBA1100 > UBA1100. The sequence goes on from JAYQQG010000004.1 coordinate 38,998, forward strand.
CGCCGGGCCAATGGTCAGAAAATCTGAATAGCCGTCCCCATTAAAATCAGCCAGAACCCCAGCCTGAAATGAGTAACGATTGCCGGGCACCAAGGGCTCGGGCTTAAATTTGAAGCCCCCCTCGTTCCGATACACCAAGTTGGCCCCAGCCAAAATTATTTCAGAGCGACCGTCACGGTCAAAATCATGCACTAATAATGGCGCCGCGAGGACATCCTTTGCGCCACTCGGATTCACAGGTTGATGCCCCGGCAAATCTTGCTCCGGCTCGAAGATCCGCTGGAGTTCAAATGGGACGGCCTGTTCGCGCGTCAGAATCTTCAACTGATCCACTTCAATGGATACAGGCCGGGAATCGTTTGAAGCAGGTTTTTGATCCCATATGACTTTAAGCGCCGCCCGAATAACCAACCGTCCCTTTCTGTTCCTTGGTTCAAGATGCAACACAATCCGGTATACGGACACCGCGTGCCCGTTGTCATCCGCCTTAAACGATTCCTGATGCCATTCGCTTTCCCTGAGAATATACGCTAATTTCCACTGGCCTAATTGGGATTGCCACATGCCCGAATCAAGCCTCTGCCCTCCCGGTTCAAACTGTCTCTCGGTAATCCCCCAGTCATGCTGAATAAGCTTGGGATCTTTTTTGGGCAAAACAACCGAACCCACACTAAAATCTTCTAACACGCCCCAATCATGTTTTGTATTGCGCAGCTCATCCCATAACTGGACGAAAACTTCTTCATATTGTTGAGCCAATTCTTCCTGGCTCCAAATGGTCTCATCCATCTTCTTCCTTTGAGCCACGATGTGTTTCACTTGTTGCGCGGCCTTGTCCGAGGGGCCTTCCCGTTGGCTAACTTGACGCCCCTGTTTGTAAACTGTATCCCGCCGAATCAATCCATCCTCCGACCATTCCTTCATCAAGCCGTGCGGCTGGCCATGATCCCAGCTACCTTCCATCATCAACTGACCGTCGGCATACCATTCCCTGCCCACTCCATGACGAACCCCAGATTTAAAGCTCACCTCGGCACGAGGGGTTTTTGATTCATAATCCTCTTTGAGCACGCCCGTGAACAGCGCCCCCGTTTCGCGCCAAACTAACCGTTGCTGCGAGTCCAATTTCAAATCCACTGGGCGAGCCGTAACCGGTGTTGCTGTTTTTGCGGAAGGCGTTTTCGGCGATTGACTACAAGACGCAACCAACCCCACTAAAACCAATACGCATGTGACTGGACTCCTCATGGTTTTACCTTGAAATACGCATTGATCTTGGGTTGTTTGATGCGAGTCAATTTACCGTTGGGCCAACGCACCTCTACCCAGTCCACTTCAGTGGCTTGCCCCAATCCAAAATGACGTACTACCGGGTGCTGCGCCTTATAGGAATCTCCCGTAACAACCGGCAGCATTTGCCGACGCCCTCCTGACTGCACCCAAACTTCTGCCCCTTGCGGCATATAGTTTGGGTTATCCAAGGGCAGCTGAACCCCCAGCCAATGGTTGCCGGTTTGCATTTGGTTTTTTACCACGTGAACATAATTTACGAACCCGTGGGTTTTGTAGGTGTTCCGCAACTTATCCCGCTCCACAACCAGCAAATCCGCCCGGCCATCCACATCGAGATCCGCCGACACCACGCTCCGGCTATCGAATTCAAATGATAGTCCCGCCAAAAATGAAATGTTGGCATACCTCCCTGTTCCTTGATTCACGAATAATGCATTATGTTCGTATCCGTTCCATGAAATGGTCTGCCCCAGACCCGCCATGCAATGCCGATACACCCCGGTCATCACAAAACTGTCGCGCGATGACCCATCACGCAGATCATGCCGCCAAAATGTGGTGCAATAATCCTGTGCTGATTTGGCACTGAGATTGCCATTCGCGATATAGAGGTCCCGATCCCCGTCATTGTCAAAATCCCAAGGCGTACATCCCCAGGACCAGCCCGTGCGCGCCACCACATCATTGTAGTCGGGTTGCTGAAACCGGCCTGATCCTTGGCCTAACAATAATCGGTTCCCATATCCCATTTGAGGCGCAATGTCCAAATGTTCAAACCCGCGCTTTCCTTGCCCCAACCGCGTGAGCCGGCGCGCAGTCGTGGATCCCATACCAGTCATATAAACATCCAACTGCCCGTCTCCATTAAAATCGGCCAAGGCATGGCTCATGCCAAAACTGTACCTTGCATCTCCCAGTGCTTGGGTGACGTCGTTGAATTTTCCAGATCCATCGTTTAAAAACAAATCTATACCTGCAAAATCGCTCACCACCACCAAATCCAAATCACGATCCGCATCCAAATCCACCAGCGAAGCACTAAACGTGCGGCGCCGGTTCCGCTGCCCTAAACCGGCAGCTTGCGTTCCATCTGAAAACCCTCCCTGACCATCATTGATCAACAAGAACGCCGGGGCCCCATCATTGGCATCATGATAGGGCGTCGGCATTTGGCCGGCCCCGTACGGGGGCTTGTACTGAGCCAGATACACATCCAAATCCCCATCGCCATCCACGTCACCGGTCGTGATGCATTGAGCGAAATTCATCGGCGGCAGTTCAACCGTCCGCGGTGGGAATTCAAAATGTCCATCGCCGGTTCCCCGAAACAATGCGGGCACCGCCCCATTGGCCACAGCAAACAGGTCCAACTGTCCGTCCCGATCGAAATCTGCGAGCACGGCTGCCACCAGTTCACGGCGTAATTTCGGCAGGAGCGGCCGCGCTTTAAACTTCATGTTACCTTGGTTCAGGTACAACCGATTGGCGCCCGCCATGATGATATCCGGCAAGCCATCCCCGGTCACATCCTCCACCAACAGCGGGGCCGCTAATACATTTGCCGCGGCGCCGTTTTGAGCAAGTCGCCGCAACCGTTCCACGCGTTCCGGATCGTCTTTCAGCACATCCAATACTTGTGGTTCAGCAAACATCTGCGGGCCGTCACGGCGGAATAGATCCAACGCCAAGACCTTTAACTGTTCAGCTATGGGGCGTCCTGAAACACTCTTCTGGTTGGACCAAGTGATCTCCAGCCGAAAACGTAAAATCATTCGTTCACTGCCCCGCGTTGCATGCGCCACCACTTTGAATTCGGACCGTGCCGGCTGCTCCCCCTGAGCCGGCTCAAACACTTCCTGATGCCATTCCGTTTCCACCAGTTGATATCCCTGCTGTTTCCATTCTTCAACCTGCTGCTGCCACTGTTCACGTGTTTTGGTGGTCACGATCGGCTCAAATTTGGATTGGGTTACCGAATGCTGATGCTCTAGTGTTTGACGCTTCTGGACCCAGCCCACACTCGTGAACATAAAATCATGGAGGGGTTGCCAGTCATGGCGCGCTCCTCGCAAATCGTCCCACAGTTGAACCACGGTTAATTCATATTCCTGCGCCTTCACTTCGTCACTCCACGTCTCAAGATCCATCGCCTCACGGGAACGGGTGGCGGCCTGAATCTGCGCCTTTAACTTTTTAGTGGCATTCCCTTTCTCCCGGATTAACCGGCCCTCATGATACTCCGCCACGAATTCCTCCAATCCATCCCTTGAGCGCTCACGCTGGATGCCATGACGGACACCTTGGCGCCAACTCCCTTCCCTTTTTAACTCGCCATTTAAGTACCACTCGCGTTCGACCCCATGCAACAACCCGTCTTGATAATGGCGCTCCCGGGAGGCCTCCCCGTTTGGCCAGGATTCGGCCACGACTCCGCTGAAGCGTTCGCCTGTCGATTTAAGGTAAAGACCGTTCGCCTTGGTCTCCACTTGATCCGGCGTCACCCGTGGCAGCGCCGATGGAACGGCTTGTTCGGAGGTGCGACGGCAAGCGGTTAATCCAGCCAACAGGATGATCAAAAAACAGGCTATCGGTTTCATTATTTTGGCTGAACCCTGTGCACTTGATTGATTGCCGGCAAAGCCCAGCGCAAAGGCTTCTTGCCGGGCTGTTCGATGAGCACTTCCTTCACCTGTTCAGCAGCGCCCAAGCCAAAGTGCAAGCGCGCCGGATGTTGCGCATTATAGGAATCACCGGTCACCACGGGCAACACTTGCGCCCTTTCAGCTGTACGCACGGTTACTGTGGTACCAATTGGATTATCGGCCGGGTTAAACTGGACCGCCAGCCAGTTTCCAGCTTGAGAAAGTTGGTTGCGCACCAAGTGCAGATAATGCTCAGCCCGGCCTGTCCCATGGCGATTGGTCAACTGATCCATCTGCACCACTATCAAATCCGTACGGCCATCCCCATCCAAATCGGAGGCCACCACCGAGCGGCTATCAAATTCGAAACCGACCCCCATTAAATATCCCACGTTGAGATAGAGACCTTCTCCTTCATTAAGCAACAAGGCATTGTGTTCGTAGCCGTTCCAGGACACCTCTTTCCCAAGGCCTTTCATGCAGCGATTGTACACTTCCTGCATTAACAGAGTCTCCGTCGAGATCCCATCGCGAATATCGTGACGCCAAAATGTGGTGCAATAATCCTGTGCCGAGCGGGCACTGAGCATTCCATTGGCCACATATAAGTCGCGGTCGCCATCATTATCAAAATCCCACGGAGAACAGCCCCATGACCATCCGGTACGCGCGAGGCGATCATTGTAGGAAGCCTGCGCAAACCGGCCCTGTCCATTCCCCAAAAACAAGCGGTTCCCATAACCCATATCCGGCGCCGCATCCAAATGCTCGAATCCTTTCTCCCCAAGCCCCAGCCCCGCCAAACGGCGGGCCGTGGTGGAGCCCATTCCCACCATGTAAATATCCAGCGCACCGTCCCCATCAAAATCCGCCACGGCATGGCTCATGCCAAAACTATGGCGTGTTTTTCCCAAGTGATCGGTCACCTCTTTAAATCTTCCCTGCCCCTGATTCTCATAAAGATCAATGCCGGCAAAGTCACTGATGACCATCAAATCCAAGTCGCCATCCCGGTCCCAATCCACGCAGGATGCACTATAAGTCCGGCGGTTACGCTTGGCCCCCAAGCCGGCTTGCAAGGTGCCGTCCACAAATCGGCCTGTTCCATCGTTCAACAATAATGCCGCGGGAAATCCATCATTGGCATCATAATACGGGGTGGGCATTTGGCCGCCACCGTACGGAGTCTTATATTGAGCGACAAACACGTCTAGATCCCCGTCTCCATCCACATCACCAGTTGCCGCGCATTGGGGAAAGGTAAACCGTGCGGATCGGCTGATCATTGCATTCGATCTTTGAAACCCCTTTCCATCGGCTTGTCCGGGAAACACCACAGGCCAACCATCCGGCGCAATCGCAAACCAATCCAAAATTCCATCTCCATTAAATTCCCCCAATGCCCCGGTCCGAAACCGGATTGGTTTCCCCTCAATAAGGGGCTGTTTCTCAAACTGGAATTCTCCGCGGTTGCGATACATAATCCCACTGCCCCCGAGAATGATTTCCGGCAGTTGATCCCCATCCAGATCTTCCACAATTAGCGGTGCTGGAAATATGCTCGCTCCTTCCTGCCGTTTCAGGGCCTCAATATTTGGATCATCTAAGGTCAAATCTTTAACGGCTTTCACCGCAAATACCGGCTCACCTGCCCGCTCCCAAGCCCGCAAAGATTCCACCACCAACTTAGTCGGGCGTTTTTGATCATCCCACCGGACATGCAATGAAGCCTGAATAATGAACCGGCGCGGTTCGGGGTTGGGCTGTCGCAGGTGCAGGCGTACTTTGAAAATGGACTGAGGCGAGCTTGCATCTGGCACAAACTTTTCCTGATGCCATTCCGATTCCTCTAACAACCACCCGGCCTGTTCCCATTCAGCAATTTGTGCCAGCCAAGTTTCCCGCGTCCAAACCCGTGGTTCCGATTTCGGTTCGAGTTCGTCGATGCCCCAACTCCGCTGAATTATTCTCCCCCATTCCGGTGCAGATAAGGATTGAAACGAAAACGTTTTTATAACTTCCCATGGATTCTCTGCCTCGCGCAACGCATCCCAGAGCTGAACGAATATTTTCTCGTGGTCTTGAGCCGCCATTTCACCTGCCCAAACCGTTTGATCCATCCTTTCCCGTTCCGCCATTGCCGAAGCCACCTTGCCTTGCAACGCTTGAGTCGGGTGTGTCTCGCGACGAACGACCTGCCCCTTTTGGTTGTACTGAGTATCTGTGCGCAATAGCCCATCACTGGACCACTCGTGAACGATGCCGGAAGGAATCCCCTGAACCCATGCACCCTCGAGCGCCTTGGAGCCGTCCGCATGCCATTCCACACTGGCCCCATGGCGTTTGCCGTCCTGAAAATGAATCTCCGCTTTGGGTTTTCCATTTGGAGTATAATCCCGAAGCAGTCCGGTAAACAATTCACCGGTCACCTTGTCTCGAACAACGCCGTCATGAGCCAGCAATTGGGTCGATGACCGAACGGTAAGCTGAACCGTCGGCGGGGATTCGCGCGCCTCCCGGCCGCATCCCATCCAAACCATTAAGCAAAGCACAACCCCCAGCGGCTTCATTCACTACCCTCCAAGGTGTGGTATTGGTTGCGATCGGGTTTCGGCCACTCGGTTGATTTTCCGTCAGGCCAAATGATCTCCATTCTGGCGACCTCAGCGTTTCCCAGCCCAAAATGCACACTGGTGCCGTGCTGTGCCTTCCAAGAATCCCCGGTGACCACCGGCAGTTCCTGTGTCAGTCCATTTGTTTGATGCACCCGAACGCGTGCCCCCCAAATCGGCCGGCCGGGTTCCGGCTTTAAATGTAACCCGATCCAGGCGTTTTCTTTGGGGGATAAATTGCGGACCAACCGGATTTGCCCATCCCGCTGTCGGTCATTGCCCTGTTCTTTTTCCACCACCAACAGATCCACTCTTCCGTCCAAATCCAAGTCAGCCGAAACCACTGAGCGACAGTCGGATTCGATCGAGAGCCCCAGTAGATGCGAGATGCTTTGGTAATTCCCGTTCCCTTGATTCAGATACAATACGTTATGCTCGAACCCATTCCATGACTCGGTCACCCCCAAGTCTGACTGACATTCCTTGAATACTCCCGCCATCACCACACTTTTAACGTCGATCTTCGGTGTGTAAATATCGTGTCGCCAAAATTTAGTGCAGTAATCTTTTGCGGATTTACCGCTGATGTGTCCATTGGCAATGTACAGGTCGCGGTCTCCATCGTTATCAAAATCCCAGGGGGTACAGCCCCAAGCCCAACCTGTCCGGGCCAATTGATGATTATACGGGGCCTGTTTAAACCCGCCTTGGCCGTCGCCTAATAGCAATCGGTTGCCGTAACCCATTTTCATCCGGGCCGCCTGCACCGATTCAAACCCTTTACGGCCCAGCCCTAAATGTTCCAGACGCCGCGCCGTTGTGGAGCCCATCCCCACCATATAGAGGTCCATATTTCCGTCTGCATTAAAATCGGCGAAAGCATGGCTCATCCCAAAGGAGTAATGGGCGGTTCCCAATGTCTCGGTAATATCGTTAAACCGCCCCTTGCCATCGTTGAGGTACAGATCGAGTCCGGAGAAATCACTTACCACCACCAAGTCCAAATCATGGTCTCCATCCAAATCCACCAAGGACGCACTATACGTCCGCCGCAATCGTTTCGCCGCCAAACCAGCGGCAACCGTGCCATCGGTAAACTGGCCTTTCCCGTCATTGATTAACAAATATGCCGGCAGCCCATCCAGCGCGTCGTAATAAGGTGTGGGGGCCCGCCCAGCGGTATAAGGATTTAAATATTGCGGGACAAAGGCATCGAGATCGCCGTCCCCATCCACATCCCCTACCGCCACAGCCGATGGGTCACTCAGTTGAGTCCGCGCAATCTTTTCCAGGCTAATCAACGGCGGCTCGGCAAACCGGCCATCGGGTTTCCCCGGGAATACCATGGGCTTTTCAGCCGGCCCGAATGTCAACAAATCCGGCCGGCCATCCCCGGTAAAATCCACGACCGCCGCCGCATCGGGAAACTGGCCACGCCCGCCACTCAACAATGGCTCGGGCTCAAACCGAAACGCCCCGCGGTTCCAATAGATCAGGTTGGAACCGGTCGGGATAATCTCTGGCAGATGATCCCCGTTCAGGTCTCGCACCAGTAAAGGAGCCGGATCGACCCCTCCCGGAATGCGTGCCCGCGTAAACTGCGGATTATCCCTTCGCACCTTGAGCAACCCGGCTGTTTCAAAGGGAAGAACTCCGGCCCGGCGCCATTCGCTCAGTTTCTCAACCACGAGTTTCCGGGGCAGCCAGACCCCGGCCTCATTTTTGGTATCTCCCCAATAAACCCGCAGGGCCCCCCGTAAAATCAACCGCTCCCCTCCTGATTTCGTGTGCGCATGCAGGGTGAATTTAAACAGAGAACGAGCCCCTTCCGGGGACGGATCAAACTCTTCCTGATGCCATTCAGATTCATCCAATACATACTGTTCGGCCCATATCCCCAGACCCTGCTCCCACTGTTTATGGTTCACTTGCTCGGCCGGTGCGCTCCATTCTCGCAACCGTATACCCCAGTCGTGCATTACCGGTGCCCCCGGTTGGCCCCAGGAGATGGCTTCAAACGGGAATTCCTTCCAGACCTCCCAACCGTGTTGCGTCGCCCGCAATCGATCCCAAAGATGAACAAACGTGCGCTCGAAGTCCTGTGCCTGCACCTCATCCTTCCAGTCCTTTTGATCCAGCTGTTCGCGTTGCTTCAACTCCGCATCAATCTGCACCTGCGCCTTTTCCGAAGCGCCCGTTTCATCAGAGATCAGTTTACCCTCCCGATATACCATCGTGCGCTTTAACAAGCCATCCGGCGACCATTCGGTCACGGTGCCGACCGGTTGGCCCTGCTTCCATTCCCCCTGCAATCCCAATTGGCCCGTTTCATGCCACGCCTTACTCGGACCTTCACGCAGCCCTTCCACAAACGAATATTCCAGACGTGGTGTTCCATTTGGCCATTTCTCATACTGAACCCCGGTAAATGGCATGCCGGTGGAACGTAGCAGCATCCGCCCGTCCGGCTGCTGGGCCAGTTTCAGCAGACTAACTCGCCCCTCATCTTGACTCGCCGTTTCGACCGAAGACCGGTCACACCCCAGCATGAGTCCCATGCAAAGAATTAGGGTAAATATCGGAATTGATAATGAAGCAATTTTTCTCTCGCTCATTTTTTGAATTTGATTACAATGCATCCCTATTTGCCAATCAAGCAAACAGTATCCGAATATGAAAAAAACCATTGTTACCATCACAGCAACTCTCGCTCTGGCTACCCTGACCATCGGCTGCGGCGGCGAAGCGGAACCCACCGAACCCACTGCCGCAGATAACGCGGAGAACAGCCAAGCCAACGAAAACACCGAGGGCGGTGATCCTTCCAGCGAGGAATCCAATCAAGGCGGCAGCACTCCGGGCAAGCCCCAGAACTAAGCCGTTACTGAACCCAACGATTTGCACAGCCCCCGTTAACGGGGGCTTTTTTGTTGGCTTGTTGAAAATCATGGCCATCAAAAAAGGCGCCACTCTCGTGGCGCCTTTTGAATACCGGATGGTCTAGTTCCAACGGTTCCCCGCCTGTGAAGGACGGATAAACACGAGGTTTGGACCCCCATAATTTTGTTTTTGGTGGTGCCCGCCTGACTTGTAGGACTCAGCGTGCTTCACCGCAATGGCTTTGTACTCCGCATCGCCAGATGTCTGAGATGTGGAGCCATCGGACATCACGATGTTGCCCTGACCTTCAGTCAGGCCACTCATGGCATAGTCCTTGGATTCAGACGCCCCGTAGAAGTGGGGGTTCAGCAAGGTTTGGGCATCAAAGTTGGAGTTATCCGCCTTGTCGCCGTAGGCATCAAAGGCAGCCTTATCCACCGCCATCACTGCCTCACCGCGCCAATCGTTACCGTACATCTCCGTGCCGCCGTATTTCCAGCCGCCGCCCCAGCCATCACCATGGCCGAACTTGCGAAGGAACTCCGTCGTGCCCACCCCAGCGGTGGTCGCCATATTGCGCGTGGTCGCGATGATCGTCTCGGGCAACAACGCATCGGCGCCCTGAGCTAAGGCGTAGCTTTGACGGTTCGGATCAATCCAGGAACCATGCGAACCACTGCCCGTGCCGTTCAATTGTTCCCAGCCGTAAAGCTTATGGCCGTGTTCGGCATTGTTCATCTGCTTCATGTGGTTTGAGTAAGCCTTGGGATCCGAAGGCGAAACGGCCGCTTCGGCCTTGCCTAATTGATCCACATACTCAAAACCCCGCATCCAACCGGCGACCTGATAGGGGTTTTGCCAGTCACGCCAGCCCTTGGCTTTCATAAGATTATTATCGCGGTTGGCCAGTGCCGGATCATCCAGATGGAAAAATCCATCCGCGCTGGTTGCGTAACCCTGATATGCTTTGCCGATTTGGCCCAGCTTGTTGGCGCATTTCATGCGATTGGCTTTGGCTTTCGCCTTGGCCAAGGTCGGTAACAACATGCTGGCCAGAATACCAATAATGGCGATCACAACCAACAGTTCAATCAAAGTGAAAGCCGCCTTGCGGTCAGCCATCAGCTTACGAACCTTTTGAGTTAATTTCATTGTTTTCTCCTGTTTTATGGTTTTTCGATTTACCTGCGTGATTTTCTGCTATCATGCGTCAATTTCACGCAGCTGTTTCGAGTTGTTGCTGATTTTTCAGGCGTTTCTTCAACTCCGTCCAAACCAATAGCCGTGATACCGCAATAATTATGCCAGCATGAATGATTGTTGAGAACTTCCAACGGATTACTAGGAAAACCTCAGGTCAGGAAGCCCCGCCCATCGTCTTGGGCAGCAGCCACTCGGTCACTTTACTGACCATGGCCGGTAATGATTCCGGATCGGTTTCCGGATCGAAAACGTGATCGCAGTTTTCGATTTCGAATAATTCCTTGGGTTCTTGAGCCAAGGCAAAGATCTCGCGGGATTCCTCAATCGGCACTACGTCATCCACCGTGCCGTGCACCAGCAGCCATGGGATTTTGATCTGGGCACCCAGCTCAAGCACACTGCCAATCTCGTTCATGTCATCCACAAACGTCTGCGTAAGCGGGTATTCTTCTTTGCCCCACATGCAGCCGCTGCCGGGAGTTTCCTCGCCAAATTCCACCTCGGAAAACTTGGCCGTGTGCACCATGCCCGCAAGGGAAACCAGCAACTCAATCCGGTCATCGGCCGCAGCCCGTTTCACACCCACCGCACCGCCCATACTGTGGCCCAGATACGCAATGCGGCGGCCTTGCGCCTTAAGGGAATCGATCACCACACCCAGATCCTCCACTTCCTTGCTCACACAGGAATCTTGAAAGCACCCTTCCGAGCCGCCGTTCCCAGAGAAGGAAAATCGTAAGGCGGGAATGCCCGCCATGGCCAAGCCTTTGGCCAAGGCGACCACAAACGGGCGGTCCATATTAGCCGTGACTCCGTGCCCAATCACGGCCGTAAACGGGCAATCGCCTTGGGCGGCATGAAAGGCGTACTCCAGTTTCTCTCCCTGCGCGTTACGAATCTCCGCGTCCATCACGCGCGGGTTATGGACTAAATCCTCCGATTTAGCGAGTCATTTCACTCCTGCCCCATCGCCAAACCGACCATTCCATCAGGCCGCCACGCAAGCCGCCTCCTTGCTCCCGAATCGCGCCCTGTTCGATGAAGATGCCTTTCCAATCCGGCAACGCCCCTGCCTCCAGCCGGGTCATCACGCGAAAAAAGGCATACATGACCGACAGCAACAGCCGGTGACTCCAGCGCCGCCAGCCCGTTTGGGTATCGGAAAACTCGGCCACCGCCCATAATCCTGATGGCCGCAACGTCCGCCGCGATCGATCCAGCCAGCCGGACAAGGTGGATGCGGTAAAACAATCCAAAAAGAAACACGTCACCACCGCATCATACCTATCAGCCGGATACTCCCAAGCCAAGGCATCCACATGGTAAAAAGTCGCCGATGTTCCCCCGGGCAATCGCTCCTTGGCTCGAGCAATCATCGCAGCACTTCCTTCAAGACAATCCACCTCGATAGTCGGGTACCGCCGCACCAGTTCCGCCACAAATCGCCCGTCACCTTCGCCGATGGTCAGCACCCGCTGACATCCCTCCAGAGCCGGCAACAAGGCAAACCGGCACCGTTCCAAGTCTTTTTGAAACGCCACATACTCTAGCCACCGATACAGCCGCGCCATCTTATCAAACGTGCTGCCCATGCCACCCCGTGCCGCCGGTGCCCCGCCGGCAGGCCCAAAGCCATCCCCCTGCCGGCAAGGCGCCGGCAGCACTGGAAACCCACTGGGTTGCCCTTGGTTCACCACAAAATAAAAACCGGCACCCACAAAACCGCATCTGCCCACACCCGGCGCAGTTCCGGATCCATCTCCGGCGCGCGCCGCGCTAGCTCCAGCAAAGCCAACGCGCTGCCCGCCAACGCCACCGCCAAGGGCAGCAAAGCAACCTCCAGCACCGGCGCTGCCCCCGCCAAGAGCAGCGGTGCCATTGCCAGCCTCGGCAAAGCCGTTTCCATGCCCGGCCACTGCCGCGCCATCGAGTGCTGTCCCATCGCCCGATCCCGCGCCCGGTCCCATCCTGCAATAAGCAGGCAGTTCAAGCTGCATATACAGGCCCAAGCAATCCCCAACAGGGCTAACGGCATGGAAAAAGGGGCTTTCATCAGGACAAAAAATAAGGTCCACGCTGCAAAGCCAACCCCGGCCATGAATTCTTTTACTCGCCCGGCCAACGCCAGCATCTTTTTGTGATGTTGCAGGAAAAAATATCCGCACACCCCTGCAGCCAACGCGCCTCCTGCCAGCAGTTCAGAACGCGGCAATTGCCCGGCCAGAATCACTACCCCCAATAAACCAAGCCCCCATGCCACGCTCAATGGGTTCGTGTGCATCCGGGCAAACTCGTGCCGGGCCGAATCCACTGGCCCCTTCAAACGCCGCGCGTCCAGCAACCGATCCCCGCAATAAGCCAACCACGCACACAACGCAAGTATCCCTCGCTCTATTCCACTTAAGGTTGCCCCCGCACTCCAGGCAAACGCCTCTTGCGCAACCAAAGCCACTAGGACCGCATCCAAACTGAGGACATGCAACCACAGCCACCACGGACGGCCCGCATCTTCAACCACGGATATTGTCGCCGACCAGCTCTCTTTCACCGGCCGCAAGCCTGCCACAGTCTCACCCAAACCTAAAGCCGCCAAAAAAATGAACGGTGCCCCCGGAAGGGCACCGCCATTTAGCACAACCCATTAACACGGGGAACCACCACCGTGTAATGTCGGGATTCTCCTAGGATTCCCTACCTCTTATTCGCCAAGGCCATATGAATTCTTTCACAAAAAATGATTTTTTCTAATCGGCATACCCCAAAAACTCTAGGCCCACACATTAACCACGCTATTTCTAGAATGTTGAACGAGAATTTCACCGAGAATCGGCGGACATATTCTCTCAAGCTGCCCTACGGCAACTCGCGGATGCGCAGCCCCTTGAATTCGATCGGAGCACCTTCGCTCTCGAGGCACAGATACCCCGTCGCCGGCTTGCATTCAGTGCCGCCGCTGACTTCCACGCCGTTCACCCACAGGCGCACTTCACCGTTGATGGCGCGGATGTAGTAGTGATTCCACTCGCCGGCCGGTTTGGTGAGCCGTTGTGTGGGAAAACTTCGGCTGCTATTGGGTTTGCCTACCACGTACTCGGTGCCGTCCTTTTTCTTGTAAGTAATCTGCGGCGTGAACGCCTTCATGCGGGCGTTACCGGTGGGGAACACATCGCCATGGCTGGTGAACCAGTCGCTCGGCTTGCCCCGCCCTCTTTCCCAATTGGTCTCGTAGCCGAGATCCAGAACCTGCACCTCGATACCTGCGGGCAGGCGGCCTTTGCCGGCTTCCAAATTCTTAATGCTGTCCGGCGTGGCCCATAGGAATACCCCGCTGTTGCCGGCGTGTTTGAGGTGCCGCCATTGCACGACCAGCTCGAGATTGGTCACCATCTTCTTGGTCCGGATCACACCCACGGGATTGCCGGTGCATTTGATGAGCCCATCCTTGCCCCAGCTCCACGTGTCCTCCTTGCAATTGACGTTGATAAAATCCTTCTCCGTCATCGCCCGCCAACCGGGGCCAGTGCCGTTGATAAAGGCCTTCGGCTCAGCGCCGAGAAGAAAAACGGAAGTCGCGAGGAGAAATAAGGCGTGTTTCATTGGGCAAATTCTCAAGGCACAATTTTCAATTATCAAACAAATTCCTTGTAAATTGATCTTTGAAAAATGAAAATTCCTCCATGGATCGGCGCACCTTTCTCATGGCCTCGACGGCCGCCGCGGGCGGGTTGAAGTTCGCGCCGGACACACTGCTGGGCGCACCGACCAATCCCCTGGGTGGCCGCAAAAAACCCGCCAAATCCGTCATCCTGTTTTTCCTCTGTGGCGGCTCGTCTCACATCGACATGTGGGACATGAAACCCGAAGCCCCCATGGCGTACCGCGGTCCCTTCAATCCCATCAAGACCACCGCACCCGGCGTGGAGATTTGCGAGCACCTGCCGCTCACCGCCAAGCAGGGCAAGCATCTGGCCATCGTGCGGTCGGTCGGCGATGGCGGACAGGCCACCGGCGACCATCATGCCGGATATTATTACAACCTCACCGGCAACGTGCCGGACCTCACTTTCCGCACGCAAGGCAACAACCGTCGTCCTTACGCCACCGACGCCCCCTACATGGGCACGGTGATCGGCCAGCGCCGGCCGAAGCATCCAAAGCTGCCGCAGGTCATCACCCTGCCCACCAAACCCAGCCGCGCACCCTACACGCGCCCCGGCCAATTCGCCGGACGCCTCGGCTTGGAGCATGATCCCTTTTACATTTACGGTCGGCACGAGGCGCCGCTGAAATTCACCGCGCCCTCACTCACGCTTACCGAAGGTCTCGACCGCAAACGCCTCGCCGACCGCAAGGTGTTCCTCGAGGCCGTCAACAACGCCCGGGCCGCTGCCGAGAATGATCCGGCCATCTCCAATTATACGCGGCAACAACAAAAAGCCTTTGAGCTGCTCAACAGCACCGCCACCGCGGGCGCGTTTGACATCGCCAACGAGCCGAAGAAAGTGCGCGAACGTTACGGCGAACATCTCAACGGCATGAGTATGCTGATGGCCCGCCGATTGGTTGAGGCTGGCGTGCCGTTTGTCACGGTGTTCTGGAAGGTCGACGGCATCAACAGCCCGCTCGCCAAGAAATGTCGCAGCGCCGGCGGCTGGGATACGCACGGCAACAATTTCGAATGCCTCAAGGAAGATCTCCTGCCGCGATTCGATCGCTGCTACAGCGCGCTGCTGGAGGATCTCGACCAACGCGGCCTGCTGGATTCCACCCTCGTCGTGCTCACCAGTGAGATGGGCCGCAAACCGAAGATTGGCGATCCCCGTTCCGGCGGTGTGAAAGGCGCCGGTCGCGATCACTGGACCGCCTGCCAAAGCATCGTGCTCGCCGGCGGCGGTATCCAAGGCGGCCAAACCTTTGGCAAGACCGATGAGTTTGCCGAGTACCCCACCGAGAAAGTCATGGGGCCGGAAAACATCGCCCACACCGTCTACCACGCCATGGGCATCGACGACCTCACTGCCACCGACGTTACCGGCCGCCCCTTCAACATCCTCGAAAAAGGCCGCCCCCTGACGGAGCTGTTTTGACCGGGTAAGGCGAGTTCCTTCCATTTAATCGAGATGTCCATCGAAGCCAAACTCACTGAACTCAGTATTACCCTGCCCGAAGCTCCGGCCGCCGTGGCTGCTTATCAGCCATGGATCCGCACAGGCAACCTGATCTACACCTCCGGTCAGCTCCCTTTTCGTAACGGCGAAATCGCATATGCCGGCAAACTAGGCGCCGATCTATCTGAAGAAGATGGCTACCAGGCCGCACGCCAGGCTGCCCTGAATGCGCTCGCGCAAATCAAAGCGGCCACGGGCGATCTCGACAAGGTGAAGACCATTGTCCGGATTGAAGGCTACGTCCATTGCGCCGAAGGCTTTCGCGGCCATCCGCAGGTGCTCAATGGGGCTTCCGACCTCATGGCCGAAATCTTCGGCGACCGCGGCCAACACACCCGGCTCGCCCTCGGCATCAACGAAATGCCCCTCAACGCTGCCGTGCAGTTGGCGATGACGGTGGAAGTGGCCGATTAGCCCAAGTATTCCCTAAAGAATTTCCCGGATCGCTTGGCCGTGATCGACCAGCGGCACCGGCCGCCCTGCAAAATCATTAAAGCTCAATTGCGGATCGATGCCGAGCACCGTGTAAATCGTCGCCAACACATCATCGGGCTTCAACGCACGCGATACCGGATACTCCGCTTTCGAGTTGGTGGCACCAATAACTTGGCCCGTCTTCAGTCCGCCTCCAGCCAACACAACGCTCATCGCCTGCCCCCAGTGGTCGCGGCCGGGAATGGGGATGCCGGGTTGGCCACTATTGAGTTTCGGGGTGCGGCCAAATTCGCCCATCACCACCACCAGCACGTCATCTAGCATGCCGCGTTGTTTCAAATCTTCCAGCAACCCGGCCACTGCCTGATCCAAATAAGGCAAACGATCCTCCAGCGCGGTTTTGATTTTGGAATGGTTATCCCAGTGAGGCATATCAACCGTCACAAAACTCACTCCCTGTTCCACCAACCGCCGCGCCATCAGGGTATAGTGTCCCCAAGGCCCGCGACCGTACAAATCACGCAGTTTGGTGTTTTCACGATCGATATCGAACGCCTCACGCGCTCGACCGCTCAATACCATATCCACGGCTTCCTGCTGATAACGATCCAACGCCTCGATGGAACCGGTCTGGTCGATTTTACGATTAATTTGGTCGAGGTTTTCCAGGAGGCTCACCCGGCTCTGCACGCGGCCGCTTTGTTCCTCGAGATTATCCAGCACGGGCGCTTTCTGTATCTTGGCTGTCGAGCGGGCGGCCAAGTATTTCTGTTTCATGTTCAACTGAAACGGATTAAACGCCGAACCTAAATACGCCGCGCCTTGATAGCCGGGATACAGATAAACACTCTCGGCGGCCGGTAATCCCACATAGGCCGGCATGCCTTGGGTATTGGGGCCTTTCGCACGACTCACACAGGACCCCACGGAGGGAAATTTCTGGGCCTTATCCTTGGAGGTGCTTCCATATCGGCCGGTCAACATCCAGTGCGCGGCGGCAAAATGGTCGCCATTGTCATGATGCACCGAGCGCAGCACGCACATTTTATCCGCATGCTTGGCCTGCAGCGGCAGCATTTCGGAAAAGCGAATCCCAGGCACATTCGTCGGCATGTCCAGCCACGGCCCGCGGTATTCCCTGGGCGCGGCAGGTTTGGGATCGTAAGTCTCCATGTGGCTCGGCCCGCCATCGAGCCAAATCAAAATCACCGACTTGCCATTGCGCTTGGCCGTGCCCTCCGCACGCAGCCGCATCAAGTCCGCACTCGAAAGCCCGAGTGCCCCGAGAAAGCCCGCCTTCAACGCCGTGCGACGGGAAAAGCCTGCGCAGTTGGGGGAAAATTGGCCGTGTTGTAGCTCAAGCATAACTACTCCTTTGACGGTACAAGAAATTGGGCATTCGAGAAAGAGAAATGAAATACCCTGAGGCCAAGGTCCAAATCCCAAGGAATGACCAATACCCAAGAGCCCAAATGGGACTTGGTAATTCCATGGTCATTGAAAATTGGTCATTGAGACTTCTTTTTGCCCACGGCAAAAAGCGTTCTCGTTCCCCTCAAATAAAGGACCCCATCTGAAATCGCCGGCGTCGCCATCAGTGTTTCGCCGACTTGATGGAACTTCGGCGGCTTGAATCGCTCGCCCGCTTCCAGCACAAACATAATGCCATCTTCACCGGCACAATAGATTTTGCCATCTGCCGCCACCGGTGAGGCGCTAAAGCCGTGCCCGCGGTGGCGGATGCGCTCGTAATAGTGCTCCTTGCCGGTCTTCAGGTCGAAGCAGCCGATTAGCCCGCTGTTGTTCAACGCATAAACTTTGCCGCGGTAGATGAGTGGCGTGGGCATGTACGGGCCGCGACGGTTTTGCCAGGCGACATGTTCACTGCCAGTGATGTCTCCTCGTCCGCCCGCGCGCAGACAAAAAATCGGCCGCTCAGGATGGCGACCGCTGGACACTAGAATGCGATCCCCATCGAACACCGGTGTGGGCGCCGAGATTTTCGCACTACCACCAAGCCGCCAAAGTTCCTTGCCGGTTGCCGGATCATAGCCACGGATGAATTTGGACCCGTTGGCAACCAGTTCGGGGACCTGGCCCGGCCACACATTCGGCGTGCCCCACGATGGCAGCTCATCACGCGCCGTGCGCCAAAGCTCCTTGCCGGTTTTCACATCAAACGCCGCGATGAACGAACCCTTCTGCGCGTCGCACTGCACGATCACCTTGCCGCGCCAAATGATCGGCGAACTGGCCGAGCCCCATTCGTACTCCGGCAGGTCATAGGCGCCCACGTCGAGACGGCCGAGGTTTTTCTTCCATAAGAGTTTCCCGGCAACCGTGTATGCAGCCAAACCTTCCGAACCAAAAAATGCCACGACATGTTTTCCGTCTGTCACCGGTGTGGAGTTTGCGTACGTCGCCTTGATATGACGCTTGTCGGTCGGCTTCTTTTTTACCGCCACCTGCGACCACAACGTCTTGCCGGTGTTTTTGTCCAAACAAATAACCCGCCACTCATGCACGGAACGATCCGCCGCCGCAGTCCCAGCCCCGTACAAGCCGGGCTTAAAAGTGGGATCCGCAATACTGCTCACGGCCGAGGTGAGAAATAATCGATCACCCGAAATGATGGGTGAAGAATGCGCCAGCCCGGGAATTGCCACTTGAAACAACACACCCTTTCCCGTGGCGGCGTTCCATTCGGCGGGCAATGTTTGGCCATCAGCTACACCTGAAGCTTGTGGCCCGCGAAAGGATGGCCAGTCAGTGGCGTACAAACTGATTGCCAGCACCAATCCTGCCAGCCAGCGCAGCATGCTATAGAATCTCCTTCACCACCCGCGTGGGATAGGTGTGGGTCAGCCGTTCCTCGAGACCGTTGCGGTCGACGGTGAGTTTCTCGTGGTCCATGCCGAGCTGGTGCAGGATGGTGGCGTGCCAGTCCTGAATGCTGACGCGGTCCTTCACGGCGCCGTAGCCAATGTCATCGGTTTCGCCATGGACAACGCCCCCTTTCACGCCACCACCAGCCATCCAGTTGGTGAAACCGCTGGGGCCGTGATCGCGCCCGGCCTTGGCGTAGTCGCCTTGCGCCATGGGTAGGCGGCCGAATTCACCACCCCACAGGACGAGCACATCATCGAGCAGACCGCGCTGGCGCAGATCGCGCAGGAGCGCAGCGCAGGGTTTGTCGCTCTGACGACAGGCGGCGGGCAGTGAAGTTTTAATGTTGCTGTGGTTGTCCCACATTTGGCCGCGCGGATAAATCTGCACGAAGCGCACACCGCGCTCCACGAGGCGGCGGGCCATGAGGCAGCGTTTACCGAAATTATCCGTTTCTTTTTCGCCGATGCCGTACAAGGCGCGGGTGACCTCGGTCTCACTGGAGACATCAAGTGCCTCGCTGGCCTGCACCTGCATGCGGGCGGCCATTTGGTAATTGGCAATGCGCGAATCGAGCACGGGCTGGTTCGGCCGCTTGGCCTTGTGCATGCGATCGAGCGCGTTGATGAGGTTACGTTTGGCGGCGGTGATGCTGGCGGGCTCCTCATAATCCGGTTTGATGTGCAGCATCGGCGTGCCTTCACTCTTAATCTGCGTGCCCTGATACAGCGGCGGCAGATAACCGCTCATCCAGTTCTCGACGTTATTGACCGGCAACCGGTTTTGCGGATCGGCCAACACCACGTAAGCGGGCAGATTTTGGTTTTCACTACCGAGCCCGTACGTCACCCACGCGCCGAGCGTCGGGTGGCCGGGAAAAATTTCGCCGCTCTGCCACTTGTAACAGGCCGGCTCGTGGTTTTCGTGCACGTTGTACATCGAGCGGATGATCGCGATCTCGTCGATCACCTTGGCGGTATGCGGCAACAGCTCGCTCACCCACGCGCCGCTTTGGCCATGCCGGGCAAACTTCCAGTGACTGCGCATCACCTTGCCCTTCATGCTGCGACCGGCCGGGGCGACCTTGGTGAATTCCTCGGGTGCTTCCTGCCCGTGATACTTGTTCAGCGCCGGCTTGGGATCAAACAGATCCACCTGCGATGGCCCGCCCTGCATGCAAAACTGGATGACCGCCTTGGCCCGCGGCGCAAAGTGCGGCTGGCGCGGGCGCGTGTCCATCGGCAGTGCCGGCTTGTGGTGCGGCTCCTTGCCGTACAAATCGCGCGTCAGCAATGAGGCCAATGCCGCGCCGTACAGGCCGTTCTGCACGCTGTCAAAAAACTGCCGACGGGTTACAGGATTGGTTTTCATTTTTGGTTAACAGGGATAGGGACGATGTTCAGGATATAAAATTGAATCCTGAATATCATGAGCATCCTTGTTCATTTCGATCATGCTAATCAATGTATAAAAACGCGGCGCTGTTGAAGAGCGCGTGGCACACTTCGGCGAGCGCCTTGTTGCGTTGTCCGTCGGTGCCGGCCTTGGTGTATTCGGCTTCCAAGGCTTTCATCGCGGCAACGGTTTGTTTCAATTCCTCCTGCGTCGGCGGCCGGTTCACGATGCGCTCGAAGGCCAGCCGCACAACCGGCTCGATGCCCTCCGCTTCCTTTTGCAGATCCGTCGCCAGCTTGCGCGTGAGGCCGTGCACGACCTTGTCATGCAGCAGAAACAGCGGCTGCTGTACCACGGTGGAATTGATGCGGGTGACACAGTTGGGATTCATCGCCGGCAGATCAAAAGTCTCGAGCAGCGTCATCATGTGCTTGCGGCGTTGGCGGATGTACACGCTGCGCCGCCAGCCGCCTTCGCCCGGTTTGCCGGTCACGTAACCGCCCTCGCGCACCTGCACGTCATCGGGCTTGCCGCCCAGCTTCGCATTGAGCCGGCCGGTGATGGCGATCAATCCATCGTGCAGTTCCTCGGCATCCAACCGCCGCATGGGCATGCGGGAGAGCAGATGATTGTCCGGATCCAATCGCGTGGCCGCGCCGGATTTCACAGAGGATTGCCGATAAGCTGTGCTGGTGCAAATGAGTCGGTGCAGGTGCTTGGTGCTCCACTTATGATCCACCAATTCACGCGCCAGCCAGTCGAGCAATTCCGGATGCGTCGGCGGCGTGCCAAGTTTGCCAAAGTTATCGAGACTGCTGACGATGCCGCGGCCAAAGTGATGTTTCCAAACGCGGTTCACCCACACGCGTGCGGTGAGCGGATGTTCCGGACTCGTGATCCAACGAGCCAGTGCCAGTCGATTGCCGGTTTTGTTGGCTCCGATGGCCTTGGCCGGTTGGAAGGGTTTTTTGGAAAACACCACCGGCAAGGCCGGCCCAACCAGCGGCCCCGTGCTACCGGGAGTGCCGCGCAGGTACACGTAGGTGGGCGAGGCTTCCCCGCGATCCCACAGGGCGCGGATCAGCGGCAGCGATTGTTTCTTGGCCTTCAGCGCGTCGATTTTCTTTTTCAGCTCCCCGCGCTCTTTGCCTTTCACGGTCTTGAACTTTTCCTCCAGCGGCTGCAGCTCTTTGTCAATTTTCGCGTTGTGCGCCTCCACCGCCTTGCGTTCCGCGGGCAAGGCCACGGCAAGGTGCCGGCGACTGCTGCCTTTCCATTGATTACGAAAAGCCTGCGGCGT
This sequence comes from Verrucomicrobiales bacterium, assembly GCA_038145765.1. GTDB lineage: Bacteria > Verrucomicrobiota > Verrucomicrobiia > Limisphaerales > UBA1100 > UBA1100. Next base: position 60,812 of record JAYQQG010000004.1, read on the forward strand.
CAGCCAATTATACTCGTCGTAGGCGGCCTTGAAGATGGCGGCGAAGGAATAGTAATCGCGCTGGCTGATGGGGTCGTATTTGTGATCGTGACACTTGGCGCACTTGAGCGTGAGGCCGAGCACACCGCCGGCGAGGATCTGCAGCTCATCATCAATCACCTGCAGGCGATCCTCCACGCGGTTCACCGGATTGGCGCTCGTGCCATCGGGCGCCATGCGCAGGAAGCCGGTGGCGACAAGCTTCTCAATCACATTGGCATTCACCGCCTCGGCATCGAGGTAATCCACCAGCTCATCGCCGGCAATTTGCTCGAGCAAAAACTGGTCGTAGGGCTTGTCGGCATTGAAGGCGTTGATGACGTAGTCGCGATATTTCCAGGCGTGCTCGCGGATCATGTCCGCATTGCGTTTGCCCTCGGAATCGGAATAGCCCGCCATGTCCAACCAATGCCGGCCCCAACGCACGCCATACGCCGGCGAGGCGAGCAGCCGATCGACCACCTTTTCCAGTGCCGTTGGGCTGTCATCCTTGAGAAACGCCGCCATTTCATCGGTAGTCGGCGGCAGGCCCGTGAGGTCAAAAGTCACCCGACGCAGTAAAGTAAGCTTGTCGGTCTCGGCAGAAAACGAAAGTCCCCTGGCCTCTAGCTGTTTCAGCAGGAAGGCATCGATGGGGTTGGCCACGCGCCCGATCGCTTTCACCCGCGGCACCTCGGCCCGTTGTGGCGACTGAAACGCCCAATGCTCGCGGGCCTTGGAATCCACCTTTTGCGGCGCGAGTTGCTGTTTCACCTCCGGCGCCCCGGCGGCAATCCAGTCGCGAAGCGTCTTGAGCTCTCCATCGCTCATCCGTTCGATGCCGGCCATGCTGATGTTTTGATCCGGCGGACAGGCCCGTGAGACGATGCGCTTGATTAAAGGGCTCTCCTCCGGCTTGCCGGAAACGAACGCCTTGCTTGCCAGCATCGAAGCCTTCGTCCGCAAATCCACCCCGCCATCCTGCAGCGTTTGCCCGTGGCACATGGTGCAACGGCGCAGCAACACAGGAATGGCATCATGCTGCGACGGCGCCCCCAAAACGGCTGCGCTCAACAGAAAATAGATGAAAACGCGAACACCCATCGCCCGAATATGTGCCTTTAGAGGCCAAAAATCGCAAGGGTATTCGATGGAGTTACTCGATCACGATGACGTCCGAACGGTCGAGTTCAAAGGGCCCGGGATTAAAAGGCTTGCCGGAAAACTGTTTTTTAAAAGTGGAATAAATCGGTTTAAACCCGTGCAAATCCATTTGACCATAAACAGCGATGAGCACCTCTTCGGCATGAGGGTGGCCGGCTTCATAGGCCCTCTTCAGATAACGCTCAGCTGATATCAAAGATTCTCTGGTGAGTTCGACAAACTGTTTACGACGATAGGACCCATACCAGTTTTTGCCCTGAGATAAGCCCAAAGATCGTGCATGCTCTGACATTTCTTGGGCATGCAATAATTCCATACATCCGTGATTAAACATTGAAGGCACATGCTCGCTCGCACCACGTCCAAAAGAAGACCTCACCTCATGGCCCGCATTTTCATCCAGTTTCAACATCATAAATGCATAATTATAGGCTGCGATGGCATGGCCCTTGTGCATGTAATGAAC